>RFQY01000388.1 GCA_009924775.1 Paracoccaceae bacterium | reverse complement strand
ACCAAAAAATCCGCGCACCATGGACAATATTCCTTTGTTTACCGGCACCCCAGGCAGCCCCCACCCGGATCCTTGCGCCACTTTACGCCATCTCTCAGCAAAACCACAGACGATGCGTGGCTTGACCTTGCGGCGCAAGACTGAACAAGTATACCGCGAGCAACACGCGGGCCTCCAGACCCGAATAAAGGAAAAGACTGGTCTGATGCTACTCTTGATCGATAATTACGACAGTTTCACCTATAATTTGGTGCATTACTTGGGCGAGTTGGGCGCAGACACCGTGGTGCGCCGCAACGACGCACTGGATGTGGCCGAAGCCTTGGCCATGAAACCCGAAGGTATTTTGCTTTCGCCCGGGCCCTGCGACCCAGACCAAGCTGGCATCTGCCTAGAGCTGACCAAGGCCGCGGCCCAGCACGCGATCCCGCTGATGGGGGTGTGTCTTGGCCATCAAACCATTGGGCAGGCCTTTGGCGGCAAAGTCGTGCGTTGCCACGAAATCGTGCATGGAAAAATGGGGCAAATGCACCACGATGGCGGCGGCGTGTTTGCCGGGCTGCCCACCCCGTTCGAGGCCACCCGCTACCATTCGCTGGTGGTGGAACGCGCCAGCCTGCCCGACTGCCTAGAGGTAACAGCATGGCTGCAAGATGGCACCATCATGGGGCTGCAGCACCGCGATTTGCCCATCCAAGGGGTGCAATTCCACCCCGAATCTATTGCCTCGCAGCATGGCCATGCGCTGTTGAAAAATTTCCTGAAGATGATGAAAGTGCCCGCATGAGCGACCAGCTAAAACCCCTGATTGCCGCCGCCTGCGAGCGCCCGCTATCGCGGGCCGAAGCCGAGGCCGCCTTTCGCATTTTGTTCGAAGGCGAGGCCACGCCCAGCCAGATTGGCGGCCTGTTGATGGCGCTGCGCACCCGTGGCGAGACGGTCGATGAATTCGCCGCCGCCGCCGCCGTGATGCGCAGCAAATGCCACAAGGTGCAGGCCCCCGTTGGCGCCATAGATATCGTGGGCACCGGCGGCGATGGCAAAGGCACGCTGAATATTTCCACCGCCACGGCCTTTGTTGTGGCGGGCGCCGGTGTGTGTGTGGCCAAGCATGGCAACCGCAATCTTAGCTCGAAATCGGGGGCAGCCGATGCGCTGGGGGCGCTGGGCGTTAACGTGATGATTGGCCCCGATGTTGTTGAAAAGGCCATTCAATCTGCGGGCATCGCCTTTATGATGGCGCCCATGCACCACCCGGCCATGGCCCATGTCGGCCCCACCCGCGCCGAGCTGGGCACCCGCACCATTTTCAATATCCTTGGCCCGCTGACCAACCCCGCCGATGCGCCGAACATCTTGATGGGGGTCTTCCACCCCGAC
>RFQY01000387.1 GCA_009924775.1 Paracoccaceae bacterium | reverse complement strand
ACAAAGGTGACTTTGCATGGCTGACATGATGATGCCGGGGACCATGGCCCCCGAACCACCGTCCCCCTCGATGGACCAGCTGGCTGCGTTTGAGCAGATGCGCCAGCAGGTTTCGCCGACTGAGGTGAATCAGGAACTTTTGGGGGCTGCCGAACAGGCTGACCCGGTGGCGGTCGCTGAGTTCAAGCGCGAACTGGCCTCTCTGAATGTAGCGCCCGAAGTTATTGACATGTTGCGCACCATGGTTGATGAGGTGCTCGCGGACCCCGGTAATTACCCGGCAATCCGTCAGAAGTACTTGTCCATGGGTGTAGATGAGGAGTTACTCCCGGAAGCCTTTGATGCGAGCGTCTTTGCCGCGCTCAACATGGCATTAGATCAGCTTGGATCACAGGGCATGGGCGAGCCAATGCCTATGATGCCACCGCAGGGCTTTGCCCGTGGAGGCATTGCCAGCCTCAAACCTATGGTTCGCGAAATGGCTGCTGCCGGCCGTCACGGCGACACCATGCTTGCCCACATTAGCCCTGTCGAGGCCCAAATGCTGCGCCGTTACGGGGGCAGCGGCACGATTAACCCGGTGACTGGCGCGCCGGAATTCTTCTTGAAGAAGATGTTCAAGTCGATTGGCAAAGCGGTGAAAAAGTTTGCCAGCAGCACCGTGGGTAAAATCGTAACAACCGTGGCCCTTGGTTTCTTTCTTGGACCCGCTGCCGCTTCTGCGTTAGGCGTAAGCGCTCCTGCGGCTACGGCGGCCATTTCAGGCTTTATCGGAGGCTCGGGGTCCACGCTGCTAGCGGGAGGAAACCTTAAGCAGGCCCTCAAAGCTGGAGCTATTGGCGGCCTGACGGCAGGAGCTACGACGGCGGTCGTTCGCGGAGCGGATGCCTTCCGGGGGGCTCCTAAAGCGACTTCTTTCCCAGCGGTCGATACGCGCGCTGGACTTCAAACCGCTCCCCTGCCTTCTACCCCTGCAGCAGCGCCCGCCTTTGCCCCCTCCTCTCCTTTCGCTACGCCTCCTTCCATGGCGTTGTCCCCGTTCGAACAGAGCATTAAACAAGGGGTGCAACAGTCGCTTGCGGGAGGCCCGGCGCCAATGGCCGCCGCTGCGCCTTCCTTAGCAGGGGGGTACACTGCGCCGGCTATGACTCAGGCTCCCACTGCGGGCGGAGGCGGAGGAGGCATCGGCTCCCTTGTGGACAAGACCCTCGACAGGATCGTGCCCTCTCGCATCCAAGCCGCTGGTCAACCTGCTGCCGAAAAAGCTTACGCGGATGCCCTAGCGAGAACCGGATCAGAAACCTTGGCAATGAAGGCCTACGAACAGGCGCTTCCCGGCATGCGCGCCTATCTCCCCATGGCAGGTCTTGGCATCGCGGCC
>RFQY01000386.1 GCA_009924775.1 Paracoccaceae bacterium | reverse complement strand
TCTGCACGCGCAAATCAAACCATGCCGCTTGGCCTGTGACCGGGTCGGAATTGGCCCAGCGTAGGCCATCGCCCTTGGGGGGCAGCAATTCATGGATCAGATGGTTCAGCAAAAACCCTTGCGTGGCTTCGGGCGCTTTTTCATCCAAGGCCCATGCGCCCCGGCGTTTGCCAATGGCGTTCCATGTCCAGATCGTGTTGGGGTTCAGCGCCCCCATATGGGCCACGGGCACGGTAATTTCCCCATGCGGCGAGGTGACACGCGCCCAATCGCCCACGCCAAAGCCGTGGCGCTGCCATAGGTTGGTGGGCAGATAAAGCGGGTTCATCCCATGGATCTGGCGCAGCCACGCATTTTGGCTGCCCCAGCTGTGATACATGGCCATTGGGCGCTGGGTTAGCGCATGGATGGGGAAGGCATCGGTATCCACCTGCGCATCGGTAAAGGGCGGGTACCAGATGGGCAGCGGATCCAGCGTTTCGCGGATGCGCCCGCGCAGGTGATCTGGCGGTTGGTGCGGGCCGTGCCCTTCGGCGGCGCGTTGGAATTTGCGCAGCGGTTCGACGTAAAGCTGAAACAGATAGGGCTGGGGGCTGTCGTAAAAGCCCATCGCCACGGCCCAGTTCTGATACTCTGCGTTCCATGGCTTGAAATAGCTGGCCCCGGCGGGCACATGGGCCAGCCAAAAGCCGCCATTGTCGATGTAGTTTTGCAGCTGCTCTGGGTTGGGCGCCCCGCGCCCGTCGCCGCCGATGCGCCAGCCAGCCAAGGGGCCTATGCCGGGCTTGCGCTGGTGATTGACGATATAATCTGCGTAATCGGCATAGGCGGGGCTACCATCGGGTGCCACCATGCCCGGCAGGCCCAAACGGTGGCCCAAATCCAGCAACACCGATTGAAAGCCGCGCACATCGCGGTCGGGTTCGATCACCGGCCAACGGATGGCATCGGCGGCGGCGTCGGCCTCGCAAATCGGGCGATCCAGCAGGCTGATGCAATCGTGGCGTTCCAGATAGGTGGTGTCGGGCAAAATCAGGTCTGCATAGGCCACCATTTCCGAAGAATAGGCATCGGAATAGATGATGCGCGGGATCACATAATCGCCGTTTTCGTCGGTGTCGGTCAGCATTTGCATCACGCCACCGCTGTTCATGGAAGAGTTCCACGACATGTTGGCCATATACATAAACAGCGTGTCGATTTTATAGGGGTCGCCCGCATGCGCGTTGGAAATGACCATATGCATCAGCCCATGGGCTGACATCGGGTTTTCCCAAGTATAGGCCTTGTCGATCCGCGCAGGGCTGCCATCGGGGCGCAGGCACAGGTCTTCGGGGCCTTGAACATAGCCCAGATGCGGGCCATCCAGCGGCGCCCCCGGGGTGACACCGCAATGGGGTTTAGGGTGG
>RFQY01000385.1 GCA_009924775.1 Paracoccaceae bacterium | reverse complement strand
CGGCGCAGCTGTCGGGGGATGCGACGCAAGCGCTGGGCTTTGCGGCCGATCAGGCGGTGATTTTGCCCTTGGGCCCGCTGGCACGCACGGGCCAAGAATTGGCGGCGCAATGAACGGGCTGTTACAAGGCTATGGCCGCGGGTTAAGCGCGTTGTTTTTTGCCTGCGTTGTGCTTTGGGCGGTGATGCTGATCGTGTTGCCGCAGCTCAGCATGCTAGAGCGCGCGATCACCGCGCCCAAACGCGCGCTGGACAGTTCCGTGGCGCTAAGCCTGTCGCGCGATGCGCAGACATGCGTGTCGGTGTTGCAAACCTACGAAACCGCGCCCGCGCCCACCGGCCAAGCAAGCGGTGGCATGGCGGTGCCGTCGGCTTCGGGCATGGCGGTGCCATCGGCCAGTCAGCCCCGGGTTGGGGGGGCGCGGCCCTATATTTTGCAATGCGACCGCGCCAATACCCACCGCGCGCTGGTGCGCGACCGTGATGAACCGCCCGCATGGCTAGACACCAGCTATGGGCTGCCCAGCTTGGCCGTTGATCCTGCCGCGCCCTTGGCCCAACAAAAGGCCACCGCCAACGATATAGCCATCCGCGCGCGAGCCTTGTTTGAAGATCTCAAACAGCGCGAGGCCAACGCCAGCCCCTACACGCTGGATAATTTCGCCTGGCTTGCGGCGGCGCGGATGATCCCGCTGTCGGCCAATCAAAAGCAGATCGAAGATGGCAAATGGACCAATCGTGCTTTGGGCCTCTTCGGGTTACGATTTGAGCAAGAGGGGATGATCTATGAACGTATCGGCCTGATCACGCTGGTGCGCACCCTAAGTTTTGCTGTGGCTGCCACGGCGCTGGCCTTGGTTTTGTGCTACCCCATGGCCTATAAGGTGGCGCTGGCCAGCACCCCGGAACGGGCGGTGTGGCTGTTTTTGGGGCTGGTTATTCCCTATGCGATTGTCGAATTGATGCGCGTTTACGCGTGGAGCGTGATTATCGACAACAACGGGCTGATCAACACCTTGCTGCAGTGGCTGCAGCTGATCGACGCGCCCATTCAGTTCAAACGCTTTCCTGCCACGGTTTTTGTGGTCATCGTGTACACCTATGTGCTGTTTATGGTGTTTCCCATGTATAACGTCATGGCCACGCTGGACCGCAACCAGATCGAGGCGGCAAAGGATTTGGGCGCCTCGACGTGGCGGTTGCATTGGCGGGTGATCATCCCGCATGCCAAACCCGGCATTGCGGTGGGGGCGATTGCCACGTTCATGCTGGCGGCGGGGGCGTTTTCCGTGCCGCGCATTATCAGCCGTGGCCTGCAGGCGGAATGGTTTAGCCAATCCATCTACAACAAGTTTTTCGAATCTGAAAATTCGAACGTCGGTGCGGCCTATAGCCTGGCTTACACGCTGGT
>RFQY01000384.1 GCA_009924775.1 Paracoccaceae bacterium | reverse complement strand
GCCGCATCTCTGCCGAAACGCTTGATAGCGTCCTGGCCGCGATCAGCGAGGGGAAGCAGACGACTGAGGATGCGTTCATGGAGGTGGGGATCTCCCGGTTTGCGGTTCAGTACGCCCTTCGTGACGGGCGCGCCGCAGATGAGAAGTGGGAGGGCGGCAGTGCCCTGACAGCGGCAGAGAACGAGCTTCGCGGCTTCTATCTGAAGGTAGAGGCGGCCCGCGCCAAGCAAAACGCGGTGCTGCGCCGCCTTGCCTTTGGAGCGCCCAAAGAGGCAGGGGACATCATAGCAAACCCCGAAACCGAGTCCGCCGCCGCGCTCAAGGTGTACCTCCTGACCTGCCGCGCCCTGCGCACCCCGTTCCGCGACCCTGACGAACTCGCCGCCATCGCCGCGCACGCCAGGGCGGGTGGTGGTGCCTCTGACGCGCCGCCTGCCCCGGTGTCTGCCGAGCCGACGCGGGCGCAGCGCGAGGCATGGGTGCGGCGCGAGGCTGCGGCCCTGGGGCTGGCGCTCACCGAGCCGCCGGGGAGCGACACCCCTTGATTCCGCAGGGGGCCGGTGTCCCCATTGGAGCGAGACATGCCGATGACCAAAGCGCAGCGAGACAACTGGTTCACCTACCACTTTCCCACCACGGAAACGGCGCCGAAGTACAAGGCGATCCACGAGAAGGAGCGCAACGTCCACCTGTCGATCACTCAGGGGTTCTACGAGAACCTCGTCGGGGCGGCCCTCTACCATCTCATCAACAAGGAGTGCGAGTCGTTCGCGGTGCTGATTGACGAACTCGCCCCCGACAGCGCCGACAAGAGCGCCGCCATCCGGTGCGTCCGCCTCGCCCGCAACGCCTACAACGAGGCCGCGACGCCGGTAGACGGCGCCACCAACAAGAACCGGACTTGGCTGATCGGGATCGCGGAGGCGGAGCTGGTCAAGGCCCGGTGGCAGGCCAACAGCGCCATCGCCTGCGGGGGTGTGTAGGGATGCACCCTGCCGCCCGCATGACCCCCCTCGATGTGTACACCTGGGGCGCTCCCGCCTCGGGTGGCATGTCGCCGGGGCAGCGGGCGTTCCACCAGCACTCGGCCCGCTACCGGCGCCTCCAGGCGGGCAATCAGGTGGGGAAGTCGTACGCAGGCGCCGCCGAGGCATGGTGGGCGATGACGGGGACGCACCCCTACGCCCCCGCGCCCCCGGCTCGCCTCGGCTGGATCGTCATGCCCGACATGGACGGCGACTGGCCGAAGATCAGCAGCAAACTCCGCGAGCTGCAACCGGGCAGCGTCCTCGCCGAGCGGTGCCGCTATGATCCGGTGCGCGGGTACGTCTCCGGCGGGAAGCGCTGCATCGAACTCCGCTCCGGCTCGGTCTGCTACCCGAAGTCAGGCACCCAAGACCCGCTCGCCCT
>RFQY01000383.1 GCA_009924775.1 Paracoccaceae bacterium | reverse complement strand
CCTGTCGGCGAAATTCTGATGACGCCCGCCGCCGCTCGCCAAGCCATCCGGGATCGCATCCTCGCGCTCACGCCCACCAGCGCCTACGCGGACGCCGCCTTCGCACTGGCCGGGATCACCTGGGTGGAGTCCAAGCGCCCGCTCATGCCTGAGCTCTCGCCGACCACCCTGGCGCCGCTGGCGTTCACGGTGGACGACCGCACCCTCGGCATGATCCAGTCCCGCCCCGGCGTGGATGATACCCGCGTGGCCTGTCCCCTCGTCGTCCGGTTCCTCTACCCACTGCGCGCCACGGGTCCCGAGAATTCGGACTGGGATCGCTCCGCCGCCGCCGCTGTCGCCCTCTGGAACCACCTGATCAGCGGGTGGGATGACAGCACCGATCTCACCGTCGAATTCGACGCCAGCCGCTTCTGCAGCCGCCGGATCGTCGGCACCTCCGAGGAATGGGTCCTCGTCGAGGTCTACCTCACCGCCTTGTACCTGATGGAGTGATCCACCATGCCCGTCACCACCCGCAAGCACGTCAGCCTCCAG
The DNA here is from genome assembly GCA_009924775.1 of Paracoccaceae bacterium. Taxonomy (GTDB): domain Bacteria; phylum Pseudomonadota; class Alphaproteobacteria; order Rhodobacterales; family Rhodobacteraceae; genus CAJXSO01. Next base: position 873 of record RFQY01000383.1, on the reverse strand, counting down.
TTCAAGGACGCGGCTGGCTCTCCCCTCACGCGCACCATCGGCCCCGGCCCGGGTGACTTCACGTTCGATGGGCTGGAGGAGGGCGGCGTCGAGGCGCTCCCGGTCTACAACCGAGGCAGCTTCCTGGAGCTGGTGGCGGGCGACGACAAGCAGATCTCCTGGTCGGCCACCATCTACTCCGACGGCGACCAGACGGGCAGCACCAACACCTACACCCTCAACAACTGCCGCACGGTCGCCAAGTTCACGGAGAGCAAGGAAGGCAACACCTGGAGCTTCTCCGGCACCTGCTACCAGGGCATCACCGTCGGCTGATCGTCTCACCCGTAGGAGCACCCCATGTCGACCACTGCCGACAAGAACATCATCCTCGCCGAGCCAGATGTGGCCACCCGCCTCTGGCTGGCGCGCGGCTACCTCTCTGCCGATGGGCCGACCCGGATCGGCCTGGAGGCCCTCGCTGTCGCCCTCTGCTGGCCCCGCCCGCCCTGGGAGTCCGCCGCACAGGCCGAGCTGGACGCCGCACAGCAGGAGCTGCGCGAGGCATCGGCCTACGCCCGCACCCCCACGCTGTCGGCGGAGGAGCGCGCGCAGGCGAGTAGGGACGTTCGCGCCGCCCGCCTCGCAATCGCCACCGCCGAGGACAAGCTCCGCGCCCTGCGCCCGCCCCGCACGTCGATCGACACCGCCGCTGCCTGGGCGTTGGCGCAGATGGAGGCGGCCGGGGTGCCGGTCAAGACCTGGAGCCTCGCCGGGGATCAACTCCTGGCCCGCTGGCTCGATCTGCTGTCTCCCCCCATCGGCGACATCGGGGCGACGCTGGATTTTACGCTACCCCAGCGGGCGAGCGACTCCGCTGGGGCCTCGAACTCT
>RFQY01000382.1 GCA_009924775.1 Paracoccaceae bacterium | reverse complement strand
GGCGCGCCATGGCGGGTGGCTGGACGAGGCCATTATGCGGGGCAATGATTTGGTGTTTGCTTTCCCCTCGTTGTTGATTGCCATCATGATCACCGCAATATTCGGGGCCTCGGCCGTAAACGCGATTGTTGCGATTGGTATTTTCAACATACCGGTTTTCGCCCGGCTGACGCGGTCTGGCGCGCTGTCTTTGTGGACGCGCGATTTTATTTTGGCGGCGCAAGTGGCGGGCAAGGGCGCGGTACGCATCAGCGCGGAACATATTTTGCCCAATGTGACCAATCTGTTGATTGTGCAGGGCACGATCCAGTTTAGCCTGGGCATTTTGGCCGAAGCGGGCCTGTCTTATGTGGGGTTGGGGGCGCAACCGCCCACGCCCAGCTGGGGGCGTATGTTGGCCGATAGCCAAACCATGGTTAGTTTTGCGCCGCATATGGCCTTTTTTCCCGGCATGGCAATTTTGTTGACGGTTTTGGGGTTGAACCTGTTGGGCGATGGGTTGCGCGATATGTTGGACCCAAGGCTGCGGAGGCTGAGATGAGCTTGCTGCAGATCGACAAGCTGAGCCTAGAGATCGGCGGCGTGCAGATCTTACGTGATGTATCGCTGCGCCTTGATGCTGGGCAAATCTTGGGGGTGATTGGCGAAAGCGGTTCGGGCAAATCGATGACGGCATTTGCTGTGACGCAGCTATTGCCGGTTGGGGCCACATGCCGTGGCCGTGTGCTGTTGCAGGGTCAAGACGCGCTGGCCCAAACCGAGGCGCAGATGTGCCAGCTGCGTGGGCGCGTGGTTTCAATGGTGTTTCAAGAACCGATGACCGCGCTGAACCCGCTGCACCCGATTGGCCAGCAAGTGGCCGAAACCATTATGGTGCACGAAAACATTGGCCGCACGGCTGCAATGGCGCGCGCGGCACAGGCGTTGCGCCGCGCCGAATTGCCTCCCGAGACGTTTCCGATGGGGCGCTATCCGCACGAATTATCCGGGGGGCAGCGCCAGCGTGTGGTGATTGCCATGGCCATTGCCCTGCGCCCCAGCCTGCTGATCGCGGACGAGCCGACAACCGCCCTAGACGTGACCACCCAAGCCGAAATTTTGTCTTTGCTGCGGCGTTTGGTGCAAGAAGATGGCATGGGGCTGATGCTGATCAGCCACGATTTGGCCGTGGTGGCCGATATGGCCGATCAGATCGTGATCATGCGCCAAGGCGAAGTGGTGGAAGAGGGGCCGGCTGCGCAGCTGTTTTCTGAGTTGCGCCACCCCTATTCACAGGCCTTGCTGGCGGCGTCGGGGCATGTGCCTGCGCGCCCCGACCGTGGCCAGCTGGGTGCGCCCCTGCTTGAGGTGCAGGCCGCGACACGCCGTTATGCCGGGCCCCGGCGGGGGCTGTGGGGGCGCGGCCCTGGTT
>RFQY01000381.1 GCA_009924775.1 Paracoccaceae bacterium | reverse complement strand
CAAATCTAAATTATGTAACTGATTTAAATAAAGATGTAAAAACTACGGGTTCTTTAGATATAGTTGCAAATGAATATACAAAAGTAGATACTGGTACCAGTTCAATTGGATTCGGTCCATATAGTAGTGCTTCTAAAGTTACATTTAATAATGATTCGCCGGTTAATTATGTAAATCAAATCAATATAGTTTATTACATGGTGGGTGGTAATGTTACCCAAAGCATAATTGATTTTACACAAGATCTATCATTTCAAATAATTGGCAATTCAAATCCTGGTTTATACGAAACAAATTATGATTATAATACACCTTATAGAGCAAGTTTTATTACAAAAAATTGGCCGGTATATCAATATGATACAGGTTCCAATTGGCGTATTCCCGTTATACTAAATTGTTCCAATAGTGAACGTAAAATAAGTGCTACTTCCGCTGAATGGGTAGAAGCTACAATTGAAGGTGGCGGTACATTAGTAGATCAATATGGATTTAGTATAGATCTATAACAACATTTAATATTTATTAAAGAATGAGAATTACAGATCTACCACAATTATATACAGCGTCGTTTGACGATTTTCTGTACATAATTGATGTAAACGATACCAGTAGTTTTCTTTCCGGTTCTAGTAGAAAAATAATTCTCGGAGACTTATTAACAGCTCCTTCAGTGACGGCAAGCTTCGCAAGAAGAGCTATTTCAGCAAGTTACGCATATAAATCAACAACCGCCAGTTACGCATTAAACGCTACACCAGGTACTTTATTATATACAGGTAGTACCTACCCCATAACAAGTAGTTGGGCACTTAATAGCGGTACCAGATTATATACAGGTAGTACTTATCCTATCACTAGTAGCTGGGCTATTAATAGTGGTACAAAGTTATATACAGGCAGTACTTACCCAATAACAAGCAGTTGGGCTATCAATAGTGGTACAAAATTATACACTGGTAGTAAATATCCAATTACCAGTAGTTGGGCTACAAATGTAATAAGTGCAAGTTATGCTTTTAACTTTGGTAATAGTGTAACTCAATCATTCAATAATTCATCTACTTGGACATTTACACATAATCTGGGTGAACGTACTGTAATAATACAAGCATATAATACATTATACAATCAAATTATACCACAAAGTATTATACTTGATAACTCAAATACTGCTAGATTAAAATTTCCTGTATCTAGTAGTGGTTTTGCTATTGCAACTAGAGCTGGTGTAAGAATTTTTAGTAGTAGTTACAGTTTCTTACATACAGGTAGTACATATCCTTTTACAAGTAGTTGGTCCAGAAAAGCATTAACAGCAAGTGTAGCTCTAAGACTATTAAATAGTGATAGTGTAAGTGCTTCCTTTAGTAATAGTGCTACTTGGAATTTTACTCACAATTTAGATTCA
>RFQY01000039.1 GCA_009924775.1 Paracoccaceae bacterium | reverse complement strand
AGTACGAGTCGGAGGCGTTCGAGAAGATCGCGTTCCTCGAGCGATGCAAGGCGCAGCCTGAGGAGGTCGCATGAAGACCGAGCGAGTCCAGATCGAGGACGAGGAACTCGCTGTCGCGACAGGCTTCGACATGAAGGAGATCGAGGCGCTGACGGCTCCGACCGAAGTCGAGGAGGACGAGGTTCCAGAGCCGCCGGCCGATCCGATCACGAAGCCGGGAGACCTCTGGCTCCTCGGAGAGCATCGCTTGCTATGCGGCGACTCGACGAAGGCCGAGGATGTCGAGCGGCTGATGAATGGGGCGAAAGCCGGAATAATGGTGACAGACCCGCCGTATGGCGTCGATTATGAAGGCGGTCAGGTCAACGCCAAGAAGCGGGAAAAACTGAATGGCGATGACACAACCGATATGTTCAACGCGGGATTGTCTGCGGCACTAAACGCCGTTCCATCTGGCGCTTGGTACATCTGGCACGCAGTTCGATACGCCGAACCTGTCTACGCTGCAATCAGGAAGTCCGGGTTTGAGGTTCGGGCCTTGATCGTCTGGAACAAACTCAAGGCCCACTATGGCGCACCGAGCGCGCACTACTGCCAGAAGCACGAGCCGTGTTTGTATGCCGTGCGGGACTCGGCCAAATTTTGCGGCCCGAGTAACGAGGTTACGGTCTGGGACATCGACCAGCCAAGCAGAAACGAGTATCACCCCACGCAAAAGCCGATTGAGTGCATGGCTCGCGCCATCAGAAACCACGATACACCGCTCGTCTACGATCCATTCCTCGGTTCAGGCACTACGCTCATCGCCTCCGAGCAACTCGGCCGCAAGTGCTACGGGATGGAGATCTCGCCGGCCTACTGCGACGTGATCGTCAAGCGTTGGGAGACGCTTACGGGAAAGAAGGCCGTCCGTGCCTAAAGGCCGACCGCCAGTCGAGATCGACGAGCGCCTCGTCGTGAGCCTCGCGCGCATCGGATGTACTTGGAACGACCGGATGAAAGTGAAGATCCCGAGCCTCGAGTCGGTCCTTCATCCGTCGCAACGCGAGGTATATCGAAGCCTCGCGCGGTTCTCGATCCTCGAGATCGGACGGCGTTGGGGGAAGACGACATTCGGGATCCAGCTCGGGATCGAAAACGCCATACTTGCGAGGAAATGTGGCTGGTTCGCTCCCTCGTACAAGTATCTCGCGAATCCGGTCCGATCATTCGAGCGAGCGCTAAAGCCGCTCATCCTGCGGCATGATCGCGTTGAGAAGCGGATGGAGTTCCGCACCGGAGGAGAGCTAGACTTCTGGTCGCTTGAGGACAGCGACGCCGGCCGCGGACGGGACTACGATCTTCTCGTCGTCGACGAGGCCGGCTTCGTTCCGAATCTGCTCGAATGGTGGAGGAACGCCGCTCGAGCGACGCTCGCAGACAGGCGCGGCCGAGCGCTCTTCCTCGGCACTCCGAAAGGCACCGGAGACTTCCATCGGCTCTATCTCGAGGCGGAAGGCGATACCTCGGGACAATGGCGAGCCTTCCGGATCGGCTCGTCGCAGAATCCGCATCTCCCGGCGGACGAGATCGAGGCAGCTCGAGCAGCGCTTCCGCCCGAGGTCTTCGCGCAGGAGTTCGAGGGCGTCCCTGCCGAGGATGGCGGGAATCCGTTCGGCCTCGACGCGATCCGATCTTGTCTCGCGCCGATGTCTTCTGCTCCTCCGGAGTGCTGGGGAGTCGACCTCGCGAAGTCGCAGGACTTCACGGTTGCAGCGGCACTCGACGCAGAGGGGCGCGTCTGCCGGCTCGAGCGATGGCAGTCGCCTTGGAATGTCACGCGCGAGCGCCTCGCGCGGATGATCGGAGACAAGCCGGCGCAGATCGACTCGACGGGCGTCGGCGATCCGATCGTCGAGGATCTCCGCAAGGTCTGCCGTCGCGTCGAGGGATTCAAGTTCACAAGCCAGAGTAAACAGCAGCTGATGGAGGGCTTGCAGATCGCGATCTCGACGGCAGAGATCCGGTTCCCCGACGGATGGCTCCGGAGTGAACTCGAGGCGTTTGGCTTCCGATACTCAGGAAGGACCGTCTCCTACGAGGCGACGGTAGGTCACGACGACGGAGTCTGCGCTCTCGCGCTGGCTGTCCTCGCGCGTCGCGCTCGCCGGCCGTTACTGGTGAAAGTCATATGATGAACCTACTCGCACGGATCAAGGCGGCTTTCACGAACGAGCGATGGATGCAGTCGACGATGACGGTCCTCCGAGGATCGGACACGAAGCGCCCTCCGTTCGTGATGTCATCCGCAGTCGCGGCCTATAGGTCGTGGATCTATGCGGCGGCGAATCTCAACGCCGTCGCCGTCGCGTCGCAGCCGCTTCGCCTCTATGTGAAGTCGAAGAGCGCCGGGACTAAGCTCTGGCACACTCGCAAGGCAAAGCGCCGCGTGAAGGCGTATCTCGCGGGAGACCTCGAGCAGATCCCGAGCCGATACGCGCTCGGAAAGGCAGCGGAATATGGCGACAACTATGAGGTCGTCGAGGATGCGCATCCGATCCTCACGCTGCTCTCGAAGGTAAACCCGTACCAGAACGGCTTCGACGCGGCCGTCCTTCGCACTCTGTACGGCGAGCTCACAGGAAACGCCTATCTTCATCCGGTCATCGACCAGAAGCTCGGCATTCCGGTAGAGCTTTGGACGATGCCTTCGCAGTATGTCGAGATCATGCCCGGGCAGGAGCCGGGAGATCCGTTCGTCAAGGGATACCGATACGGATCCTCGGAAGAGCAGAAGCGCGTGAACCAATTCGCTCCCGACGAAGTCATCCACTTCAAGCGTCCGAATCCAGCGGATGTCTACTACGGGATCGGCAAGGTCGAAGCGGCATGGGGCGCGACGATGGCGAACGAGGCGCTCCATGAGATGGATCACGCCTTCTTCCAGAACAAGGCGCGGCCGGACTATCTCCTCGTCGTGAAGTCTCCAGCGCACGATGACGAGCTCGAGCGCCTCGAGGTCTCGATCGACGAGAAGCTCCGAGGGACCAAGCGGACCGGACGTTTCCTCACGACGACGGCGGATGTCGACCTCAAGCCGCTGTCGTTCCCCCCGAAGGATCTCGCCGGCCGCGAGCAGATCGTCGAGGAGATCGCCGCGGTCTTCGGCGTCCCGGTGTCGATGCTGAAGGCGAACGATCCGAACCTCGCGAGCGCGACGGTCGGCTTCGCGTCATGGAAGCAGACGACGATTCTGCCGCTCCTTCGCATGGACGAGGAGACGCTGAATCAGAATCTCCTCCCGCTCTTCGGCATCGAGGACGATGCATTCCTCGCGTATGACAATCCCGTCTCCGAGGACGAGCGCTTCGCATTCGAGAAGATGCGCTCGATGGTGGCCGGCGGAATCATGACGGCAAACGAGGCGCGTATGCGCGAGGGCCTCGAGGCAGTCGAGGATCCGATGGCGGACGCGCTCCTCGTCAACGGACAGCCGCTCGGAGGTCCTGCGCCGGCAGCGCCGCTCGGCCTCGCATCGGCAGGAGATACACAGAACGCCGCGCTCACCTTCGAGCCGGTTCCAGAAGCTCCCCTCCCGCAGCCGGAGCGCAAGGACGCGCTCTCGGACTGCGTTTCCGGGAAGGTCGGAACGCTGATCGCTGAGGGATACCCGCAGGATCAAGCCGTCGCGATCGCGTACTCAATGTGCAGCGATGGAAAGTCGGCGACCGAGGCCGCGATGTCGCTCGGCCTCGGCGCGAAGGCCGTCGACGCGGACGATCTTGAGACGAAGGCGCTCGGCGACATCGACACGCGACCTCCGCAGGGTGTCGCGGACAACGCGCGGCGAGCGCTCGAGGTCCGCGCACGGAAGCCAGAGTCCGAGCGCGGCATGACCGCCGTCGGGATCGCTCGAGCTCGCGACCTCGCGAATCGCGTCTCCCTGTCTGAGGACACGATCCGCCGGATGCTCGCGTACTTCGAGCGGCACGAAGTCGACAAGCAGGGCAGCACCTGGGACGAGCAGGGAAAGGGCTGGCAGGCTTGGAACGGATGGGGCGGCGATGACGGCTGGGCATGGGCGAGACGCAAGGTCGAGGAGTTCAATCGCGAGCGCGAGCGGAACACTGAGCGCAAGAGGAAGTCCTGCGGATGCTGCGAGAAGAACGGTGGAGGCGATCCGCCGGCCAAGCCATCCGAGCGCATCTCCGGAAGCGATCGCAACCCGGAGGGATCGGCGAGCGGATCGCGCGGAGGCATCGAGATCAGCGAGGCGACGGAGGAAGCGCTCAAGTCGAAGGTCGACGAGCACAACGCGGAGCACGGCGAGCATCGCGGCATGAAGATCGACCTTGGGATGCTGAAGGCCGTCTATCGTCGCGGCGCTGGCGCGTTCTCGACGAGTCATCGCACAGGCGTCGGCCGCGAGCAGTGGGCGCTCGCCCGCGTGAACGCCTTCCTCTATCTCGTTCGCAACGGCAAGCCAGAGGACGCGGACTACACGACGGACTTCGATCTCCTCCCCGAGGGACATCCGAAGAAGTCAGACGCGAAGCGGATAAGCCTCGACGCGATCTGGAAGAAGGCGATCGAGTCCGATGAGGTCGAGACGCCTTGGATCCTGACGAAGGCGTCGGAGCGCGACGCCGCTCGAGAGTTCGACAAGATCACGAAGCAGGAGGACGAGATCGGATCATCCGTCGCGCGGATCTTCGATCGGCAGGTTCGAGCCGTCCTCGAGAAGATCCGATCTGCACCGCTTCCGACGGCGGATCTCGTCGCGGAAGTCGAGACTCTCCTCGCTTCGAAGCGATGGAATACGGCCGTCGTCGACGCTCTGAGGCCCTATCTTGAGGATGCGCTCAACGCCGGAATCGGAGTCGGGAGGCAGACCCTCGAGAAGCTCTCTGCGCTTCCGGTCACCTTCGACAAGCGAGGCGACGACCTTCGCGCGTATGCGCGGACAGAGTCGATCCGTCTGGCGAGCCGTGCGGCGAACGCTGTCAACGGATACACGGCTATCCGATTCCGCGAGATCCTCGGAGACGGAGTCGCGAATGGAGAGACGATCCCGCAACTCGCGGACCGCGTGAAGGAGTGGGCGCAGGCCGAAGGCGACGCAGAGCGCCAGACGAAGCGCCGCGCCTTGACGATCGCGAGGACCGAGGCGCAGCGAGCGAGCCGGCGAGCCGAAGTCGAGGCATGGAAGGCGTCTGGAGTCGTCACTGGGAAGACTTGGCTCCTCGCTCCGGATCCGTGCGAGTTCTGCGAGGCCGCATCCGATGCCTTCTCGAAGAACGCCGTCGGAATCGACGACAGTTTCTATGCTCAGGGAAGCGAGATCCAAGGGAAGGACGGCGGAACAATGGTCGCGGACTATGAGTCTATCGACGGTCCTCCGCTCCATCCAAACTGCCGATGTTCTCTCCAACCGAGGCTCGACGATGAGCTCGAGGAGATCCTGAAGGAGGGAGAGGCGGAGCTCGAGCAGGCGATCGCGGAGCAGGAGGCCGCAGCGATCGCGGCTAATCCGGAGGAGTTCGCACGGAACGAGGCCGCGGCGCGGCGCATCATGGAGGGAAGATGAACACGATCCAGCGCAAGGCGCTCTCTGCGGAACTGTCTTCGACTGCGAAGGGCTTCACGGCCGTCATCACGGCCGAGACTCTCGATCGCGACGGAGAGGTCCTCATCCCGGCCGGCATGAACTCGAAGGAGTTCGAGCAGAACCCGACGCTCTTCTGGAATCACGACTACGCGGAGCCAGTCGGGACGACGACCAGGCTGATCCGAGAGGCGAAGTCGATCTCTGCGGAGTTCGTCTTCGCGAAGCGACCGGAGGGATACTCCGGCGAGTTCTTCCCCGAGGTCGCTGCGGCGCTTGTCGGACAGGGCATCGTCCGCGCGGTGTCGGTCGGATATGTGCCGGAGGATGGCGGCGTCCGCAGAGCGAACGACGTCGATCGGAAGAAGTACGGCGACAGCGTGAAGACGATCTACTCGCGATGGAAGCTCCTCGAGGTCTCCCTCGCTCCGCTGCAAGCGAATCCGGCAGCGCTCATCACGGCCGTCAAGAAGGGCATAGTCTCGCCTGCCGGCGCGAAGCGCTGGTTCGGAGTCGAAGCGCCCTCGAGGACGGTCGTCTCGATCTCGATCCCTGCGCCCTCATGCACGAAGGCTGCGCGGTCGATGGAAGTCTCCGAGGCCGTCGCGCGTGAGATCGCTCGCGCTCGAGGCCGCATCTTCCTCTGAGCCTGCGGTCACCCTTACGGCTTGGGTCTGAAAGGTTTCCTCGAAGTACGAGGAGGATGTCATTCGCTTGGAGAACAGCATGAAGACGATGAATCTCGATCAGTTCAAGTCGGCCCTCGAGAAGGCCGGCCGTGTCAAGGGAGCCGACGGCGTCATCCCGCGGAAGAACACCGGACTCACCGCGTACTGGGTCGGCGAGGCTGTCGCTGGCACCGAATCGACGATGGGCTTCGACTCCGTGCAGCTTGTCGCGCACAAGCTGACCGCGCTCACGACCGTCTCGAACGAACTCCTCGAGGACTCGGTGATCGACCTCGCGAGCGATGTCGCGAACGAGATCGCGTACCAGTTCGCCTACAAGGAGGACGACGCCGGCTTCAACGGTGACGGCACCTCGAGCTACGGCGGCATCGTCGGACTCGCGAACGCGCTTACCGACACGACCTACCAGATCAGCGACTCGGGTCAGTCCAGCTACGGCGCGATCACCGCGGCGAATGTCGGTACGGCGATCGGCCTGCTCCCGGCTTGGGCCGGCCAGCGGTCCAACATCAAGATCTTCTGCAACAAGTCGACCTATCACGCTGTCTTCGAGCGCCTCGCGCTCACAGCCGGCGGCGCGACTGCGGCAGAGGTCTCGGGCGGTCTCCGGGAGCCTCGCTTCTTCGGATACCCCGTCGAGTTCTCGCAGGCGATCGCGTACACGCCTTCGACCGGAGACTCTGTCGTCGCGTACATCGGAGACCTCGCGCAGGCTTGCTACCTCGGCGATCGTCGCGCGACCGCGATCGCGTTCTCCGATTCGGCTCTGAATGCTTTCGAGCAGGACGAGCGTGTCGTCCGCGGCACCGAGCGCGTCGACATCGTCTGCGCGAACGTCGGTGGTTCGGCTGCGACTGGCGGCGTCATCAAGTTCCGTCTCTGATCCGAAAGGGGATTCTCACCATGCGAAACAACTTCAAGATCCTTTCCGTCGCTGGCGCTGCAACCGCAGCCGGCACCCTGACGGCGGAGTTCGATACCAAGGGCTTCTCCTACGCTTCGATCGCGTTCGTCGACGGCACCGCTCCGACGACTCATACGATCGCGACGGTCGTCACGGCGAACGTCGTGCAGCACTCGGATACGAGCGGCAGCGGTCATGCCAACATCACGGGCTACGTCAGCGGTACAGACTTCACGGTCACGACGACCGCGATCTCGACCGCTGTCGCGAAGATCGTCTACAACGTCGATCTCCGCGGCAAGAAGCGCTACCTCAAGGTCACCGCGAGTCCTCATGGCGCGATGACGACCGGCGTGATCGTCTGCACTCTGACGAATCCGGCCGACGGATGCGTCACGGCGGCAGAGGTGAACAGCGCCATCGTCGTGAACGGCCAGAGCTAATCGGAAGGCTCCCATCTTCCTCTTCGGGGCCGGAGCGGCTTGTCCGCTCCGGCCCTTGCCTTTACGATCCCGGCACTCTCGAAAGGAGACCGCATGGAAGCGAAGAGGAAGGAACTCGACATCGGGGGGAATCTCATGGAGATCCGCACGGACGACGCCGTCCAGCATCTCCGCACGATCGGCGAGCAGCTCGAGGATGGAGGGATCCTGTCGCTATGGGTCCGCGATCTGGACTCGGCTCTCGAGGCATACAAGCGCGGCGAGCCGAACACCGAAGAGCTCATCATCGGAGACGGCGCTCGCTCGGTCTGGAATCGCGAGAAGCTCTCGAGAACTCTGAACTATGCAGGCTTCGAGGTCATCGGAGGCCGCTCTGGGCTGCGATGGATCGAGGGTGGCAAGATCGAAGTCAAGGCGAAGAAGTGCGGCAGGCCGGCACCGAAGACGCCGATGAAGGAGATCCATGCCGTCCTCTCGCTCCCGCGAATCTGCTGGACGGACACGCAGGGGCAGCTCCATCAGGCAGCAGCGCGTCTCGGCTTCGATGTCACGCGAGGGACGGGCGTCTTCTGGGGGCAAGTGCTCGAGCGCATGATGGAGCAGGTCTGCCGGCTCGACGGCGTGAAGTACATCCTGACCGTGGACTATGATTCCATCTTCGACGCGGAAGACATCATCCGCCTCTGGCAGGTGATGGAGACGAATCCAGATGTCGCGGCGCTTTGTCCTCTGCAAGTCGGACGGGACAAGGATCTCTGCCTTCTGTCCGTCCTCGCGCCGGATGGATCCATCGCGCAGAGGGTCGACGCGGACGCATTCCATACGGACGCGATGACCGTGAACACGGGACACTTCGGACTGACCCTGATCCGCGTTGATGCGATCCGAGGGCTTCCGAAGCCTTGGTTCCTCGGAGTCCCGAACAGGGACGGAGAGTGGTCGGACGGTCGCGTCGACGACGACATTCACTTCTGGTACCGGATGCGCGATGCGAAGCTCCGCGTCTGCGTCTGTCCGAAAGTGAGGATCGGCCATCTTCAGAACATCGTGACATGGCCGGGAGAGGATCTTCGGACGATCCATCAGTACCTCACGCGGTTCCATGATGACGGGAGGCCGGCAGAATGTATGACCTTCTAGAGATCCTCCGGAACTGCGCGATCCACGATCCCGGCTCGGGCCGGCGCGATCTGCGACCGGGAGCGATCGTCAACGTCGAGCAGAATCTGGCAGCGATCCTCATCGCAAAGGGCTACGCGCGGCACGTCGTGCCGCCAGCGCCGCTCTTCGTGCGTTCTACCGATCCTCCGAAGAAGCCGAAGAAGGAGTCAAGGAGAGCCGATGGCCGTCGCGACGAACAGCCTCATCACCCTCACAACGCTGAAGAATCATCTCGGGATCACGGCGACGACGGACGACACGATCCTCGAGGCGGCGATCGACCGGGCTAGCGCGTTCGTGCAGCGCTACACGAACAGGAACTTCGTCTCTCAGCGTTACTATGAGTGGAAGGACACCTACGGCGCGGACCGCGTCGTCGTGAAACACAACCCACTCTCGAACATCAGATTCGTCGGCGTTGGCGGCGACAATGTCCTCTCCGTGACTTCGACGGTGTCGACGGACTGCGCGGTCACGATCTCGGTGAACGATGTGCACATTCACCTCTTCCGCGTCTCGTCGACCGGACAGGAGACCTCGACGACGATCACGTTTGCGAGCCATGACACGACGCAGGAGCTCGCGACGCAGATCAGCGCGACGACGGGATTCTCCGCGACGGCGCTCCTCAATGTGAAGAGCAACTACCTTCGGAAGCTCGCAGGTCGTGATCTGAAGAACCAGTCCGTCCTCCTCGAGGCTCCAACCGAAGGACTCGAGGACTACTCGGTCGACTACGATCGAGGCATCATCTACGGTGCGACGCTTCGCCGGTATCAGGGCTTCCTCATCGACTATACAGGCGGATACGATTCGATCCCGTACGATCTCCAGCAAGCGACGATCGAACTCGCTTCGCGTAGTTACCTCGGCAGGAAGCGTGATCCTGGCCTCGCGAGCGAAAGCCTCGGAGGCTACTCGTACTCGCAGCGATCTGTCTCGGAACTCGATGCCGCGACGAAGTCGCTCCTCGACAACTACAGGAAGCTCCGATGAGCATCGACAGCCTCATCGACACCTTCGGCACGACGCTCTATCTCTTCGCTCCGACGTATCAGACGACGAGCGACGGCAGCGTCTCTCGAACCTACGCGAGGAGCGCTACGGCTACCGGATTCATACAGCCGACGAGCCAGTCGCAGGTCGTCGGCCTCGATCGCATGGAAGGCCGAACGAGCGGAGTCATCTATTTCAAGCCGGGAACGACCGGCGGCGTCGCGGTTGACTGGGAGATCCAGACCGCGGAGTTGCCAGCGTATCGCCGCTTCGTCGTGACGGGAGTCACGAATCCGGGAGAACTTGCGACGACAGGAGCAGCATCTCGGCTCAACATGACGGTCGTCGATGTCGTCGAGTTGACGGAGGTCGCTGCATGAATCCCAAGGTCGACCTCGAGACCGACAAGGTCCTCAAAGCCATGCAGGACGCAGCGCGACAAGCGCTCAATGCCTCGCTTGTGGTATCTGGAAAGAGGCTGCGACGGACGCTCTCGCAGCCGGGACGCGGAAAGGTCTATCGGATCGGACAAGGGTCAGCGAAGGGTCGGAATGTACGCGAGCGCGGATACCATCGCGCCAGCGCTCCCGGACAGCCGCCGGCCCGGAATACAAACAGGCTCCTCGCGAGTTGGTCCGTCGAGAAGATCGGATCCTCTGGAGACTCGTTCGCAAAGATCGAGGTTTCCGCGAAGAGAGCCGTTCTTTCATTCGGCTCGAATGTTCCCTACGCTGCGCCGCTTGAGTACGGGACGCGCTTTGTAAAGAAGCGCCCATATATCGCGACGACGCTCCCGGTGCTACAGAAGGAGCTCCCGCGCGTGTTTCAGATCGTATACGCGAGGGCTTTCCGATGAGTAAGGCGATCCTCGACGCGCTGAAGTCTCGCCTCTACGGGACGACGGCGCTGACGAACATCTTCGGGACGGCGATCTACCTCGAGCAAGGCCCGGTCGGAGACAATGCTCCGATTCTTGTGTATCGGTCGACTGGTATGCGGACGACGCCTCTTTTCGGTGGCGTCGTGCGCTGCGAGTTGGATCTCGAGTTCCGGATGAATCTCGGAAACTCCGGCGACTCTGCCGGCCATACTGCTGCCGCTGCTCTCCAGACTGCGCTCTCGACTCCTCTGACGAGCGTGACGGGATTCGACCGCGTTCGCCTGATCCAGACGCAGAGCGCGGTGCCTTCATTCGACGATGACTCTTGGACGATGGTAGAAACGTACCGCGCAGTCGCGCACGACACCTAAGGAGCCAGCATGGCGATCGACACCTATATCGTCGGGAACGACGGAAACTTCTCGTACACGATCAACTCGAGCGCGCAGTCCCTCTTCAAGGTGCAGAGCTTCGCGGCGACTATCTCGCGCGTCGTGACGGATCAGACCGGCTTCGGAGACACCGGACGCCGCAAGCGTCTCGGGATGCTCGACCTCACCGGAACGCTGAACGCGACGGTCGGAGTCGACTCCACGGCGGGCACGACAAGCAGCTCGACGGCGCTGATCATGATGAGCTCTCAGGACACGACCTCGACGCGGCCGGCCGTGACTCTCACGCTCTACGATGGCACCGGAACGAGCGACGCGAAGATCACCGGGAACTGCATCTTCTCCTCGTTCGCGTTCAACTCGAACAAGGCCGGAGATTCGACCGTCACGGTAAACTTCGAGAACGCGGACGGCACTGCGCCCGTCGTGACTTGGCTTCTCTGATCCGATGTCATTCGCTAGCGCTTCCGAGGTGATGGGACTATTCGGTCCGAGCGAGTCGGACTGGGTCGTCACGCTGATCCGGAAGGACGGCGGCGTTGTTACTCGTCGCATCGCGCCTGGACGCATCTCCGAGGAGATGGCCGTCCGGGCTGCGATGAACGCCTCGGAGGTCATGCTCCCCGATCTCGAGGCTTTCACGATTCGGAGAGCATCAGACCGGAGCCTCGAGGAGAACGGAGACCAGTTCCTCGCGGAACTCTGGAAGAAGAAGAGGACCGGATGATTGTTACAAAGTTCACGGTGGAGGAAGGAGGCCGGGAGTTCCGCTTCCGGCCGTTGACCGTACGCGAGCGGATGGGACTTGTTTCCGCGCATGTCGAGCGCGAGAAGGCGAACGCGCTCGCGATCGTCAAGGCGACGGGAATCTCCGGGAAGGACGCTGCGACGTTCGTCGCTGAGGCTGTCGGAAACGCGCAGCGTGTATCGGCTCTGGTTCTCGACTGCTTCACGCTCGAGGGCGCGATCGCTGTCCTGAGGGCGGCTGCGGAGCGATCCGACGATGTCGACGATCTCGCGGCGCTTGTCGAGCCGGGTAGGCTCTCAGTCTACGCGGCTCGATGCTTGAATATCGACACGACGCTACAGGACAAGTCGGGAAACGGATAAGCGCCTCTGGGCCGTCGCAGCCGCCAAGGCCGCGCGACTTCCTCTCGGAGGCGCATCTCATCGCGCGGACGGCTCCTGGTCTCGGGAATCCTCTCGACCTCACGATCGCGGAGTTCGATTCCCATCTCGCTCTCGCCTGCTCCGGCGGCGAGGTCGATAGGAGACCTTGGCATCAGAAATACGTCGAGGACGCGACACGATGAACGCAGGCAAGATCGAGATCGCCGTCGAAGCGAACTACAAGGCGATCCCCTACGCTGGAGGCTTTGTCGAGCTCGGCAACTCGCTCTTCGATCTGTTCTATAACAACACCTTCGGAGCATCCGAGAAGGCCGCGCGTGATTATGCGAGACGCGCGGAGATCGCGTACCAGGAAGAACTAGACGCGGCAGCAAAGCTCGAGGAAGAGAAGACAAAGGCAGCGCAGGATAAGGCTAAATCCGTTTCCGATCTAAGGAATCAACTCGCCGCGGCTGAGGCCGACAGGCGCATTCAGCTCCTCGAGTCGACGGGACGGAAAGAGCAGGCGATCGAGGCGAAGAAGGCGAAGGAAGTCGCAGCGCTCACCGAAGAGATGAATGCTCGAGTCGCGCAAGTAAAGACCGAGGACGAGAAGAAGCTGATCCGCGATCTCTACGAGACGAGGATCGCGACGGCGCAGCAGGCCGCAAACGACGAGATCATTCAAGCAAGGATCCGCGCCGGCGAGCAGGCGAAGGCGAAGGCTGAGGCGGAAAAAAACGAGCAGGAACGGCTCCGCGACGAGCAGGCTCGAAAGGACGAAGAGGACTTCCGCAAGTCGCAGGAGCGATATGCGGAGCTCGAGGCGCTATCCGAAGACATGGCGCGAATCGAGGAAGAACGGATCCAGTCGCAGGCCGCTGGAATCACGTCGCAGCAGACTGCCGCCGGCTCTTTCCGCTTCGACGCATATCCTGACTCGATGAAGAAGAAGAACGACGAAGCATCACTCCAGAAGCTCGACGCGATCCGGCAGACGATCGCAGAGAAGGCAGGGTTTATCTAATGGCTGTCGAATACATCGAGCTACAGGAGACGCGCGGATACAGCGAGAACGGCGGAAAGAAGACCGCGCAGCGGCTCTTTCGCGTCTGGGACGACGCTGCGCCGATCACGACTCCGGCAACCGTGCGCGGATATTTCGGATCGACGCTCCCAGATATCGGCGATCTCTTCCCCGGAGAGACGGTCGTCTATGCGGTCTCGTACGCCATCAAGTTCGTGCCAGACAGCCGCAACGTCTGGGAGGTCTCGTTCTCATACGAGAACACGGAGCCGGGTCAGTATCTTCCGCAGGAGGTCGGATATACACAGATCACGATCGACTACAGCGCGGAGTTCCGAGACTTCTGGAGGACGCAGCCGAACATCCCATCAAACGGAACGCAGACCGGAGCGGACTGCGGAGGAACGAAGATCGACAAGGCCGGCGAGCCTCTTTCGGTTCTCGTTCGCATGAGTGATATCACGATCACGGAGACGGTCGACGCTGCGAGCTTCCCGTCTCGGAGTCTGCTGATCCGTGCAGCTCAAGGCCGACGGAACCTCACGATCTTCCAAGGCGCTCCTATCGGGCAGGTCTACTACAAGGGCGCGACCGAGAACCGGATCGGCCTCGAGAAGTTCTCGATCGTCCACAAGTTCGCGCAGGACGAGCATTCGCACATGCTTCAGTCTCCGAGACGGAATCAGACTGGAGCGGTGCAGATCGCGCCGGATCCGCAAGGCGTGTATCGCGCGGAGTACGTCGAGCTCGTACAGCCCTTCCCCGGCTTCGCAGACTTCAACCTCCTCTCGGAGAACTTCTGATGGCGAACGAAATTACTCTAACCCTGTCGCTCAAGGTCGCGAAGAGCTACCTTCAGCAGACGATGGCTCCCGGAACCGTGACGGCTGATCTATCTGGTACGAACGCGAGCGGAGGGAGCCAGAACATCGGGACCTCCCCGGAAGCGATCGTGATGGGAGACGTAACGACGGCCGGCTATGCGTTCTTCCGGAATCTCGGGCCGACGAACTATGTCGAGCTCGGTACCGGAACCGGAACGAACTTCGCAGCGTTTGCGAAGCTCAAGGCCGGCGAGCCTGCCGTGATCCGTCTCGGCACGTCGGCTCCTACGGCGAAGGCGAACAGCGCCGCGATCGACCTCCAGTACTTTATCCTCACGGACTGATGACGCTTCCACGATTCACAGCCGGCGCTGTCGGGAATCTAGAGTTCTCGCACCTGAACGAAGCCTTCGAGCGCATCGAGGCGATGTCTGCGTCTCCAGAGGTCGCGAGCGCTGGGACTCGAGGCATCTTCTCGCGCGTGATTACCGTGAAGATCCTCGAGAGGCAAGGAGAGCCGCCGTTTGAGACTGGATCGTTCGAGGAAGTGGCGCTACTCACGCCTACCGGCGGCGTCTATTTCCCGATCGCTGGAGGAGTCAAGTCAACGGACGGGACGAATCCATTCGCCGCTCCGATTGTCTCTCCCGTCTCTGCGCCGGATTCGATCGTCAACGTACTCGCCTGCGTCGCGAGGAACGGGAAGCTCTATTTCCGCGAGTTCACGCCACCGACGACCGAAGGCGACATGTACATCGTTCTGGGAGCGACAGTCCTGCAAGGATCGACCGCGACTCGGAGCGTCTTCAGTTACAGCCTCAAGCCGGCAGTCGTGAACGCGCAGGGTCAGTGGACCGGCGTCGGAGATACCGCGATCGAGGGATTCAACGGCGCAGAGAATCCAGAGGACGAGATCGCCGCAGGCGTGAAGGTCATCGGCGTCGGCAGCAAGATCCCGCAGAATACCTACGCAGCGAGACAGCCCATCCGCGTCGGTACGGTTGTCGGGCCTGCGAAGATACAAGGAGGACGCCTCGTCTTCTGCGTTCCGAACGGATACGAGTTCCGCTGCTAGGAGATCACGATGGGACCGTCGAGCTACAATCCGAACAGCCTACAGACTCGGCAGTCGAGACGCATCGCGGCGGTGCTGGCGCGAACGACGGCGTCGGTCATCTACGAGGTCCCGGTCGGGAAGATCGCTCGCGTGACGAACGTTACGATCTGTAACACGTCGACGAGCCGGATGACGATCCGTCTTCATCACGTCGGGCCGGGAGAAAGCGCGGCCGCGTCAAACGCGCTCTTCTATGATCTCGAGATGGCTGGGAACACGACGATCACAGACGACTCGATCCGGAGCCTTGTGCCGGGAGATCGGCTCTTCGCGCAAGCCTCGAGCGCGAGCTCCGTCGCGTTCCTCATCTATGGTGACTTCGAGTGAGCCTCGACGCTGCCGTCCTCACAACGTGCTGCTGCGCGTGTTCGTGCGGCGTCCCTCCGAATCTGAAAAGCGCGTACGTCGTCGGGTGGCCGGGAATGACGTACCAATTCGGGAGAACGGCGCAACCGATCGGACCCGGCTGCGGGAACTGCGAGACTTCGAGCTTCGAATACAGCCTCGAGGTCGTTCCGCTCGACACTCCGATCCTCCAGCGAGTCGGAGGAGGATTCAACCTCTACCAGTCGACCTTCTTTCGCGTCAGAGTGCGCGGCTCGTATACGCGAACTTGTATACGCGCCGGCGCGATCAACCCTCCGAGCGGCACGGAGACGCAGACCGTCGACTTCAGGACGCAGACGGAGGGAAGGATCAAGGTCACGGCCGTCGGCTGTATTCCGACATCTCGCTGCGATGGGGTCGATGTCGGCCTCTGCTACTGGCTTCATGAGTTGAGCATCGCGAACTTTCCGATTGGTGCGAATCTCAGGTTCTCCGAAGGCATCTGCGGAAACGGAGGCTGCGACGGTCCTGGCAACATCGGACAGGTCGACGAGGAGCAGACACAACTCCATGGAGGCGACGGCGGTCTCCGATGGGTGACGCCATACGTCACGCTCGGGCAAGTGAATCAGGCTCTCGCCGGTCCCGGTGGATTCCGAGGCTGCGACCATGAGCTTCTCGGTGTCTCTGGTCTCCCGTGCTATTACCCTCCGACGCTTGGAACCTTTGCGCCGCACTTCTACCGATACGATCCATCGCAGCCATTCCTGCTAGACGCAGGAGACTACAACACGACGCGCTGCGGCGCTCCGATCGTCGCGACGCCTGCGGAGTACGATCTCGTCGCCGGATGCCTTGGGAGGCGCGAGCGTATTCCTCCGGGAGCTCCGGACGGCTCCTGCTTCTACGAACGGTATTCTTCGCTCACCGCTCCCTGTTACAGCCTCTCATGAGCTGCTCGAATCTCAAGGAAGGACGATGCTCGCTCGGTCTCTATGGGGGAGAACCGAGCGCCGGCATCTGTCGGATCTGCGAGCGCTACGAGGGACCTCCTCGAGGCGCTGGCGATCTCGTCCACACTGTCGCGGAGTTGACCGGGGTTTCGGCAGTCGTGAAGCGCATCGTCGGAGACGACTGCGGCTGCGCGAAGCGACGGGCCGCGCTGAACGCGGCGGTCCCGTTCTCCGATGAACGGAAACAGGAGTAGAGATGGCACTTACCTACGATGGCACGAACGGACTCTTCACGCGCCTCGGCGCTCTGATCTACATGGCGGACGCCGTGCGGACTCATCAGGCGAACCTGAAGACGCTGCTCGCCAACGTGCAAGCCGAGTACAGCTCCACCGATGCATACATGATCGACGTTCTATCCGGCTCGATCGAGCAGTCGATCCGAGAGGCCGGCGGCGTTCTGAGCACGGTCAAGGCTGCGGCAGAGAAGACGCTCATCGAGATGACTTTCGCGGAAGCGAATCTGTCGAGCGCGACGAACACGATGACGCGGAAGGACTTGACCGAGGCGCTGATCTGGCTCATCCGGCAGATGGACGCGGACTCCGAGACGGTCGACGGCCAAACAGTGAACAAGTCCGCGCTCGCAGTTGGAGCGAGTAACAACGGAAACGGCAAGTTCCTCTACAGCTTCACGGCACCGAACATCCTGCTCGGATCTACGAACGAGTGGCCGAACATTCGGAGTGAGGTCCTCGAGGTGCGCTGCATCGAGGACGGCTCGAGCGGATCGCTCTCTCGAGGGAGCGAGGTCTTCCAAGTCCGAGGACAGCCCTCCTATCCGAATCTGGATTACCGATGGCCGGCAGGATCCGGGACGAACATGCAACTCGTCTCGACGTGCGCGAGCGTCGACAATGGATTCCCTGGACAGAACATCCTCCACAATTCAGACCTCGAGGACCAGACCTCGAACGTGCCGGATCGCTTCACGGTCTCGAGCGGCACGGCCGGCACGGACTTCCTCACGGAGACGACGGCAGCGAACGTCTATCGCGGATCGAGTTCGATCAAGATGGCAGCGAGCGGAGCGACGTTCAAGATCCGGCAGCAGCTCGCGGACTTCAGCGGAACGCTCGGCCGGCTGACGGCGGATCGCTCCTACGTCATCGCCGTAGCGATGAAGAAGGACGCTGGCGCGACTGGTACCTTCCGGATCTCCGTTCAGGACGCGAGCGGAAACATCATCGACTCTGGGAACTTCTACTTCTCGACGACGATCGCGGCGCTTACGACTAGCTTTGACATTTACTCGACGACGCTCCGCGCTCCGCGCGTCGTTCCGAGCGAGTGCTATCTTGTGATCGAGACGACCGTCGCCGTCGCGACTGCGGCTGCGTACTTCGACGAGGTCATCCTTGCCGAGATGATGCCGATCGCTCCGGGAGGACAGGCGATCTCGATCATCGTCGGCTCGAGCAACTGGGCCGCAGACGACTTCGCTCGGTACTACTTCACGAACAACGGAGACGGATACACGACCGGCAAATTCGTCCGAGCCTTCGACCGTCTCTTCGACATGTACGGGAAGGGTCTCAGTCTGCCGCAGAACTACGCCGGAACCGAGACGATCCTCGATTCTCTGATCGCTTGACGAGCTCCGCGAGGATCGTCCCTCGAGCCTGCGCGACGAGCCAGCGAACCTCGGCGTCTTCCGCGACATCGAGCGCGAGCGTATAGAGGTCGAGCGTCCTCCATGAGATAGACGTAGCGTCGCGGCATTTGGCGGCATCGCGATCGGTCGGATCCGGATAGTTTCCGAGAGCGTCGAGGACCTCGGCGAGATGCGCCCGGACGCGCCTCGCTGCGAGTTTCGCAGGAATCTTTGGAATATCTGTAGACACGCGGCCGGATCGCCGATAGAGTGTCCGCCAGCGGACAGGAGTCCGCAATAGGAGACTCTGACATGGTAGCAGTCGGATACGGCCTTGCCGTCGTCGTGATCGCGCTTCTCGCGATCGGAACCCTTGCGCCTCTCTGG
>RFQY01000380.1 GCA_009924775.1 Paracoccaceae bacterium | reverse complement strand
TGAGGTGGTTTGGCCCATCTCGGCCCGTGGCAAGGCCTATTGAGGCGGCGGGACGATGTATATCATTCCAGAACGTTTGATTGCCGATCTTGTCAGTGCCGAAGATGCGTTTGATGCGATGCGCGGGTGTTTCGCCGCGATGGCCGATGGGGATGCCTATAATTTCCCCGTGATCCGCGAGGCCTTGGGCGAGGGGCGTCAATACGGGTTCAAATCGGGTTTTGATCGCGCAGGCGCGGTGATGGGGGTGAAATCGGGCGGGTATTTCCCCGGAAATGCCGCGCGCGGTTTGATCAATCATCAATCCTGTGTGCTGTTATTTGACCCTGAAACAGGCCGCCCCACCGCGATGGTGGGGGGGAACCTTTTGACGGCCCTACGCACAGCCGCCGCATCGGCCCTGTCGATTGATCAATTGGCGCGTCCCGATGCCCAAGTTTTGGGCATGGTGGGCGCGGGGCATCAGTCGGCGTTTCAATTGCGCGCGGCCTTGCGGGTGCGCAAATTCACCCGCGTTTTGGGATGGAACCGCAATCCTGACCGCCTGTCCCGCTTGGCGGAGGTCTGTGCCGAAGCGGGGGTTGAGTTTACCCCCGTTGATCTGGCCTCGATGCAGGAGGCCGATGTGATCATAACTATAACCTCATCCAATGCCGCGAGCCTGCTTGCGGATCATGTCAGTGCGGGCTGCCATATCTCTGCGATGGGAACCGATACAATCGGCAAGCAGGAGATTGATCCTGCACTCTTTGCGCGCGCTGCGGTCTTTACCGATGAGGTGGCACAATCTGTCACCATCGGCGAGGCACAACACGCCGTGGCGCAAGGCTTGATTGGGCGCGAGGATATCACCCCCTTAGGGGCGGTGGTCACAGGGGCGGCCAAGGGCCGTGTCTCGCCCGATCAGATCACGATTTTCGATGGCACGGGTGTCGGGCTTCAGGATTTGGCCGTAGCCCAAACCGCCCTCAGCCGTGCCCGCGCGCAGGGTCTGGGTTCAGAGGTCGTGTTTTAGGGAAAGACATAAGGCTGGAGCGGGTAGCGGGAATCGAACCCGCGCCAAGAGCTTGGGAAGCTCGTGTGATACCATTTCACCATACCCGCGCATGGCCTTGATGCGCCAGTCGATACGATAAGGCAGGGGTTTCGTCAACCTCTGCCTTTCGCTCAGTCAGCCCCGCCGTCTGCGCCGCCGCCCGTCATCATTGCCCCCACCGCCAGAGGCGCCGAAATTCACATCGGGCAGGCTGACCACAGTGGCCAGATTGGGCATGGCGGCGGTTTTATGCGGGATGGCGTTTGCGGCCACGAAATGTTCCTGAAACCTTGGCTCAATCGCGGTTTCAACCTTTTGGATGGCGCGCACGCCCCCCTCAATGCGCTTGCGTGCCGCACGGTTGCACAGCGCAATGCGCGC
>RFQY01000379.1 GCA_009924775.1 Paracoccaceae bacterium | reverse complement strand
TAGGCCTTTTTTTATTGCCTTTAAATGCCTTATTTTTGATAAACGAAATGCAATACTACAATGAATCATATTAGCCCATTTGAGCAAGTTTTAGGATTAGGCATAATTGGAACGCTTGCCTCTATTATGAATATGAATGAATCTTTAAAATTTCTAATCCTTATTTTGACTTTTGTGGGTATGGTGATAAAAATTTGGGAGCAAGTCAAAAAATCGGAATATTTCCTAAATGATATTAAGAAATTGTGGAATAAAATATCACAAAAGAAGTGAAAAAAGCAGTTCAAACAATAAAAAAAACTTCTTTTGGTAAAAGAAAAAACGGAAGCCATAAAAAAGCTTACTCAAAATTAGAGCAAAAGCCAAAGAAATACCGTGGTCAAGGACGATAAATCTAAATATATACGCTTTTCAATTTGGGCAGTTTTTTTAATTGTCGTTGGCTCTATTGCTGCATTTACATTACCAGAGCATTCCGTTGATTCTTTTTTTGATTTGCTCAAAACGATAATCACCAGCCTACTTTTATAATGGTAATAAATAAAATTGCACGGAACGTTCACCAATTAAATCTAAGCAAACAGGAAACAAAAATTGCGTTACTTTCTGATATCCATTGGGATAATCCTAAATGCGACCGCAATAAATTAAAATCACATTTAAACTACTGCAAGGAAAATAATATACCAATTTTTATCAACGGCGATTTTTTCTGTTTAATGCAAGGTAAATATGATCCAAGGCGGAATAAAAAAGATATTTTGCCAGAGCATAACAAAGCCAATTACATAGACGCAGTAATTGAAAGCGCAGTAGATTATTGGTCACCTTACGCGCATTTACTTACCGTTATTGGATACGGAAACCACGAAACGGCAATAATTAAGAATCTAGAAACCGATCCCTTACAACGTTTTGTCGACCTTCTTAATTATACAAATAAAACTAGCGTATATACTGGAGGGTATGGAGGCTGGATTATATTAAAATACGAACTTTACGCAGGCACTTTTTTGAGCAAAAATTTAAAGTATTTTCACGGCTCTGGAGGCGGAGGCATAGTTACAAAAGGTGCAATAAATTTAACCCGTGCGCTAGAAATGTATGAAAATATGGACGTCTTTGTTATGGGCCATATTCACGAAAATAGCAGTAGAAATGACGTGCGCGATTCTTTAGCTTATAATTTTGGGAAGCATTGTTATGAATTAACCCAAAGGCAAATTCACCTTGCAATAACCGGCGCCTATAAGGAGGAATATAGCGATGGAGCTTTTGGCTGGCATATTGAACGCGGTGCGCCTGTTAAGCCTATCGGAGGCCGTATTTTAACGCTTGCTGGATACGATAAAAAAATCAATGGAGAAAGGGAATGTGATATGTTAATTGATTCTTGTAAATTTCCGTTATGAAACTAAGTGCTAATTTTGATCTAAAAG
>RFQY01000378.1 GCA_009924775.1 Paracoccaceae bacterium | reverse complement strand
TCGGTAAGCACCGAGGCGAATGCAAACGGCAAAGCCAGAAACGTCACCCACGGTATGGCAAGCAAATTAACGACCAGCCCTACCCACGCCACTTGACTAAAAAAGAGCCATGTCAGAGGAGCCAACACCAGCGTCAAGCGCCACTGCACGCGCAACGCATCCCACGCGCGTTGCAAGATGCCCCCTTTGCCCACCCCTTCAGTCACCCGCCGGTCGCTGAACAGCGTCGCCACCGCAATGAAGCTCAGCCAAAACCCCGGGCGTACCAGCCCCCACGGTTCGATCAATAAAACCAATGCCATGGCCAGCAGCCACACCCACCACCACGGCCATCGCACGCCCAACAGCTTCAGGCCAATGAAACAACCCAGCATCGCCACCGTGCGCTGCGCCGGCAAGCCCCAGCCAGCGAACGCCGCATACGCGGTTCCCAACAACAGGGCGCCCAACCCCGCCCAAACCGCCTGCCTGACGCGGCCGATCTGCGGCACGCCAAGGCTGACTGCACCCCGCCACAACGCGCCAAAAACACCCGCAGCAACCCAAGCGAACAAGCTGATGTGCAAGCCCGATATGCTGACCAAATGGGCAACACCCGTGAGCCGAAACAAGGTCCAATCGTCGCGCTGTATGGCGGCTTGGTCACCCACGGTCAATGCGGCGGCCAGTCCGGCAACGCGTGGCGAAGCCGCCAGCCGCTGCAACACCACCTGCTGCGCCGCTGCACGTACACGCAACCATGGATGGCTATCGCTCGCCTCTTGCCGGGGTACGGGCGATGGCCGAATGTAGCCGCGCCCCGTTACCCCCTCGGCCCACGGCGCCAAACGACTGTCGCGCCCACCCGGGTTGCGCAAGGCGTGAATGGCTTTGAGGCGAACCGTCCAGGTCCAGCGTGAACCGGCAGTGATTTCAGTGGGTGCTACGGTGTGGCGACCACTGTAGTGGGCCAGTTGCAAACGAACCGGCCACGGCACCCACTGCCCCGCTGTATCTCGGCGTTGCGACACCGCAAAATCAAACCTGACCGTGCGGCCATCGGCAGCCAAGACTGGCAGCGACACCACGTTACCCCGAAGGCGCAGATCGATCCCCGTCATATCCAGTGGCAGGCTCGCCGCATTTCGAAGGGCGCCCTGTACGCCTGCGTTCACAAAGCCCAAACCAAACACGGCGCATAAAAGCCAAACCGCTTGGCGCGTGCGCCCTCGGTCACGCCACAACCCAAGACCACAAACGCCTGTGAATACCGCCCCCAGCAACACATACGTCGTGAGGTCGTAAAGGCTGGACTGCGCAACCACGGCAGCCGTGCCAATGATGAACACGGGCGCGATCAATCCAAAGGTTCTTCGTGCAGATCGCTCGGGGGGCTGGGGCGTCACTTGGGGCAAGGGCCCTCCTCTCCCCTAGAATTAAGCGCTATTTACAGGAGATACC
>RFQY01000377.1 GCA_009924775.1 Paracoccaceae bacterium | reverse complement strand
GACTATTCTGCTGCGGCAGATGCTCAGGAAGCCATGGCGGATGCCAAGGCCAAGCTGCTTCAGCTTGAAAATGGCCGCGCTGCCTTGCAGGAGCAGGCCAAAAACCCGCGAATTCATCCACAGCAAATCCCGGCTTACGATCCTGTGGAAACGCTGGCTTCCCAGCTCTCCCCCAGGTCTGCTGCGTGGGTTCGCGCCCATCCTGAGTTTGCCCGCAATGAGCGGCTGACCCAGAAAATGGTTGCGGCGCACAATCTGGTCACGGCGGATGGCGTACAGCCGGATACCGACGAGTATTTTGAGACTGTTGAGCGCATCTTGGGGGTGCAGGCTCCTGCGGCCTCTACGGCAGCCGCAGACATAGGGGCTTCAGCGGCAGCCCAGCGTCGATCTTCCCCGGCTGCTGCGCCCGTCAGCAGGTCTGGGACAGGCACTGGTGGCGGCAGCCCCAATGTGGTGCGCCTGTCTGCCGATGAGCGTGAAATGGCCAAGATGATGGGCATGACCGCTGAAGAATACGCTCGCAACAAGCTTGCCCTGATCAAAGACGGCAAGCTGACCAAGCATTGAGAAAGGATTGAACCATGGAAAACACACCGATGCGCCGTGGTCGGCGCCCCCGCATGGCGAAGCCCGAGATTGCTGCCCAGGTTGAAGGTGAAACGCCGGATGTGGATGCCGTGGCTGAAGCCCCGGTAGCGCCCGCTAAGGTGCTGCGCCCGCCCATGCGGAAGGACTACTCCCTGGCTTCTGCGGAAAACCGCGCGGCTGAAATCCTGGGCCATGTTGGCACTGTGGCTGAAGGGGTTGATGAATTCTACATTGACCGCTCCCGCCTGCCCCCGGGCTGGGATGCCGAATGGAAGACCAAGACCGTGCTGGGGGCTGAAGACCCGGCCCAGATGGTTTCCTATGCCCGCATGGGCTGGGAGCCAGCGCCATTAGATATGTTCCCTGAGATGATGCCGCAGGGCTGGAAGGGTAACACCATTGAGCGCAAGGGCATGATCCTGATGATCCGCCCCAAGAAGATCACCGACATGGTGCGGCAGGCTGATGCGCGGAAGGCGCGGGAGCAGATCAGGGCTAAGGAAGCGCAGCTTTCCTCGGCGCCGGATGGGCAATTTACCCGTGACCATGCCCAGGTAAAGCCGAAGATCAACAAGGGCTTTGAGCCTATGCCGATCCCGCAGGATTGATCCTGACCATTTTTCTGATGTCAGAAAAATGGTTGACACAAACTGAAGGGGGCTTCGGCCCCCTTTACCCCCACAAAATGTGTTGATATTTTTGGGGGTGTGGGCGTATGGTCCACATTGCCTTCCCCCGGTGTGGAAGGTTTGAGCCTCTTTCTGCTCCCTAGCCGCCCCGGTGCGCGGTAACGGCGCTTTCAATCGGAGGACCGATTCGTGGCAAACACGAATACCCCCTTCGGCTTTG
>RFQY01000376.1 GCA_009924775.1 Paracoccaceae bacterium | reverse complement strand
ATCAATGCAGCACGGGAAGCCTCTGAAAAGTTAAACAAACCATATAATGCAGACACTATGCCAGCGGCTCATAAGATAGACCAACGGGTAGCAAATACTATGCGAGAGGTAGGAATGTAATGCCAAAAGTAGGAAAGAAAAAATTCCCATATACAGCCAAAGGAAAGGCTGCTGCCAAGGCTTATGCTAAAGGCGAGAAAATGGAATCTAAAGCAGAAAAAAGAATGGAAATGAAAAAGGGTATGAAAAAGATGGGCAAAAAAAAGTAGTATGAATACCCCTAAATCAAAAAAAATGACAGAATCTCAAAAGCGTGAAAAGATTCTTAAAGATTTTGGTATGACAATATCTCCTAAGGGTGTGGCTGCAGCAGAGGCTGCCGCTAAAAAAGCACTAGAAGAAAAGTATCCAGGAATGTTTATACCTCAAACACGTACAACGGCTGGAGTAAAGAAAGTTGGAAAAAAGAAATGAAAGCCAAAAAGGGAATGGGCTTCAAAGCAGCCCAGAAGCAGATTGCGAAAAAGCAAGGAATCTCTATGGCAGGTGCTGGAGCAATCTTGGCTGCGGGTGCGAGGAAAGCAAGTAAGGCTGCTAAGAAAAAGAACCCTAATCTATTAAAGGTTAAGGGTATGAGAAAAGCAGGACGAGGAAAGTAATGTCATCGGGTCAACGTAAGCGTCACGACGGTTGGAATAAATCAATTATACGGGATGGTGTAATTGTTATTCTCCGTAAAGACGGGCGCGAAAAAATGCGCCTTGACCCAAAGACAAAAGAAAGAATTAAGGGGAGTAAATGAAAGATTCAAGATTAAAGAGAGCAGGAGTATCTGGCTTTAATAAGCCAAAACGTACTCCTAATCATCCAACTAAATCACACGTAGTAGTGGCTAAGGTTGGTAGCCAAGTTAAAACAATTAGATTTGGACAGCAAGGTGTAACTGGGGATAGACAACCTACTGCTAGACAGAAATCATTTAAGGCACGTCACGCTAAGAATATTGCCAAAGGCAAGATGTCTGCAGCGTATTGGGCGGATAAAGTAAAATGGTAGCCAAGAAAAAAACAAAGTCTAAAGTTAATGCTGCTGGTAACTATACTAAACCTGGTATGAGAGCAGCACTATTTAAGAAGATTAAGGCTGGTTCTAAGGGTGGAGACCCAGGAGAATGGTCAGCCCGTAAAGCACAATTACTTGCAGTTCAATACAAAAAGGCAGGCGGAGGTTATAAGTAATGGCACTTGCTAAATCTCAGAAGTCTTTAAAAGATTGGACTGCACAAAAGTGGAAAACATCTGATGGTAAGCCATCTAAAGGCAAGAAAAGATATTTACCTGAAAAGGCTTGGGCTGCATTAAGTCCTGCTGAAAAGGCTGCTACTAATAAAGCCAAGGCTGCAGGTAATGCTAAAGGTAAACAGTTTGTAAAACAACCTAAATCAATAGCCAAAAAAGCAGCAAAGTACAG
>RFQY01000375.1 GCA_009924775.1 Paracoccaceae bacterium | reverse complement strand
GCGCTTGAATCGAAAAAAGATAATCGATTAGGTCGATTAAACATCAAGCAATTGGTCGGCAGATTCAATCGAAATCGTGAGTTTGAAGGCGTCAGTTCTTTGACGAATTTCTTGCGTGAGTCAATTATGCCTCATTTAATCGATTCAGGTTATTGTACTCAGCATCTAAATGATTACTATTTGTCGCCAAAATTGACTCAACTCAAGAATATCAAGTAAGACTGCCAACCAACATAAACCACCAATCTTTAGACCTGCTTCGGCAGGTTTTTTCATTTCTGAAATTAACAACATTTAACATCAGGTTAACAAGTTGATAGATAAATCACTGTTGATAGACAAGTTGATAGATAGGTTAAGTTGTTGATTTTTATCAAAAAAGTGACTTGATAGATTCGATAGATGTTTTCTATACAAGAACACCTATTTTTAATCAGAATTAACATTCTGTTGTTAACAAAAAATTTAGCCTAAGACTAAGACCAAAAAACTAAACAAACCAAAAACATCTATCACATCTATCAACTACTAAAAAACAACAATTATAATAATAATGATGATATATATACTATATATATATAGTATTTTCTTATTTTATTAGGGGTTTTTTCTGATAGATGATTTTTCTATCTCGGTACTATCAGAATGATATTTGTCTATCAAGCTGAAAATTACCCAAAATTGAAAATTGAGAATGACTCAAAGTTGAAAACCGAGAGTGACCCAAAACTCAAAGCTCGAAGTGAGACTCAACCTCTGGCTAGACAAAAACTCAAATCAAAACTCCAAGTTCGAAGTTGAACTCAACCTCTGGCTAGCCAAAAACTGAAAACAAACTCAATTTGCAAATGCAACTGCAAACTAGATTCAAAAATCGATTTTAAGGCGCCTAGAATCGACTCTGAGGCGCTTTCATGTCGAGTCTGGACTTGCGGAAGGGTTTGCATGCTTATGAGCGCTTAGAAGTGGTTTTGCTGCGTCGATGATATTATTAATAAATCACTTGCGCTATTTTTAGCGGTGAGCTATATTGAGCGAACAAACTAAAACAGAGGTGAAAAATGATTCCTATCGAACAATACACAAAACTACTAGACAAGTCTCTGTCTCAGATTGAGCGCGACGCAGGCTTAACCAAGGCTCGCATCAACAAGCTTAAAAAACTCGGGGCCAAAGTTGATGCAGCTGGGCAGGTGTGGATTAAATCGACTAACTCGATTGAGAGCTTGGCTGTAAAGCTTGGATGCAATCCAGATTTTGACGAGCTAGCTGATGGTGTTGAGGTGTGGTTGATTTACGTGGAGCGTGGTGGAAATGTGCGCTGTGAAATTGGCACATCACGCTGTGATGTGATTGAGTTTGCAAGTGGATCAGTGGCTGTATCCTCAGACGCATACCTAGTAGGATGGCAACCGCTATGATCGAGATGATGGAGATAAAGATTGGTGATAACGCTTACGCAGTCAAAGT
>RFQY01000374.1 GCA_009924775.1 Paracoccaceae bacterium | reverse complement strand
CCAGCTTCTCGGGTGGGGGCGGGTTCAGGCGGCTGGCTTTCAGGCGGGCAAGGTCCAGCCTGGCTTCGGCCGCTTGTAGCTCCAGAATGTTCCGGCGGTCCTCGGGGGTGAGCACCTTCAGCAGCCGGTCGATGGTCGGGCCGTTGCCGTAGGCTCCGAGGTGTTGCATGGTACGATCCACCTCGAAAAGCTCGGCCTCGACAGCGTGCAGCGACTTGCGCAACTCGCGCTCATAGGCCGTGTCGGGCATCAGCGCCGTCTGCACCCGCACGGGGAGCGGGATCGGCTGGTCGTCGGCGTCGTAGGCGGGGGAGTCCTCGGGGTCGAGCAGCGCGGCGATGGTGGCGAGTTCTTCCAGGGCCTCATCCGCACGCGCCCGCTCCTGTACAGCGTCCAGCTCGGCACGGTCGGCACGCTCGCGCTCCCGTGCCAGCTCCGCCTGCACGTCGGCAAGGGTGGGGCCGGGGGCGGTCGGCTGCTGTCCCCGTGCGGCGAGGGCAGCCAGGCCATCCAGGTCGGGAGACATCGGCTGCGGCGGGGCGGTGTGCACTTGGCCCCACCGCGCTACCAGTTCGGGCGCGCTATCGGTGCCGCCCACAAAGAGCGGGGCGTCCGCCACGTCGCCCTCGGAGGGCTCCACGGCGTCAACGGCGGGCGATGGGATAGCCCCACCGTCGGCTGCATCCTGCGGCGCGGCGGGGGGCGTAGGGGTCGCGTCCGTCGCCCTTGCAACGGCAGCCTCCAAATCAGCCAACGCCGCGCCGGTGGTCTGGACCCGGATCCGCGCAAAGCCGAGATCGGGGAGCTTCGAAAGAGGGGTCGGCTCGGTCATGGGGGCCTCTTGGGGTACAGGGTAGCCGTCCAGGCCCCACGCGCTGTAGCGCGGGCGGCAGGACTTGCACAGCGGCGAGCGCGAGCCCTGTGGCCTGCCGCAGCCCTCGGAGGTGCAGCAGCGGGCAGAGCGCAGCGTGGGCAGGTGCCGGGCGATGGCCTCGTGGGCGACGCAGTAGGCAAGCTCATGCCCATCGGGGCGGACGGTGGAGCCGCAGGCGCGGGATTGGCAATTGCGAAAGCCGCAGGTCATACCCGCCCCCACTTCTCATCCAGCTTCTTCGCATTGGCGGCCATAACTTCGGCGGGGCTTGCCCAGCGGCGGACGTGGATCAGCGTCCAGCCGCGAATTCCGTTCAGCCACATACGCAGGTCCGCACGGTCGAGGTCGGCACCCATCGCCGTGTGCTTCCCGAGCGCGTGCCCGAGATTGCCCACGTCCTGCCAAATCATGTCCTGCACGTCTGGGATATTCGGCACGTCGTCCAGCCGGTCAAGGTCCAGCATCAGCACCCGCTCCAGAGCCGCCACCAAAAAGAGCACATCGCCGGATTCCAGGATGTACGCCTCCTCTTCCATCGCGCCCTGAAGTTCCGCCACCTCTCCGGCAAGCCAGGCGAACAGGACGAGCGGATCACGC
>RFQY01000373.1 GCA_009924775.1 Paracoccaceae bacterium | reverse complement strand
GCGTGTAAAAATGCCGTATTACGCGGAAACTGAACGCTCTCAGCTACAGCGCTTGCGTACATTTCTAGCGGATTTGCTGACCATCCGCTCACCTTTGTATCAACAATATTCACTGGTACGTATTGCTTAGTATCATCAATACCAAACTCCGTAAGTGTCGGCCATAAATCAGGCGCGTGAAGCTCGCTAGTGGCTTGCGGATAGTGATTTAAAATCATCTCCGGTATGCTGCTAAACTCTTTATTTTTACCGCTGTAAAATGCACTTAGTAAGTCGTCCTTTTCCATTTTTTTAAACCTCGATTGTTATCTTTTTTATGCCGCAATACTTTAATGCTGAGACTGCTGCATCTAGCGTTTTAAATTCCCTGGGCTTGTCCCTGTGTGAAACTAATTGCACATATTCACAACCAACCATTACGCATGCAACCCATACCGCACCGCGCTCTGATATTCTTCCTAGCTTTACTGCGCCAGCATCAACAAGAACTCTTATTTGCTCTATTTTCATCACTTTCACCTTTTCTGCAATTTTGCATTTTTGCACTTGCAAAACATCATATTTGCATTTATTGTTTATGTCAACAAAGGAGCTTACGAATGATAAACATAGATAAATTACATGCTCTAGCCGCTGATAGATGGCATGACATATTTGGCGCATGCGGTCTTGATGTTCGGTCAGATAAAAGGCACTCGCCATGCCCAATATGTGGCGGCAAAGACCGTTTTAGATGTGATAACAAGCAAGGGCGCGGCACTTGGATTTGCAACCATTGCGGTGCAGGTGATGGGCTTAAGCTTGTCGAGTTGCAATTGAGAGACTTTAAAGCTGCCATTGATTTTGTTGCTGGCTTTTTAGGTATGCAATCAGATAGCAAAGTCACTAAGCAAGATGTTGAGTTGCAGCAATTACGCTCAAAACAGCGCAAAGTTGAGCAAGCAAAAACTGAGCTTGCAGAAAAAACGGCTATGCAGTTGGACGCTGCTGGTGGGGCTAGATTGATAGTTGAGCATGCACAGCCAGCCGATTACTTTGATAATGCTTATTTTGATAAAAAAAGAATAGATACGCATAACGCGCTAACTATGATGCAAGGTTTTGAGATACCAACAAAAAGCGGTCAGCGTCAAATTTTTGGCTCAATAGTCGTGCCAGTTATTAACTATAAGCGCCAGCTAATAAACTGCCAACTAATCACAGAATCAGGCTTTAAAATGTTTTTGCTTGGTGGTCAAATAATTGGTGGGTTTAGCGCTATTGGCTGTATAGATAAAGCTAGCGAGATAGCGATAGGCGAAGGATTTGCAACAATGGCAAGCATACGCGAAGCAACAGGTTTGTGCTGCGTTGTCGCGTTTAATGCTGGTAATTTATCCAGTGTTTGTGATGCCATTGATTTTATAAACCCATCGGCAAAAAAGATTGTGTTTGCAGATAACGACCATCATTTAATTGGTACGCCACAAGG
>RFQY01000372.1 GCA_009924775.1 Paracoccaceae bacterium | reverse complement strand
AGAGGCGCGGCAATGTTCGGACCTGAAGTGATCAGCCGCACAGATCGAGATGGCGGCTTTATTGAAACGTTGATGCCAGTGCAGGGCGAGATTTACTACCGCAGCTGTGTCGGCGGAATCTGCCGCTATAGCTCTGATTTATGGCAGGCCGAGCTGTATCTCGATCATCTGCTGGCCCGCTGATGCTGCGCGACGTGCTGATCCTGATCGTTGAGTATTGGGTGACCTGCTGGATCGCGCTGTGGGTCTGCAGCAGGATTCTGCCCTGATTGGGTTGCCCGGTAGCTGGTCCTCGCGCGGTGCCAGCCTCACCGCTGCCGGGCACAGCGGACGCCTCAGACCTAAGAAAGGTTGAGGCCATAATCTTAGCCGCCATCGTGCAACCACTGCGCAATAGCCCATTCACCCAGTGCAGTCCAGAACGGCTG
Organism: Paracoccaceae bacterium; assembly: GCA_009924775.1. Classification (GTDB taxonomy): domain Bacteria; phylum Pseudomonadota; class Alphaproteobacteria; order Rhodobacterales; family Rhodobacteraceae; genus CAJXSO01. The sequence goes on along the minus strand of RFQY01000372.1, from coordinate 1,063 downwards.
AGAGCGATACCAATCCACCCATGGCTTATGGCCTTTGCTGCAGTTGCAGCCCATGCAGCAGGCCACCAGGTTTGATGGCGTGGTGGTGCCACCGTGCGCCTTGGGGATGACGTGATCAATGGTCGGACTGCGGCCTAGATCTGAGCCGCAATAAGCGCATTGATAGTTCCAAGCCAGCAAGATCTGATCACGCGCTGATCGCCGTGTGACCAGTCTCGTCTCGTCAATCCTGTGACGATCCACCGAGATCAGCTGGCAACGGAACGGCGTTCACTTCGATGTCGATAATGTCGTCGTCTGATGGGATGAACTCCGCCAGGTGCGAATAGATATCCGCTGGCAAATCATCTGGATCCGTGTCAGATCGATAGATCAGCTTGGCGGAGATCTCTAGGTAGAACGCCCGCATGGGCTAGCCGCCGCTTGGCACACGGTAGCGGTCGCAACTAAGTGCATCGGCTCGTGGCATATCGGGCCTTTCGCCACCCATCAGGCCGCCAGCCACTTCGCCGAGAGCCATGGTTGCGACGATTACACCATGATCCCGATGGATGACCCAGCCGAGGCTCCTGGCAAGATCATTCGGCTGCGCATGGCGCCGCTCGATCACCCCATGAAAAAGGCGCCGGTGGCTGAGGCCAGCGCCTAGGTGCCTTGACTCTCCGAACGAACGCTAGCCCTTGGATCCGGTGACGCCTAGGTCTGCGTTATATCTTCCGGTTTCGGCGTAGCTGCGCTCCACGGTTCCGCTAACCAGCAGGAACTTCATCTGACCGATGCGCAGGCCAGGCCAAATCGGCAACGGATGCAGCCGCCGCTGATTGCGTAGCTCCATGGTGAGCCTGCTGCCAAACCACCCTGGATCCGCCCAGCCGGCTTCAGCATGATCCCAACCCTCACGTGCGCGGCTGGACTTGAGCACAAACTGAGCGCCGACGTGATTGGGCAGGTTAAAGATCTCCTGTGTTTCAGCCAGGAAGAACTCCCCAGGCTGAATCCAGAACGGATCCTGTTGCGTATGGCCATGCAGCTGCACCTTCTGCAGCTCCGCTGTGCTGGCAAC
>RFQY01000371.1 GCA_009924775.1 Paracoccaceae bacterium | reverse complement strand
GCCGAGGGGAAAAACCCCGAGGGCGGCCTCAATGCCAAGGGACGCGCCTCGCTCAAAGCGGAAGGCCATGACATCAAGCGGCCCGTCAAGTCGGCGGAGGCCAAGCGGAGTCCCAAGGCGGCGAAGCGGCGGATTGCATTTTGTCGGCGCATGAAGGGCATGAAGGCGAAACTGACCAGCACGGAAACGGCACGCGACCCCAATAGTCGCATCAACAAAAGCCTTCGGGCGTGGGATTGTCACTAGGAGTACGCATGGGCGCACGCACAGGAGCCGTAGATGAAACCCTCAATCGCCCGCTGGCGGAAAAGCAAGCGGCGTCCATTGGGGCGACGATTGGGAGCGATGGGTGGTGGTACAAGGATGGCCGCCGCCTCTCCCACAACGAGGCCGATGCCCTGACCCGCCAAGCGGGGACGGCGGCGGAAAACCTCGGGGCATGGGGCAAGAACCGCGACATTTGGGGTCGGGCCAGCGATCTCGTGTCAAAGGGATGGGCCGCAACCCCGCTTGGTCAGATCAAGATTGGCGGGGATGTTGGCGGATTCCTTGAACGAAACAAGGCCGACATTGCGGCTGGTGTCGGTACGATCCTCTCTGGTGGCAATCCGCTGGTAGGTGCCGCAATCAAGGCTGGCCTTGAAGGGGCCAAGTATGGCGCAACGGGCCTTGATGCGGCAAAAGGGGCGTTTTCTGGTTATGGCACCGGTACACTGGCGTCTGGTTTGCAGGGCGCGACCCAAGCAGCCCTGCGTTCGACGGGTGGTGTGATGGATACCACCAAAGCTGCTTATGGTGGCTTTGGAGCCGGAACCGCAGCCGCCAAACAAAAGGCCAGTGATACGCTCGCCGGGTGGTTTGGTGGGACATCAGCGGCCCCCGTGGCTGCTGCTCCCGCTGTTGGCACTATCCCCACACCTTCAGTTTCTACTTCTACTGTACCTCAACCTCGTATGAGCTACCTCGACTCCCTCAAAACTATTTTTTCGCCTGAAGATCTGTCCAAGATTTCCCTGAAGGATATTGGCGCCGTGCTTGGTGGTGCAGCCAAGGGGTATGAGGGCTATCAAGCGGGGCAAGCGCAACAGGCACAAGTAGATATTGCTCGGCGCAAGCAGGAACTTCTGGAAAAGGATTATGCGCGGCAGTTGGCGATTGCCGCTGCGCGTGAACGGGAGTTGGCACCAATGCGGGCACAACTCATGCAAATGCTGATGGGGCAACCCTCGACCCTCTTTGGGGGATCGGTGTTGCAGGGACTGACCGAACCCAAGAGGAACGCCTAACATGGCATCACAGGGATACCGCCGCGTACTGTTTGGCGGCCAAACGCTGACCGGCGCCAGTGATGGGGGCTACCAGCGCGAAGGGCAAGTTGGGGCGGCCAATATCTTTGGCGGGGCACCGCGTCAAGCGGTTGCGCCAACTCAGGCCATGGCGCAACAGCCGACATTTGCCCAACTCCAAGCGCAAGGAGTCGCCCGCCCTGCGCCGACTCC
>RFQY01000038.1 GCA_009924775.1 Paracoccaceae bacterium | reverse complement strand
CAAAAACACGCGCGCCTGTTTGCGGTGCTTGAGGCACTGGATAACGGCAAGCCGCTGCGCGAAACCCGCGATATTGATATCCCGCTGGTGCAGCGCCATTTCTATCACCATGCAGGCCATGCCCAGTTGCTAGACGCGCATTTTCCCGGCCAAGGTCCGGTGGGGGTATGTGCACAAATTATCCCGTGGAATTTCCCGCTGTTGATGCTGGCTTGGAAACTGGCGCCCGCCTTGGCGGCGGGCAATTGCGTTGTGCTGAAACCGGCAGAGCAAACACCGCTGAGCGCGCTGTTATTTGCGCAGATCTGCCACGAGGTGGGCCTGCCCCGCGGTGTGGTGAATATTGTGACGGGCGATGGTGAAACCGGCGCCGCGCTGGCCGCCCATCCGGGCGTGCAAAAAGTGGCCTTCACCGGCTCGACCGATGTAGGCCGCGCCATCCGCCGTGCCACGGCGGGGCAAGGCAAGGCCCTGACATTAGAACTGGGGGGCAAATCGGCCTATATCGTGTGCGAGGATGCCGATATCGACAGCGCCATCGAGGGGCTGGTCGATGCGATCTGGATGAACCAAGGCCAAGTCTGCTGCGCGGGCTCGCGGCTGTTGGTGCAAGAGGGTATCGCCGAAACATTTCTGGCGCGGCTCAGGGCGCGGATGGCCAAGCTGCGCGTGGGCGACCCGCTGGATAAATGCATCGATATCGGGGCGATTGTCAGCGCCCAGCAGGCCCAACGCATCGCGCAGCTGCTGGCCAGCGCCCCCGAAGGCTGCGTGTACCAGCCGGGCCAAGCGCTGCCGCAAGAGGGGCATTTCATGCCACCCACGCTGGTGTGCAACCTGCCACAGGCCCACCCCCTGATGCACGAAGAAATATTTGGCCCCGTGTTGGTGTCTTGCACCTTTCGCACCCATGCCGAGGCGGTCGAACTGGCCAACAACACCCGCTATGGGCTGGCCGCCACGATCTGGAGCGAAAATATCAACCTTGCGCTGGGGCTGGCCCCGCAACTGGTGGCGGGTGTTGTCTGGATCAATTGCACCAATATGTTCGATGCCGCAGCGCCATTTGGCGGGCTACGCGACAGCGGTTTTGGCCGTGAAGGCGGCCCCGAAGGCATGGCCGCCTATCTGGCCCCCTTGGCCAAGGGCCGGCCCGCAAAACCTGTGCCCGCCTTTGGCCCAAGGCAGGGCGCGGTGCAGGCCCACGCGCCCCGGCCTGCCATTGATCACACCCAAAAACTGTATATCGGCGGCAAACAGGCCCGGCCCGATGGTGGATATAGCCAAGCTGTTTACAGCGCCAAGGGGCAGCTGTTGGGCCATGCGCCACTGGCCAACCGCAAAGATCTGCGCAACGCGGTGCAGGCGGCGCAAGCGGCCCGTGGCTGGGCCAGCAGCAGCGGCCATGCGCGCGCGCAAGTGCTGTATTATCTGGCCGAAAACATGCAATCGCGCGCCGATGAATTGGCCCAAACCTTGAATGAAATGACCGGGCGCCGCGATGGTATGGCCGAGGTGGAAACCAGCCTTGAGCGGCTGTTCACCTATGCGGCTTGGGCCGACAAATACGACGGGCGTGTCGCCAATGTGCCCTTGCGCGGGCTGGCCTTGGCATTGCGTGGCCCAGTGGGCGTTATCGGCGCGCTGTGCCCAGACGAGGTGCCATTGCTGGGCTTGATCTCGGTTTTGGGGCCAGCGCTGGCCATGGGAAACCGCGCCGTTGTGGTGGCCTCGCAGCCCTTTCCCTTGGTGGCGGGGCCGGTTTATCAGCTGCTAGAGACATCAGATATTCCTGCAGGTGTGGCCAATATTTTAACGGGCATGCATCGTGAACTGGCCCCGCATATGGCCCGCCACGCCGGCATTGATGCGGTCTGGGGGTTCAGCCACACCAACCTTTCGGCCGAAATCGAGACCGCCAGCGCCGACACGCTGAAACGCACATGGGTGAACAATGGCCGCACCCGCGATTGGTTTGGCCCCGAAGGCGCCGGGCGTGCCTTTTTGGACGCGGCGACCGAGGTAAAAACCGTTTGGGTGCCCTATGGGGAATAGGGCACCCAAGGTTTAGTTGGCGGCCAGCCCCTGCGGCTGGCCCACAACAACAAATGTCAGCAGCTCTGGGTTCATCAGGCGCCGGGCCACGCGGGCCACATCGGCCTGGGTTACCGCCTCGATACGGGCATTGCGGGTGTTGACGTAATCGCGATCAAACCCCTGCAACTGCATGCCCACGATGATCTTGGCAATCGGGCCATTGCCATCAAAGCGCAGCGGATAGGCGCCGGTCAGATAGGTGATTGCATCTTGCAATTCCTCGGCGCTGACACCGTTTTCAGCGGCCTCGGCCCATTGTTGGCGGATCACAGCCACCGCCTCGGCCACGCGGTCATTGGCCGAAGAGACCGAGCCTTGCCACAAATCGGCGTAATCCTTGTCGCCCAGATAGGTATAGATGCCATAGGTCAGGCCACGCTTTTCACGCACCTCCGCCATCAAGCGGCTTTCAAAACCACCCCCGCCCAAAATGTGATTAAGCACGAAGGCGGGAAAGAAATCAGGGTCGTCCAACCCCAAGCCCGGCTGGCCAAACAACACCACCGATTGTGGCGTGGGAAAATCAACCACATGCACCCCGCCATCAAATGCCAAGGGCGCAGGCCCCGGCAGGGTGGCCTGCGCTGTGGGCAAATCACCCAACAGCTGGTCCAGCAGCAGCCCCAGTTCTTCGGCGGTGATGTCGCCCGCGGCGCCCACAAACACACGGTTGCGCACCAACAAGGCGCGATGCGCCTGTTGCAAATCATCCCGCGACAGCGCCGCCACGCTTTCCAGCGTGCCATCTACCGGCTGGCCATAGGGGTGGGCGGCGAATACGCGCGCATCAAAGGCGCGCCCCGCCATGGCGCGCGGGTCTTTCAGATCCGAACGCAGGTTCGACAGCATTTGCGCGCGCACCCGCGCGACCGCGTCCTCGTCAAAGCGCGGCTGAACCAGCGACTGGCGCAGCAAATCCACCGATTCCGCGCGGTTTTCGGTTAGAAACCGGGCCGATACGCTGATTGTATCATCAGACGCCCCATAGCTGAACGAGGCCGCCAGCCCCTCGGCTGCGCGGGCAAAGCCGCGGGCATCCAAATCGCCTGCCCCCTCTTCCAGCAGCGCCGCCATCAGGCTGGCCACGCCTTTTTTGCCCTCGGGGTCCAGCACGGCGCCACCGCGAAACCGCAGTTCAAGCGCCGTAAATGGAATGGAATGATCCTCGACCAGCCACGCGGTGATCCCCCCGGGCGATGTGACTTGCTTGATCTCGACACCCGCGCGTGCAGGCAGGGCCGCAACCACCAGCATCAGTGCAAAAACAAAGCGAATCATTGTGTTGCCTCCTCGGTCATCAACCAGCCGGTCACCGATTGGCGCCGATCCAGCACCCTTTGTGCCGCCGCCATCACATCATCGGCCGTGACCGCCTGCAGCACCTGCGGCCATGCTTGCACATCGGCAATGCTTAGGCCCTGCGTCAGCGCCCGGCCATAGCGGTTTGCCAGCCGTTCAACATTGTCGCGGTCATAAATCTCGGCGGCTTTCACCTGCATCTTGATCCGCGCCAGCTGGTCTGCATCGACACCGGTTTTCAGAAACTCTGCCAGCACCTGATCCATTGCATCCTCGGCCTGCTGCAAAGACACCCCCGGCGCGGGCACAACCACCAGATCAAAACTGGTCTGATCCAACGACCCACCGCCGTAAAACGCGCCCGTATAGACGGCGGTTTGGCTGTCAAACTGCAGCTTTTCGGCCATAACGCTGGTGGTGCCACCGCCCAGAATTTCCGCCAAAATCGTCAAAGCCGCTGCGGTTTCTTGGGCGCCACTGTCGCGTTCGGGGGCCAGATAAGCCCGCGAGACATAGGGCTGGGCGACGCGCGCATCGCGAAAGACCAAGCGCCGCTCGGCGGTTTGGGGCGGCTCTTGCGGGCGTATGCGCGGGGGCAGATCCGGGTTGGCGGGCAGCGGGCCGTAATATTTCTGCGCAAGCTCCCGTACCTCTTGGGGGCGTACATCGCCCGCCACAATCAAAATGGCGTTGTTGGGGGCATAATAGCGGTCGTAAAAGGCGCGCGCCTTGGCCTGATCCAGCGCCACCATTTCGTGGCGCCAGCCAATCACTGGCACACCATAGCGGTGGTTCAAATAAAGGGCTGCGTTCTTTTGCTCGCGAAATAGCGAGGAAGGATCGTTTTCAACGCGCTGGTTGCGTTCTTCGATAATCACGTCGCGCTCGGTGGCCACATCTGTTTCTGACAATTGCAGGTTGACCATGCGATCGGCCTCCATCTGCATCATCAAGGGCAGGCGATCGGCGGCGACACGCTGGTAATAGGCGGTGTAATCATAGCTGGTAAAGGCATTATCCGAGCCACCATTGCGCGCCACAGTGGCCGATAATTCGCCCGGCGCCATGTTTTGCGTGCCTTTAAACAAGAGATGTTCCAAAAAATGCGCCACGCCCGAGGCGCCCGGCGGCTCGTCGGCCGAGCCGGCCCGATACCACACCATATGCACAACCACCGGCGCGCGGTGGTCTTCGATCACCACCACCTCCATGCCGTTATCAAGGGCAAAGCTGCTGACCCGCGCCGCCGCACGCAGCGGCAAGGCGATCAATAAAACCGAAAATACGGGTGCGATATAGCGTAACATAGGACCCCCAAAACCGTTTGGTCTGGCCTATAGATACGGTAAAAATCCCCAGCGGCAAGGCGGCTGACGGGGATGTGAGCGCGCCGCCGCCGCCCTAGTTGTTTTGGCCTGCAGACGGCACCGAGGGGGTTGGCACCCCTTGACGACGAAATGCTTGGTTTGTGGCCTCGGCATCCAGCGTCTGGCCGCTGTAGACCTCGTTATATTTGTTCTTGATGAAGATACGCAGCTTTTGGAACCGGCCCATGCGGCGGCGCAAATCTTCGTCCTCAGAGGCCAAGGTTTGGCGGATGCCAGCCTCTTGGCCATTGCGCGCGGCGGTTTGCACCAAGGCGGTATCGGCGGCGGGCACAGATTGCGCGGCAATGGCGCCGGGGCGGCCACCCAATTGCGCCACGGCATCAGCCACCGGGTTTTGATCGGTCAGGTTGGCCCCACCGGGTGTGGGGGTGGGCAGGGTTGCAAAATCTTTGGGCTGCTCCAGCGGTTTGCCGGGCACTATCAGGAATTCGTCTGGCCCATTATTCATGCTGGACAGGTTGCGCAGCTGCGGCGCCTCGCGCGGGCCTGTGCAGGCGCCCAGCGCCAAAACTGCAACCATCGCCAAGGCAGGGTATTTCATGTGCTTTGTCCCGCTTCTGTCATGAACGGCCCAAGCAATAGACCATTGCGCGCCCCGCGTCACGAGGCGTTTTTTGCGCCCGGCGTCTCGCCGCCAAACAGCGCCAACCCAAACGCACCCGCGAAAATGGTGATATCAGCCACGTTAAAGGCATAAGGGTTGGCCAAGCCACAGCAGGACATATTCAAAAAATCTGCCACCGCGCCGTAAACCAGCCGGTCAATCACATTGCCCAGCGCGCCCCCCAGCAGCAGCCCCGCAGCCAAATGGCCGGGCCAGCCCATGGGCGTGCGCCGCAGCCACCACAGCACCCCCCCCATCACCACGAAGGCCACCGCAATCAACAGCCAGCGCGCCAAATCAGCCTGCCCGGAAAACAGCCCGAAATTGATGCCATCATTCCAGGCCATGCGCAGGTTCAAAAAGGGCGGCAGCACATCAATCGCCAAGACACTGCGCAGGTTCAGCACGTGCACCACAAAGTATTTGCTGATTTGATCCAGCAAAAACGTGATTGCAGCCACCCACCAAACCAAACGCATGCCTTAGATCCTTTTGCAAATAAGCAGGCCGCCCAGCACCGGGGCCTTAATGGCGGAAATGGCGCATTCCGGTAAAGACCATAGCCAGCCCAGCCGCGTCGGCGGCGGCGATCACCTCGTCATCGCGCATCGAGCCACCGGGCTGGATCACACAGCTGGCGCCCGCTGCTGCTGCTTCCAGCAAGCCATCGGGAAAGGGGAAAAACGCATCCGACGCCACAGCCGAGCCAACCGCAGGGCTGCCATCCAAACCCAGATCAGCCGCCATGCGCGCGGCTTTCACAGCCGCGATATTGGCGCTGTCTAGGCGGCTCATCTGCCCTGCCCCAACACCCACCGTTGCCCCATCTTTGACATAGACGATGGCGTTTGATTTCACGTGTTTGGCCACTTTCCACGCGAAAAGCAGGTCTTGCATCTGCGCCGCGGTCGGGGCTTTTTTGGTCACCACGCGCAGGTCTTGCAGACCCACTGTGCCGTTGTCTTTGTTTTGAAACAGATATCCGCCTGCAACCTGCCGTATGGTCATGCCGCCCGCGGCCGGCTTGGGCAGCGCATCGGTGGTCAGCAAGCGCAGGTTTTTCTTGGCCGCAAAGATCTGGCGCGCCGCAGCGCTGGCGCCGGGTGCGATGACCACTTCGGTAAAGATCTGGGTGATTTCTTGCGCGGTCTCTTCGTCCAGCGGCTGGTTCAGCGCCACGATCCCACCAAAGGCCGAGGTGCGGTCGCAATCAAATGCCGCGCGATAGGCCTGCAGCAGGCTGCCCCCCCGCGCCACACCGCAGGGGTTGGCGTGTTTGATGATGGCGCAAGCCGGGCCATCGGCGGGGTCAAATTCGGCCACCAGTTCAAAGGCGGCATCGGTATCGTTGATATTGTTATACGACAGCTCTTTGCCCTGATGCTGCTGGGCCGTGGCCACGCCTGCACGCGCAGTGCCATCGACGTAAAACGCGGCCTGCTGGTGGGGGTTTTCCCCATAGCGCAGGGTTTGGGCCAGCTGCCCGGCCACCACCCGGCGGCGCGGCGCCAGCTCGCCTATGGCGTCGGCCATCCAGCTGCTGACCGCCGCATCATAGGCGCCGGTGCGCGCATAGGCGATCTGTGCCAGACGCTGACGAAAGCCAAAGCTGGTTTGGCCATCATGCTGGGCCATCTCGTCCAGCAGGGGTTGGTAATCTTCGACATCAACCACCACGTTCACGAAAGCGTGGTTTTTGGCCGCAGCGCGGATCATGGCTGGGCCACCGATATCAATATTCTCGATCATCTCGTCATAGGCCGCGCCACGCGCCAGCGCCGCTTCGAACGGGTAGAGGTTGACAACCAGCAGATCGATTGCGCCGATACCGTGCTGTTCCATCGCCTGTTGATGGGCCGGGTCATCGCGCAGCGCCAGCAAACCGCCGTGCACATTGGGGTGCAGGGTTTTCACCCGGCCATCCATCATTTCGGGAAACCCGGTCACATCGGCCACATCGCGCACAACCAGCCCCGCCTCGCGCAGGGTTTTGGCCGAGCCGCCAGTGGACAACAATTCGACACCACGGGCCGCCAAGGCCTGTGCCAGCTCTATCAGGCCAGTTTTATCGGATACAGAAAGCAGGGCACGGCGGATCGGGTGCAGGTTGGTCATTTTATATTGGGCTCCGGTCAGTCAGTCGTCAGGTCCATCTCGTCCCGGTGCAGATCACGTATCGACATGGGCGTTTCATGCGCCTTGGCCAGCGACCACCGGATGCGGGTCGCATAATCTATCGCGCGGGCAGATAAAACGACTTGTTTGGTCGCACGGGGCTGAATTCGGCCTTTTTCCAGATAAACCGAAGGATCCAGCCGCATTTGCGCATGGCCATCATGGCGAAACACCCAAATCTCGCCACTTTTCAGCGCCATGCTGACCGCCTGCCCCGCCATATCTAGGCTGGCGTCAACGTCGGGGTGCAGATGAAACCGTATGTCAAACCCCACGCCCTGCAATTTGGTGTTTTCCAACATCGTATCAAAGCGGCGCTTGTCCGCCTCTTCAAGGGCCAGCAGCATATCCTCGCCCTGCAGCCCGCGCCCATCCAAAGACAATTGCAGCAGCCGGGCATGGGTCAGCCCGTGGGTGCGCACATAGCCATTATGCCCGCCTTCAAAACGCAGCACCTGCGCGTCGCGGCCCAGCTCGATGGGCACAGCGGTGGGGCGGTCAACCAGCCACTCGCCCCGCGCGCCACGGCGCCCCAGCCGGGCGCTGGAAAACCCCTCGATTGCCAAGGTCGAATGGCTGGCCGTGGCCCGCCCCGCCCGCCGCCATTCTGCGCCAAATGTCACGCCAGAGCCGCAGTTCACCACCAAGGGCCGGCGCCCCGATGTCAGCTCGAACGTCAAAGTCGAGGCATGCGCCCCCAAAGATGCCGCCGCCTGAGGGGGCGGGGCGGCATCTATGATCAGGCTGGTGCGGCCTGCGGTTTGGCGCACAAAACCCATCGATAGCCCCTCGGGGTGCAGCCCGCGCACCCCGGCAGCCGCCAAAGCCTGATCCAAACGCCCCTCGGGCCCACGCCCGCCACCATGAAACCGCGCAAGCCCACCATCGGCATGGCGCAAACTGCGCAGCGTGGGCGCGATACGCTCGATCGCGGTGCGATGCGCCTCGCCAATGGGTAGCGCGGCCTCGTGCAAGGCGGTCGCGGCCCATGTCAGCAAGGTAAACACCTCTAACAGCTCTTCTGGGTTGCGGGTGGGAATTCCGCCATCGCTGTCGATTTGCTGCGCGCATTCCCGGGCCAGCGCCTGACAGGCCGGCGCCACATGCCGGCCCATACCTTGCAGCGAAAGCCCCGCATAAATCAGGCCTGTCAACGCCTCGAACCGGGGAAGGCCGGGCGCCGCAGTGTGCCAGCGCTGCGCCAGAAAATGGGCCTGCTGCGCCAAGCTGCGGTAAAACAACGTGCTTTCCTGTGCCTCTTGGGCGCGCAGCACAAACAAGGCATGATGGATCCAGCGTATCAGCCGCCGACCGGCCAAATCGGGGCTCCAGCCAGCGCCACGCCCACGGCCATCCCGGGCGATCCACTGCCATAGCCATGCTTGCGCCGCCAGCCGCGCGGGCGTGTCGCCCACCGCCGCCAGATCATCCAGCCAGGCAAAGCCCTGTAATTCTTCTTCAAAGGCCTCATCGGGGGGGGTGATATCCCACAGCCCCTGCTGGGCATCGGGCTGGGCCTGAACCAAATGCCCGGCAAACATGAAATTTCCTGCCAACAATTGCCGCCCGCGCGCCACGCTGCCCACCGTGCGCGGTTCGGGTTGGCTGACAAAGCCGGTGGCGGGCCGCGCCATGGTACTGCGCCACGCCTGAACCCGGTTCATCAGCCGCAGCCAACGTGCCAAAAAACTGTGTGGCTGCGACATTCACCTGCCTTCTTCGCGTGACCCCCGGTTAAGATAGATTAGCCAAGCAACAATTCCTTGTCACGGCAAACTTGATCTTTTGAAGGGGCCGCCCTACCCAAAGGCAGGTGAGGCGCCTTACAGCGTGGCGGCCAACCGCGTGCCCTGATCGATGGCGCGTTTGGCATCCAGTTCGGCCGCCAAATCAGCCCCACCGATAACGTGGCACGCCACGCCTTTGGCCTGCAACTGATCGGCAAGGCCGCGCTCGCTGATTTGGCCGGCGCACAGCACCACCGTATCCACCGGCAAAATAGTGGGGTTTTCGCCACTGGGGCCAAAGCTGATGTGCAGCCCCTCATCGTCGATTTTCTCGTAATTCACCCCACCCATCATGGTAACGCCCTTCATTTTCAGGGCACTGCGGTGAATCCAGCCCGTGGTTTTGCCCAAACCTTTGCCCAGCGCCTGTGCCTTGCGCTGCAGCAGCCACACCTGCCGCGCCGCGGGGGCGGGTTGTGGGCCCTCGGGCGCCAAACCGCCCCTATGCGTGCCCGGGTCGCTGACCCCCCATTCACGCAGCCAGGCTGGCAGGTCTTCGCTGGGGCTGTGGCCCTCGTGCACCAAGGTTTCGGCCACGTCAAAGCCAATGCCACCGGCCCCAATCACCGCCACTTTTTGCCCCGCCGTGGCGCGCCCAGCCAGCAAATCTGCGTAGCTGATCACCTTTGCATGCGCCTGCCCCGGGATCTGCGGATCGCGCGGCTGCACGCCTGTGGCCACCACCACCTCGTCAAAGCCGGCCATGTCTTCCGCGCCCACCGCCTGCCCCAAACGCAGCGTGACACCAGTGCTGGTCAGCATGGTTTCAAACCATGCCACCAGCCCGTGAAATTCCTCTTTGCCGGGCACTTGGCGCGCCAAATTCAGCTGACCGCCGACATGGGCGTCTTTGTCAAACACCGTCACCTTATGGCCGCGCTGTGCGGCGGCAATCGCGGTAGACAAGCCCGCCGGGCCCGCCCCCACAACCGCAATATTTTTCGGGGTCTGGGCAGGGTGCAGCTGCAGCTCGGTTTCAAAACAGGCGCGCGGGTTCACCAAACAAGACGAGATTTTGCCGCTGAACGTATGGTCAAGACAGGCTTGGTTACAGGCGATACAGGGGGCAATTTCAGGGGCCTTGCCTGCTTGGGCCTTGGCCACGAAATGCGCATCCGCCAGCATCGGCCGCGCCAAGCTGACCATGTCAGCGCAGCCCTCGGCCAGCACCTGCTCGGCCACTTCGGGTGTGTTGATACGGTTCGAGGTGATCACCGGGATGCCCACATGACCCATCAGCTTTTTCGTCACCCATGCAAAGGCACGGCGGGGCACGCTGGTGGCGATGGTGGGAATGCGCGCCTCGTGCCAGCCAATGCCTGTGTTGATGATGGTGGCACCGGCTTTTTCCACCTCGCGGGCCAATTGCACCACCTCTTCGAAGGTCGAGCCGTTGGGCACCAGATCGATCATCGACAAACGGTAAATGATGATGAAATCATCCCCCGCCATCTGGCGCGCGCGGCGCACGGCCTCGATCGCCACGCGCATGCGGTTTTCATAGCTGCCGCCCCACGCATCGGTGCGTTTGTTGGTATGGGTGACCAAGAATTGGTTGATGAAATACCCCTCAGACCCCATTACCTCGACCCCGTCATAGCCTGCCTCGCGGGCGCGGGCGGCGGCGGTGGCAATGTCATCGAGCTGCTTTTGAATGCCGGCCTCGTCCAGCTCTTTCGGGGGAAAGGGCGAGATGGGCGATTTGATGGCCGATGCAGACACGCATTCAGGCCCATAGGCATAGCGCCCCGCATGCAAGATTTGCATCGCAATCTTGCCATCTGCCTGATGCACCCGATCCGTGACAATGCGGTGATTGGCAATATCTTCGGGGGTAAACAGGCCCGCGGCACCGGGGAAAACCCCGCCCTCGCGGTTGGGGGCCATGCCCCCTGTCACCATCAGCCCAACGCCGCCACGCGCACGTTCGGCGTAAAATTCGGCCACCCGGTTCCAATCGCGGGTTTCTTCCAACCCCGTATGCATCGACCCCATCAGCACCCGGTTTTTCAAGGTGGTGAAGCCCAAATCAAGCGGTGAAAGAAGATGGGGATAGGCGGTCATATCTGGCGCTCCGGGTTGCGAATGGTCCTGCCTGCCCCTGCCCCAAAAGGGGCGGGGGTGCGGCCCATTTAAGATGCGGCCAAGGCGGCAGGTTTGTCACCCCCAAACGCCGCGTAACGCGCGCGGGCCTTAGGCGGTTTCCGCGCAATGGCGGCGAAAGGCGCGCTTTAGCATGTCCAGCTCGGCGCGCAGCAGGCCAATTTCAGCCCGGATATCATCGGCCAAGGCATCACCGGCCAAAATGGCAAAGCTTTCCAGCGTTTCGCCAGTGTCGGGGTTGGAAATGACAAAGCTTTGCAGCCCATCCGAGATCAGCTGCGCGGGGATCGGCACCCGCACCTCCCAATGGTTGTCGGCGCGGTTTTCCACAACGTCAACACCCGCCAAGGCCACGCCTTGATGGGTGACGCTGATGGCGGGGGGCTGGCTGCCGGCGGTGTCGGGCAGGGTTAACACCCCATGCCACACACCTTCGACCAAACGCGTTTTCGTTAGCTGCAGTTTGCTCATGCCACACTCCTATAGTTCGGCCCGCGGGCGGCGGCTGAAGGTAACATCGCGCAAAGTTACCTGGTTCATCTCGGGGCCCTCGAAGATCAGGTCTAGCCACGCTTGTTCGGCCCGCTTTTCGTTCAGTTTGGTATATGCCAAGTCGAATTCGACGCTGGTTTCGCTGTTGCCCAATGGCAGTTCACGCACGATCTGTTCGGTGTTTGGGCCGTGGCGCAAGTTGAGGCGGGCGAAAATTTCCAACGGTCTTTCGGTTTCCACCACCATATCCACCCGCATCAAATGGCGCCGTTGCAGCCCCTCGACCGCCTCTTTGGGCAGGTCGACCACCACCGACAAAAACGAGCCATCAAAGCGAAATACATCCATCCGCAGGCCAAACGGCGCCAGATCCTCTGCCCGCGTATTGCGCAATTGCCGCAAACTCAGCTCGGACAAACGACAATCGTGAAACAGCGTCACCTCGTCGCCCAGCATGGTTTTGCTTTCCACCGCCACAACCCCGGGCATCGGCAGGCCCGCGCGCCACAGCTGCGGGCGCCATGCCCAATCGGCATTGGCAGGCTTACGAAACGCGTTCGAGCCGATTGCCGGCAGCGCAAGGCGGCTTTCGGCGGTAAAAATGAACTCGCTTAACTGATGGCGCAGCGCCCGTGCCCGCCCGCGCTGTGCGCGCAGCTGTGCCAAGGGCGCCGCACTGGCCACCCGCGCGGCCCGCGACCAGCGCGCCAAAGACGCGCGATACACCAATTCTGTTATAAATCGCATCACCCAAAACCCACTCACTGGCACCAACATCTGCGAGTCGGCCCCAGACTAAGCCGGTTTTCAGCCGGGCACACCCCCAAACCGCAGCCAAGCTACAGGGTTTTGGCACCATCTGCATTTTCTTGCGCGGGGGGAATGGGCCGTTCCGGGGTGGCGGCGCGGATATCATCGATCAGCTGCATCACCAGGCGCCGCCCCCCCACGCCTGCAAGGGGGCTGTTTTCTGGGCCATAAAGCGCCACCCCGACTACACGGGCATTCACCACAAAAAGCGCCCGCCAAAACAGCCTGGGCGTCTGGCCTGCCTCGGCCTCGGGGCCTGCGCGCAGCAAAATTGCATCGGGCGCTGCATCCACCAATTCCGCCCCAAGACTGCCCGCAAGCGCAACAGCATCGGGCAGCGCGGGCGCCTGTGGCCCTGAAACAGACACAGAGATCACCGCAGGTTCGGCGCGTTGGGGCATGGGATAGCCTGACAGGCTTTCGCAACTGGCAATCAGGGCAAAATCGCCCCCCTGTGCCGGGGGCGCAGACAGGCTGTCGGCGTCAACGCAATACCCCCCCGAGGGGCGCACCACCACATCGCCACCAGCCAACACCGCCTGCAGACGCGCATCGCCCGAAATTTCGGGGGTGCTCATACAACCAGCCACCACAAGGGGCAGTGCCCATAAGGCCACAGCGACACGCGGTTTGGGCGCGGGCCACAGGCCCACGACACGCGCTAAAAAGCCAACGGCGGGGGTTTCCCCCCGCCGCCTGCCGTTATCAAAGATCCATATAGACATGCCGTTCAGCTTGGCCACCGGGATGGGTGACGGCGCCTTTGTAGGTTTCACCAACCAGCTGGGCATATTTCCACAGCGCGCCCGAGGCATAGATCGTCTCGCGCGGGCCTTTCCAATCGGCCTTGCGCGCGGCCAGCTCGTCCTCGCTTAGATCAACCGACAACTCGCCGGTGATCGCATCAATGGTGATGATGTCGCCATTGCGCAGCAGGGCAATCGGGCCGCCATGGGCTGCTTCGGGGCCAACATGGCCCACGCAGAACCCACGCGTCGCACCCGAGAAGCGGCCATCGGTGATCAGCGCCACCTTCTTGCCCATGCCCTGACCAGACAGGGCGGCGGTGGTCGCCAGCATTTCACGCATGCCCGGGCCGCCTGCGGGGCCTTCGTTGCGGATGACGATCACTTCGCCCTCTTTATATTCGCGCGCCTTGACGGCGGCAAACGCGTCTTCCTCGCATTCAAAGACACGGGCCGGGCCGACAAAGCGCTGGTGCTGGGCGTCGATCCCCGCGACCTTCACAATCGCCCCTTGGGGGGCCAGATTGCCCTTTAGCCCCACGACACCGCCGGTTTTGGTGATCGGCGTTTCGATGGGGTAAATCACGCGGCCATCGGCCTCGCGCTCGATCATGTCGATTTCTTCGCCGATGCTGCGGCCTGTTGCGGTCATGCAATCTTCGTGGATCAGACCGGCCTTGCGCAGTTCTTTCATCACCACCGGCACACCGCCTGCATCATACAGGTCCTTGGCCACGTAATCGCCGCCGGGCTTTAGGTTTACGAAATAGGGCGTGTCGCGGAAAATCTCGCAGACATCATCAAGGAAAAACTCGATCCCCGCCTCATGGGCAATCGCGGGCAGGTGCAGGCCTGCGTTGGTCGAACCGCCGGTGCAGGCCACAACGCGCGCCGCGTTTTCAAGGCTTTGGCGCGTCACGATATCACGAGCGCGGATGTTGCGCTCGAGCAGCGTCATCACTGCGCGGCCCGAGGCCTCGGCATATTGATCGCGCGATTCATAAGGGGCCGGCATGCCGCTGGAATTCATCAGCGCCAGACCGATGGCTTCGGACACGCAGGCCATGGTGTTGGCGGTGAACTGGCCACCACAGGCCCCCGCCGACGGGCAGGCCACGCGTTCCAGCATATCCAGCGCCTTGTCAGACATTTGTGCGTTCTGGTGCCAACCCACGGCTTCGAACATGTCCTGCACGGTCAAATCGCGCGAGCGGAATTCTTCTGGGATTTCTTGCACTTGCGGCGCTTTACCGGGCAGGATCGAACCGCCGTAGATAAACACCGACGGCACGTTCAGCCGCACCATGGCCATCATCATGCCCGGCAGCGACTCTACGGTATCGGCAATCGCCTCGCGCGAGGCCAGCGAGCTGCGCATGCCCTCGTGGCCCATGGCGATGCCATCGGTCACAGTGATGGTGGTAAATTCACGCGGTGTGCCCAGCGCCTGTTTCACCCCCATCTTCACGGCCTGCGCCTGACGGTTTAGCGCAATATTGCACGGTGCCGCCTCGTTCCAGCAGGTGGCCACACCCACCAAAGGCTGGTGAATTTCTTCCTCGGTCATGCCCATTGCGTAGTAATAAGACCGGTGCGGCGCGCGTTCGGGCCCTTCGGTCACGTATCGGCTGGGCAATTTGGATTTATCAAATTTCGTCATGGCGGCCTCCGCAAGAAGAATGTTGCGTGCAGAAATAGAGAAGGGCTGGCAAAGTCACAAGGCGTTTTGAGCGAAAAGGTATACCAAACCGCCCCCACCCTTGCACGGCTTTGGGCCAAGGCTGGCGCCAAGGCGTGGCCTGCGCTATGACAGCCATAAACGCCGCCCCCCTTTTCAGGACAGACCATGGCATATGCGCCCCATGCCCGTTTTGTTGCCCCGGCACTGGCCGCAGCCGAGCTGCCGCGCTTGGCCTTTGGCGTTGTGGCAATCGAGGGGCTTTATAAACTGTTCTTGATTGGGTTCGAACGGGGGCTGGATGCCGCGCCCGGCTTTTCAGCGCATATGATCTGGTATGCCAACACCGCCACGGGCCTGCTGTTGCAGCTGTTCAGCTTTGGCTTTTTGGCCTTGGCCGTGGTGCTGGTGGCGCGGCTGGGCCATGGCCGTGGCCTGACCAGCCTGATTGGCCCCATCGGCCCCAGCCTGCGGGCGCTGACATGGGCCTTGGGGGCGGTGCTGTTGTTTTTCGCCCTGACCGAATTGCTGCCCCCCTATTGGATGGCCGAGGGCCAAGCCCAGGCGCGCGCGCCGCTACACTGGCTGGCGCTGTTGCCACTGTCGCTGCTTGCCTTGTTGGTGCAATGCGGCGCCGAAGAGCTGTTTTACCGCGGCTATATCCAACAACAACTGGCGGCGCGCTTTTCCCGGGCTTGGGTGTGGATGGTGCTGCCCAATATCGCCTTTGCCCTTGCCCACTGGGAGCTGGGCGATTTCACAATCCCTGCGGCGCAATACGTGATCTGGGCCTTTGTCTTTGGGGTCGCCGCCAGCGATTTGACCGCGCGCACCGGCAATCTTGGCGCGGCCATTGGGTTTCATCTGGGCAATAATGCCTATGCATTTTTGCTGTTTAGCGAATACGCCGCCCCAGATTCAGGTTTGGCGCTGTTTTTATTTCCCAGCGGCGCCTTGGGCGATGCGCTGTTGGACGAGGCCCCGCTGTTCACCACTGCATTCTTCACTGAATTGGCCGGCGTTGGCCTGATGTGGCTGGCTGTGCGGCTGATGCTGCGGCGCTGATTGCAATTGCTGGCGCTGGGTCTTATTTGGGGTTGAGCAAAAATATCAGGGGGCCGCGGAATGAACTGGATCACCAACTATGTCCGCCCACGCATAAATTCGATCTTTTCGCGCCGCGAGGTGCCTGAAAACCTGTGGAGCAAATGCGATGAATGCGGCACCATGCTGTTTCACCGCGAGCTGAAAGACAATTTGAACGTCTGCACCTCGTGCGGGCATCACATGGCCATCACCCCGCGCGACCGGTTCAAGGCGCTGTTTGATGGGGGCATATTCACCGAAGTTGACGTGCCCGAACCGCTGGCCGACCCGCTGCAATTTCGCGATCAAAAGAAATACCCCGATCGCATGAAAGCCGCGCTGAAACAGACCGGCGAGAAAGAGGCCATGTTGGTGGCCGCCGGTGAAATTGGCCGCACGCCCATCGTGGCCGCAGCCCAAGATTTCAGCTTCATGGGCGGGTCAATGGGCATGTATGTGGGCAATGCCATCATTGCCGCGGCCCAAGAGGCGGTGAAACTGAAACGGCCCTTGGTGCTGTTTTCCGCAGCCGGTGGCGCGCGTATGCAAGAGGGTATTCTTTCGCTGATGCAGATGCCGCGTACCACCGTGGCGGTGCAAATGCTGAAAGAGGCCAACCTACCTTATATCGTGGTTCTGACACACCCCACCACCGGCGGGGTGACGGCCTCGTACGCCATGCTGGGCGATGTGCAAATTGCCGAACCCAACGCGTTGATCTGCTTTGCCGGCCCCCGCGTGATTGAACAAACAATCCGCGAAAAACTGCCCGAAGGGTTCCAGCGCGCAGAATATCTGCTGGATCATGGCATGCTAGACCGGGTTACGCCGCGCACAGAATTGCGCGACGAGCTGATCACGATTGTGCGCATGCTGTTGGGGCTGGGCCCCGTGATCAAAGGCGATTTACCCGCCCCCAGCGCGACCGAAAGCAGCGATGCGCCGCCAAGCGCCTAATCTGGCGGGCGCCCGCCCGCCACAGTCGTAATCAGCCAGTAAGCGCCGGTTTTGGCCTGCCAGATTGGCGCCACAGCGCTACCTGTGCGTTTCAACAGCCCCAACTGAATGGTTTGCCATGACTGCCACATCCGATGCCATCCTTGCCCGTATGATGGCCCTGCACCCCAAGATTATTGACCTGACGCTTGATCGCGTTTGGCGGTTGCTGGCGGCCTTGGGCAACCCCCAAGACAGCCTGCCCCCGGTGATCCATATTGCCGGCACCAATGGCAAGGGCAGCACCCAAGCGATGATCCGCGCCGGCCTAGAGGCCGAGGGCAAGCGCGTGCATGCCTATACCTCGCCGCATTTGGCGCGGTTTCACGAACGTATCCGGCTGGCCGGCACGCTGATCAGCGAAGAGGCGCTAAGCGCCTATTTGGACGAGTGTTATGCCGCCAATGGTGGCGAGGCGATCACGTATTTCGAAATTACCACCTGCGCGGCCATTTTGGCCATGGCGCGCACCCCGGCAGATTACACTTTGCTCGAAGTGGGGTTGGGCGGGCGTTTGGATGCCACCAATGTTGTCGCGCAGCCGGCGCTATGCGTCATTACCCCTGTCTCGATGGATCACGAGGCGTTTTTGGGCGACACGCTGGCCAAGATTGCAGGCGAAAAGGCGGGCATTATCAAACGGGGCGTGCCCTGCGTTGTGGGCCCGCAGGCCACCGAGGGCCTAGAGGTGATCGAGGCCACAGCCGCCCGATTGGGCGCGCCGCTGCTGGCCTATGGCCAGCACTGGCACGTGGGCACAGACCATGGCCGCTTGGTGTACCAAGACGAAACTGGCCTGCTGGACCTGCCCTTGCCCAATCTGCCCGGCGCGCATCAAATCGAAAACGCTGGCGCCGCTTTGGCCAGTTTGCGCCACTTGGGATATGGCGAACGCGCAGCCGAGGCGGCGGTGAGCCAAGCATATTGGCCCGCGCGCATGCAAAGGCTGAAAACCGGCCCGCTGTGCCAGATGAACCCAAAGGCCGAACTGTGGCTGGATGGCGGGCACAACCCTGCAGCTGGCATCGCGCTGGCCCGGCATTTGGCCACCCTGCCCGACCGGCCCACGCATCTGGTCTGTGGTATGCTGAACACCAAGGATGTGGGCGGCTATCTGCGCCCGCTGGCCGGTATCGCCGGCAGCTTGACGGCTGTGTCCATTCCCGGCGAGGCCAACACCCTGCCCGCCCAAGAAACCGCGCGCATTGCGGCCACCGCCGGGTTACAGGCCGATACGGCCGACAGCGTGGCACAGGCCGTGGCACGCATCACCGCCACCGACCCCGAAGCGCGCATATTGATTTGCGGCTCGCTGTATCTGGCAGGCGCGATCTTGCGCGAAAACGGCTAAGATACCCCTTTGGGCGCATGATGCGCCGCGCACTCGCCCCAGAATGGCAAAATGGGCCATTTTGGGGCCATCTCTGCGCCCATGCTTGACGCCGAGTCTGCCGATTCGTATTGATTCGGTAAGAGCACAGAACAACGACGGGCAACCCCGCGGCTGGCAGGTATCATACAGGCAACACCTTGCGCCTAGGCGCGGTGACATGCATTTGGT
>RFQY01000370.1 GCA_009924775.1 Paracoccaceae bacterium | reverse complement strand
GTGCATCGTCGGGGAACCTCCTAACGACATTAGCCTATGCGACTCCCAAGACAACGTCAAGGCCACGTACTACAAATAGACCTAACCCTCGCATGGAGAGGACTTGCCGCGCATCACTACATGCGGTAGTATGCGGGTATGACGTTCCCCTACCCCACCACCATCATCGGTTGTCATCTAAGGCGATGGCGTGAGCGTGCTGGGCTGACCCAGGCGCAGGTGGCCAACCAGATCGGCGTTTTGCAGACGACGATCTCTTTCTGGGAGATCGGGCGCCACGGGATACCTACTGCCCAGCTCGCCACCCTCGCAAAGATGTACGGCGTGAGCGAAGCCGAGCTTGGCGCGGCGCTGCTGAGTGTCACTCCCCAACAGGCCGCCGCCTAATGGCGACCCCCTCCACCATCTTCGCCCTCGGGGTAGACCCCGCGACCCACACCGGGATCGCGCTGGTGTCCCTCGATGTCCGCACGGGCGAGGCCGAGCTGGTGGGGGTGTGGGCGGTGTACGGCGATGGGCAACGTGCCTGGTGTGGGCGGGCGCTGGCGGCGCTGCTCGACGTAGCGCAGCGGGCGCAGGCGGCAGGGATCGGGGATCGTGCACTGCCCGCATGGTACGAGCGCCCCGCCCCAGCGCGGCCTGGAGAGGCGGCCTGGGACCCGTGCCCGATGGCGATGCGCTCGGGCGCGATCCTGATGGCGGCCCAAGTGGCGGGGCTGCGCGTGGCCTACCAGCCGACGACGGCCAGCCAGTGGACGGCGCTGGCCAGGGTGCGGGCGGGCAAGCAGGGCGACGGCAGCCACCGCATCGAGGAGGCCGCCGCCCGCATCGAGCTGGCCGGGGCTGAGCTTGCCGTCCTCGATCACTGCCGCGTCGACTGTGCCGAGGCCGCCCTGATCGCGCTGGCCTGCGCCCGCGCCGAGGCGGAGCGGTTGATGGGGGGCAAGCAGCTCCCGCTCGCCAGCAGCAATTCCAACAGTTCTATCGCGAGGGGGCAGGGCTGCGGTCCTGTCTGGGGTGGCGCTGCCCCCTAGACGGCGGCGATCGCCGCGTTCCTGCTCGACATGCACCAGCGGGGCCGGACGCTCGATCTGGTGTCGGTGTTGTCGGATCTGAACGAGGCCCAACAGGCGCCCGACTGCCCGCCGGATCTCCGGCTGATCCGGTTCCCTGAGCTCGCCGTCCTCCCCAACCTCTGCCCGTCCCCCGAGAGCCTCCCCGGCTGGATCGTGCGCCTCCGCGAGCTGCGCCACAAGCGGGCGCTCTGGCGCTGGAGCCAGGAGATCCGGGCCGCTGCCGCTGCTGGGGACTACGATCGCCTGGAGCGGCTCCAGAAGGCGGCGCCGCGCCCCCAAGAGGAGACGGCTGAGCCCGCCGGTCGCATCGTCGGCCTGCCCGACGTAGGGGCGCCCCAGGCGGCGGTGAAGCGGGCGCTGCATGGCTTGGAGAAGCGCGGCGCGAGCGCCCGCACGATGGCGGCGGAGATCCTGCGGACGGACA
>RFQY01000369.1 GCA_009924775.1 Paracoccaceae bacterium | reverse complement strand
GGGGGTGTTGGGCATCATATCCTCCGTGGCTGCATACCGGAAAATATGGGGGGGCTGTGCAACATCTGCACAACAGATCTACAATCCTTGGGCGAAAATCTCGTAAATTTGATCGCCCAAAAGAAAAACGGCATGCCGTATCACCGACATGCCGCTGAATTGGGCACAATAAGAATGTCGCCGGGCGCCTAGCCTACATGGAACAGGCTGGAAAACATCCGCGGGTCGATGGATTGGGCCTGAAAGGTGGGCCCTTCGACCAAAACGCTGATGGCATCGTGGCTGTGCAAGCTTTCTTGGTGGCTGGCCACGACGCGGAAATCGCCAATCCGCAGATCGGGCTGCAGCTGGGCGCAAAACAGCCGCACGGCATCTTCCACGAAAATTGGGTTGGCGGCGTTTAGCTCGGCAAAGGCCTGTTCATCTTCGCGTTTGACCATCACCTGCGTTTCGGTGGGCACCGCACGGCGCGCCATGTCGATCAGGTCTTCGAACCACAGGCACTGGCCATCCAACACCTCGACCGAGATCCGCGCAACCGAGCGCTGCGAATGCGGCGTGGCCAACTGCCCGCGGGTGATGCGCGCATGTTCAGACAATTCCAGCGAGCATGGGCAAGTGGACGAATAAACATAATCCAGATGCACAATCTTTTTACGCACACACGCCTGTTCCACCAGTTCCAACGCGATGTCGTAATACTGATACCCCTCCAACCCCGAGCGCAGCGATTGCACCTTTAGCGGGTAGGAAAAGCGCATTTGAATGCGGGCATCGAAACTGTCCAGATCGGCGATATA
This sequence comes from Paracoccaceae bacterium, assembly GCA_009924775.1. Classification (GTDB taxonomy): domain Bacteria; phylum Pseudomonadota; class Alphaproteobacteria; order Rhodobacterales; family Rhodobacteraceae; genus CAJXSO01. The sequence continues at coordinate 730 of RFQY01000369.1, read as the reverse complement.
GTCGTCCAGCGCCGCCTCGATCACCTCGAAACTAAAGGTTTTATCGGCATGTTTGTAAAACGAGCGCATGATGCGCGACATGTTGATGCCTTTTTTGTCGGCCTCCAAGCTGACCGAACCGGTCACGCTGGTTTCCAACATCAAATCGCCATTATCGCGGGTGTGAAACCGGATAGGCAGGCGAAAATTCGAGATGCCAACATGCTGGATCTGCTGCTTCGCGCCACGGATCAGGCTGCTGGGGCCGTTTTGCAAATCGGGCATCTGCGCCTTATAGGCGGCATCCACCGCAAAACCCGCGGGGTATTCCCGGCTAAGAACCGGGTAGCTGTCGCCGCTGTCTTGGGGCAAAAGCCGTGCGATGGCTGGGTCCAGCGCTGCCACGTCTTCTGCGCTGGCCGTGCTGGCCCAACGCCGCAAGCGGGCCAATGCCTCGCGTGCATCTTCGCGGTTCAGCTCACGGTCGATTTCGGGCGTGTGCAAATTCATGCCGATTCCCTCGCTTCTGTCGCTTTTTAGCCTAAGTGGCAGGCACAAAGCGTTAATATTCGTATACAAATACGCAAGAAACGACGCCGTGGATCATAATTACCCGCGTGATTATTGACACCGGCACTAGAAAACCCGCAGCCCCCCCTTATACTTTGTCCAAAGCCTGCCGCAAATCTGCCAGCAGATCATCGGCATCTTCCAGTCCAACACTTAGCCGCACCAAGCCATCGGAAATGCC
>RFQY01000368.1 GCA_009924775.1 Paracoccaceae bacterium | reverse complement strand
CTTAACCAAAACTTTGCCGCTCAACTTCCTGCCATCCAGACCCAACTTGGTCAGTATGGACAGGTCGCAGGCGCACCCAACCTTGCCGCTTACGGCACGGCTGGCGCACCGGGTGCGGGCGATTTTGGCACGGTATCAGGCGCACCGAGCGCAGCGCAGTATGGCCCTCGCTCAACCTTCACCGCTGAAGCCATGCCGGGAATGTATGCACCTATTGGGCAGGCGCAACAAGGCATCGGCGCGTTTGGTGACGTTGCGCAGGCTCCCGACCTCACCGGCATGGGTCAGGCGGGCGGCAATGTCGCACTGACAGGTTTCACAGGCGGCCCGTCGGGCGGCCAGTTTGGTATGGCAGGCGGTGGCCCAGCCGCGTACAACCTTGGTCAACTTGACCTGTCGGGCGTTGGCGGTGTTGGCGGTGGCCCCGCTATGGGTCAGTACGGCATGGCACAAGCCGGCCCCGGCGGCGTGCAGTTTGGTGGCCTAGACCTTTCGGGGCTTGGCACCGCTCAAGGATTTGGCAATGTCGGTCAGTACGCCGCAGGCGCTGGCCCCAATGCCCCAAATGTCCAAGGAGCCGACTTCTCACGCGTCGGGCAGATTGGCCCCGGCGTTGGCTACGGTCAGTTTGGAATGGCCGGTGGCGGCCCTGCTGCGGGCTTATTTGGTTTGGCGGGTGCAGGAAGGGCTGCCCCGCAATTGGGTGGGTTAAATCTTGCTAATGTTGGCACCGCTCAAGCAGGGGTTTCGCCAACACAATTTGGCATGGCTGCCGGTGGCCCAGCGGGCGTTCAGTTTGGCGGCTTGAACCTTGCGGGAATGCAAGGCGTACAAGGCGGCGTTGGGCAGTTTGGTCAAGCGCAAGGCGGCCCCGCAGGGTTGAATCTTGGCGGGTTTGATACGTCTCGCCTTGGTGAAATCGCAGGTGGCCCATCAGCCGATCAGTTTGGTCGCGCCATCGGCGGCCCTGCTGCGCCGTCGTTACAAGAAAGCCTAAATTTGTCGGGCGTGGGCGATGTTGCCCGCAACGTGCAGGAAGGCCGATTTGGCTACGCACGCGGTGAGTTAGCAACGCCAGAACTTCAACGGCAGTTGGCAACGCAAGGGCTTGCCGCCATGCCGGTCAACGCAGGAATGACGGCGCAAAACGCCATCATGTCGCGCCTTGAGCCGCAATTGCAGCGTGAACGTGCGCAGTTGGAGCAGCGCCTTGTCAACCAAGGCTTGCGACCGGGCGGTGAGGCTTATAACGCAGAGATGGAACTGCAAGCGCAACGTGAAAACGATTTGCGCACGCAAGCGGCACTGCAAGGCATCAGCCTAGACGCCTCCATGCGTCAGCAGGGACTTGCCGAACAACAGACCCTTGCCGACTTTGCCAACCAAGCCGCACTCGCGCAGTTTGGAGCAGGCGCACAAGGCTTGGGACTTTATAACGAAGCCCTCGCGCAAAACTTCCAGCAGTCGCTTGCCGCACAGTCTGCGCAGAACATGGCGCAACAGCAGGCATTCCAACAGCGTTTACAGGCG
>RFQY01000367.1 GCA_009924775.1 Paracoccaceae bacterium | reverse complement strand
TCAGCACTGGGTATAACAATCTGATCACCTATTGCAAACCCACTTTTAACTCCATCAACATATCTAATTCTTGCCATATTGCCATAAGTAGGATCAACATAAATGTTTAAATATATTCTCGTATATTTATCTGGGACATCATAATAATAATCACCAAGTGGGACATTATTAAACCCATAGTTAGTTATAAATACAACATCTAGATTAGCATTATTGGTAGTAGTATTTACAACATAACTCGCATACCTGCTTGCTGGGTCATAAGTATTGTTATTAATAGTAACGGCAGCTTTATCAATATAATAAGTTTCAAAAGGTAAAAATCCTCTACCTCCATCAGCAATAACTAATACATTAGCTCTACCTCGATTATCATTTGTAGGATTTTCTAAAATAGTCACATTAACTAACGCACCACTTTCAACGTAATTGCCACCTTCTAATTTTAATAATGGGACATTACTAATAACATCATTAACAAAATCGCGCTCTCGTGGATTAGCTAATATCTCAACATTAGCGGATAATACAACTGAACCTAAACCATTAACAAGTTCGGTGACTTGATATTCTGCGAATCTAACACTATATGTCATCGTTGGTTCTCCATCAATAATATAAGATTTGTCAATATAAAGTATTTGATTTAAAGTTATACCACTTCCTCCATTAGTAATGCTAAGGATATTTATATTAGCAAAAGTAGCACCAGCATAAGGTAATGCTACTTCAACATTAGCTCTAACACCACTATCGACATACCAGCCAGCACCATCATCTTCATATAATACTACATCATCATAAGTTCTCTCATTAATAGGATCTTGACTGGCAGGGAAAATAGCTACACTAGAATAATTGGTTAAAGTTAATACAGCATCATCATCTACTAATCCTGTTATTTTTATTTCAGCCCATCGGTTAGTATATGTATTTAAAGTCGTTGTAAGGACATCTTTGTCAATATATAAAAAGTTATTAACAACAAAACCAGTTCCAGGTGTGGTAATAGCATCTACAAATATTTGACCTGTTGTTAAATCAGGTTGGGTTGCGATAGTTGATATAGTTGCTCTAGCATTCGTGGGCTGAAAATTAGATCCGTCCCATTCATACAAAATGACATTAACAACTAATACAGATTCCACATTGGTATTATATGTTCTTGGTAATATCTCCCGATCTAAGGAATTATTAAAAACCGATGCTAATTCATTCTCGTATGTAATTAGTTGGGAATTAATCCTCCTTTTTAAACTAAAATTGGAGACCTTAACATCATGATCGTCGTTTAAAACAATTGGGGATTTAAAATAATAAGTAAAATAACTCTTATCATTTATAATCTCGTGTTTGTCGGCGTGAGCAGTATTTAAATGGATACTTTTATATTCGCAATCTATCATATCTAATATTATCTTATAAAATAAAAATCTTTAATAATAATAAATGAATGTTATTGGATACAGAATAATAACAACAAACTCCGCCAAATTATTTTTGAAACAACATAACTCGTATAACTTCCATA
>RFQY01000366.1 GCA_009924775.1 Paracoccaceae bacterium | reverse complement strand
TCGCGCAGGCCGATGGCGATCTGTTCTCGTGGTATATGGCCCATGCTGCGGGTCTGGATGTTACGATCAGCGACCCCGAGGTCTGGGTCAGCCAAATCCAAGGCCCTCACTCGATGAAGCTGTTGGCGCATTTGCTAGATGGCCCGATGCCACAGCCTTGGAGCTATTTTGACTGGGCCGAGGTCAGCATGGCCGGGCAGAAGGTCATCATCAGCCGCACCGGGTTCACCAACGAATTGGGGTGGGAAATCTATTTCCGGCCCGAAAATGATATCGAGATGTTGGGCGACCTGATCCTTGCCGAAGGCACAAAGATGGGCATGCTGCTGACCGCAACACCCGGATTCCGGGGCCGCCGGATCGAGGCGGGGCTTTTGTCGGCTGGCCAAGATTTCACCCGCCACACCACGCCTTTTTCCGTGGGCCTTGGTAAATTCATAGACTTCGACTGCGGCGACTTTATCGGGCGCGCGGCGCTTCTTGGTGCCGATCAGACCTGCCGCACATGGGGGCTGCGGGTTGAGGGCGGCATCGCCCTGCGCGGGCGCACCTTGTTTCACGATGGCCACGAAATTGGGCGCGTGACATCTAGCACATGGTCCCCCTATCAGGTCTGTGGTGTGGGCATCGTGCATCTAGATAGCACGGCACAAGGCCCCGGCGCAGTTGTCGAGGTGGAATGCACAGATGGCCAGCGCCACCGCGGCGCGCTTTGCACCCTGCCGATGTATGATCCAAAAGGGGAAATTGTGCGCGGCATCAACACCACCATCCCAGATCAGCCCAATCCATGGGCGGGCGTTGGGCACGGCCGCGCGGCCTAGCGCCACTGGCACTGCACCCGCTTTAGGGGTGCAGTTGCCAATTCAGCCCATGCCCAGACAGGCGCATGCGGCACAAACCTTTGGCCTGCACCATTCAGCAGATTTGGCTGTGCGGGGCACGAAGCCCAAAGCCAACCCCATCATGGCGCGCGCTTAAAATTTCACCTCTACCTGCCCCTGCACCGCCATCCCGCCTTGCGGATCGATACGCAGGGCCACCCAGCGGCTGCCGTCAATTTGCACAAAGGCCCGCTCGTGACGCCATGACAGATGCAGCATATCGTGGCGCTTGGCGTTGTTATATGTCAGCTGCCAAGCCGTGTTCACGCCTGTTTGCGGGTTCAGGCGCTGCCATTCAATCGCGTCATGCAGGCCACATTGGCCACGGGCCGCGGGTGCCACATCGCAAAAAAGGCCAAAGCCCAAGGTTAAGGTGCCATCCAGCCGGTCCCACAGCCCCTGCCCGTCATGGGCCAAGGCAAGGTTGTTTTCCATCTCTAAACCGGCAGAAAGGCGCGCGCCGCGCACCGCCAGCACATCAAGCGTGCCAATTTCGCGCGACAAGCCAGATGTGGCCGTCACATCAGCCGTGGCCTTGGGCGCCCCGTGGGCATCAATGCGCAGGTTGGGGCGCAAAAAAAGATCGCTGAACTCTGTCTCGCCCTCCAGCCCCGCACCGGCAAAAAGCCCCAGATAGGTATAATCACCCACCGCACGAATGGGCGC
>RFQY01000365.1 GCA_009924775.1 Paracoccaceae bacterium | reverse complement strand
TCAAAACGCTCCGCCAAGGGCGCCGCCGCCCCGGTGGGGGTCGCTAAGCTCGGCGTGGCGGCGCTAGACCTCTGCGAGGCATTGCCCACCCATTTCAACAACTGATCAAGCGCCCCACTTTTAAATAAATGGGCCCATGCCGATGTATCGGGCGGACGGGACAGCAACGCACTGAGCCGTGCAGAGACGGCCGCATCGGGTTGCGCCAAAGGCTGCACGCCTGCCGGCGGCTGCGCGGCCGCGGGTTTGTTTGTCGCTGCCGCAAGCGCCTCACCCGATTTGGTCGTGACTTGCGCGTCAGGTATGAACTGCACATGACTGGGCGGAGCCGGTGCCCCAGCTTGGGCGATCGCGGTGGGGACGCCCGTCGGCGCGGGTTGCAATGACGGTTGCCCTTGCGGTATCTGCTTAGCTGACATGGCTTGAGACCCCGCTGTGGTCTGCGTCGCCTGCGCGATTTGTGATGCTGGTGTCGTCTGAGGTGTGGGTGCGGTCTGTGGAGCCTGGGTGGTCTGAGGTGTGGGGGCCAGGGTCACGGGTTTGCCATTAATCGCCTGCGGTTGCAACTGCCATTGACCAGAGGTTTGCGCCAACGCCTTGAGAGTGACCGCGTCACCGGGACTTAGCCTCAAACCGCGCGGTAACTCAATGGCACGCCCCTGCAAGATCAGCTTCAATCGCTCGCCGCGCACCTCCGCGATGGCGTTCACGATCTGCCCCTGTGTCAACCCTAAAAGGCGGGCTTCAGGTGCTTGAATAACGGGCGCGCGGGCATCGATAACCAGCGTATTCAAGCGCCCGGCAACGGCCATGGTTTCGGGCGAAAAGAGCATGGGGCGTTCGCGCTACGGGGTTATGGGAATCGCACCCAACCGCGTTTGTCCACGGGTTCAGACGGCGCCATATTTTCAGCAGACGCTTGGGCCGATAAGGCGCCGCCGCCACTCAGCGCCTGTAAATCACCCACCGTTGGCACCTGCAAATGCGCGCCTGCGAGCATGATGTGCGGGGTGCCACGCGGGAAGGCAGTGGGGTTGAGCATGACGAATGCTTTACGAATTAATTTGATGTCAGCGCGAACGCCCGTCATGGATCGCGCGATCACGCGGTCTAACGTTTCACCTCGGTTCACGGTGTAACGCTGGCGGCTACCATCTGCGGCCATTGATACAGGTGCGCCCGGCACCTCGGTCATCATCACCTGCGCGCCCGTGGCATTGGCCGCCGCGCTATCCATGGGCATATCTTTGCCCAGCAGCGCCTTGAGCGCATCGTTTGCCAGCATGTTGGCACCCTGCGCGTGGGCTGCACGGGGCACCAGTGTCCAAATAGTCATGGCAACAAGTGCGCCGATGAATACCGGCTGCCAATGGAAACGGCGTTTGGTTTGGGATTGGGTCTTTGGAATCATGGCTTTCTCTCTTCAATAGGGCATTGCCACCCAGTCGCCCTGCGGCTTCTCGGGTAAAGGTGGGCCAGCGACTTGTCACAAAACCGACTCGGTTTCATCCACTTGGGCCACCTCAGCCAGGGCCAAACGGGCGGCTACCCCTGCGTGCAA
>RFQY01000364.1 GCA_009924775.1 Paracoccaceae bacterium | reverse complement strand
CGCCCGCCAGAACGCGGATCAGCTCGGCGCGGGTGGCGGGATCGCGGGGGACGGAGGCGACGCGCCCGCCCTCGCCGAGGACGCAGGAGAGGGAGAGGACGGCGCGCACATCGGCGAGCGGGCGCCCGCCTTTGACCGCAGCCCCGGCGGCCTGCTTCACCTCTTGCACGGCGCTCGGAAGGATGCTCTGCTCCGGTAGGCCGCCAGAGGCCGCAGGAGGCGCGCCACGCTCATCCGGCGGCGTGGGGGTGTCCTGGGTAGGGTCGGCGTCTACCTGGGGCGTGGCGAGCGGCTGGCGGGCTTGCAGCGCGTGGCGGGGCGCGAGGTGTTGGCGCGCCCACTCGGCGCTGATCCGGTCATGGTCAGATCCGGGGAGGGCAGGGTGGGGGGCCGCCTTGACCACCCGCGCCACGCCCTCCGCCATCGTCAGCCAGTAGTCCAGCCCGTAGCCGAGGGTGTCGATCCCCTGGATGGCCCCGCCGGTCGGGGTCGAGATCGAGCGCCCGTCCCGCGCCGTCGCCGAGGTCATGGTGGTCGAGGCCTCGGCGGTGAGGAGGATGTGGAGCGGGGCGGCGTGGATCGTGTCGAGGAGCCGCTGCATCTCCTCGCGGTAGCGCGCCCACCCATCGGCGGGCTTGGGGGCGCTATCTACCCTCCCCCGGATCTGACCGTGGATCGGGGAGAGGCTGTCAATCACCAGCACCTCATACCCGGCGTCGGCGGCCTGCCGGATCAGCGCGACAAGCTGTGCGGCGCCGGTATCGCGGGGCAGGGTGCAGCCATCGAACGCGAGCGGGGCGCCGTCGCCGTCGTACCCGGCGTACCAGTCGGCGTGGGCGCCGTAGGAGTCAAGCACCGCGATCCGGGCGCCGAGGCCGGAAGCGATCCGCAGGGCGGTGAGGGTTTTCCCCGATCCGGGCGGGCCGGTCAGGAGCATACGGACGGGGGCGGCGGGGCGTTGCGCGGGCTTGAACATCGATGACCTCGGTTGCTTGGGTGAGGTATCCGCCCTGATACGCAGCGTCAAGGGCTTGCACACGGGTATTAGAGCGGATACAGATAGTGCGGAGGTGAGAGGATGAAGCGGTTGAGATTGCTCATGGATCTTCGCGGGATGGACGCGGGGCAGGTCGCGGCGGCGCTACGGATCAGCCATGCCCCGGTGTGCCGGTGGCTGAGGGGCGCTTCGATGCCGACGCGAGACAACGCCCTCGCGCTCGCTCGCACCCTCGGCGTCAGCGTCGAGTACCTGCTCGGCGGGCCGATCAGCCTGCCGGGGCGGGTGCGCCCCCATCTCGACGCGCTGCGGGGGGAGCGGGCGTACCTGCGCCCCGAGGAGGCGGCGGAACTGGCGGCGGAGATGATGGAGATCGTTGCCGAGTTGGCGGAGGTCAAATGAGCGCCGAATACTGCGCAGAGGCCGGGGCGCTGCCCTGGTGCGATGGGGCGCTGACGCCGCTGGTGATCGCGTTCGGGGAGAACCGGTGCGAGATAGGGCCATGCTGGCAACTGCCGTGGGTGCGCGCTGGCCTGCCCCGTGTGACCCGGCTCTGGGAGCGGCAGCGGGCGGTGTGCG
>RFQY01000363.1 GCA_009924775.1 Paracoccaceae bacterium | reverse complement strand
TTGAACTTCAGCATTAGCCGTACCACCGCCACCACCACCTCCACCAGTACCTGCGTTGGCAGTATATTGTTTTGTGCCATCACCAAACTGAATGTAAGAACGTGAAGCAATATTTTGTGAAACAAGATTAGCATTGATTGTAACATTACCCGTTACAATACCACCATTGTTAGCATCAAGAGAATTATTAGCACGAATAAATGCTGCGTTTGCTTGACCACGAACCCATGTATCAAGAGCATTATTAGCAGCATTAAAGGCTGCATTAGCATATACACCAGCAGAGTTGGCGGCCGCAAAAGCACTATTAGCATATGATGCAGCAGAGTTTGCCGTATAACTTGGTGTATTAGCAAAAATTGCTACCGCATTAACAATGTCAAATGCTGCATTAGCTTGAATGAATGCACCGTTTGCGTATACACTTGCTGAATTAGCAGAAGCAAATGCCGAGTTTGCATAACTGCCTGCTGACAAAGCATTAGTATTTGCAGTATTTGCTTGAACAAATGCTGCGTTGGCATAAGAACTAGCAGCAGAAGCATTAGTATTTGCCGTGTTTGCCTGAACAAATGCTGCATTAGCATATGAACCAGATGATATAGCATTTACATTCGCAGTATTAGCCTGTAAGAATGCCAAGTTTGCATAATCACCAGCAGACAGAGCATTGGCATTTGCTGTGTTAGCTTGACTGAATGACGCATTAGCATATGAACTAGCAGCAGAAGCATTTACATTTGCAGTATTAGCTTGTGAAAATCCTGAATTGGCATAATCACCAGCAGATAATGCATTGACATTTGCTGTATTAGCTTGAACAAAAGATGCATTGGCATAAGAACCCGCTGATACAGCATTAACATTTGCAATGTTGGCTTGGTTAAATGCTGAATTCGCATAATTACCAGCCGATAAAGCATTAATGTTTGCAGTATTAGCTTGATTGAATGAACTGTTAGCATAAGAACTGGCAGCTGCTGCATTTGCTGTAGCATTATTAGCTACTACGAACGCAGAGTTTGCGTAACTACCAGTAGTATTCTGTGATTCATACGATGAGTTAGCATGTGTAAATGCCGCATTTGCCTGAATGAATGCGCTATTGGCATAACTTGCTGTAGTATTTTGTGCACCAAATGATGAATTAGCATGTACAAAAGATGAATTAGCATAAGAACTAGCAGCTGCTGCATTTGCTGTAGCATTATTAGCCACTCCAAATGCTGAGTTAGCATATGAACCTGTAGCGTTCTGCGATTCATATGCAGAATTTGCTTTTACAAATGCTGAGTTTGCGTAACTGCCAGTTGTATTCTGACTTTCATATGCTGAGTTAGCGTGTGTAAATGCTAGATTAGCTTGAATGAATGCAGAGTTAGCATAACCGCCAGTTGTATTTTGTGCGTTAAAGGCTGCGTTGGCTTGAATGAATGCACCATTTGCATAAATTCCTGCTGTGTTTGCCGTGTAACGTGCCACATTATCAATCGCAGCACCACCAGCCAATGTATTAGCATAAGCAAAAGAAGCATTCGCATGATCAAATGATGCATTTGTTTTTATGAATGCTGCATTAGCTTGAAT
>RFQY01000362.1 GCA_009924775.1 Paracoccaceae bacterium | reverse complement strand
CCCGCCCGCCCGTGGCCACCACCTGCCCCTCGTGCAGGCTGGTGCCAGCATGAAACACAATCTGGCTAGAGCTTTCGGCAATATCCCCCAGACCGTTGATAACAGACCCTTTTTCATAAGCGCCCGGGTATCCGTTTGCAGCCATAACCACAGTCATGGCGTGGTCGTCGGCCCAATTTACCTGCGCCTCGGCCAGCCGCCCCTCGGCTGCGGCCTGCATCAGATCCAAGGCTTGCGCGCCCAGCCGCATCATCAGCACTTGGCATTCCGGGTCACCAAAGCGCACGTTGTATTCCACCAACCTAGGCTGGCCATCTTTGATCATCAGCCCCGCGTAAAGCACCCCTTGATAGGGCATGCCGCGGCGCGCCATTTCCGCCATTGTGGGCTTTACGATTTGCTCCATTGCCAAAGCGGCGATCGCATCGCTCAGCACCGGCGCGGGGCTATATGCGCCCATGCCGCCGGTGTTGGGGCCGGTATCGCCCTCGCCCACGCGCTTGTGGTCTTGCGCGGTGCCGATGGGCAGCACATCGGTGCCATCACATAGCACGAAAAACGATGCCTCCTCGCCCTCCATAAATTCTTCAATCACCACCTCGGCACCCGCCGCGCCGAACTCGCCGCCGAACATGTCATCAATCGCAGCCAGCGCTTGGGCCTCGGTTTCAGCCACGATCACCCCCTTGCCGGCCGCCAAACCATCGGCCTTTACCACAATGGGCGCCCCATGGGCGCGAATATGGGCGCGCGCGGCGTTGGCATCGGTGAAATGGCCATAGGCGGCCGTGGGGGCGCCCGCCGCATCGCAAATTTCCTTGGTAAAGCTTTTCGAGGCCTCCAACCGCGCCGCTGCAGCCGAAGGGCCAAACACCAACAGCCCCGCTTGGCGCAGCCGGTCGGCCACCCCAGCCGCCAAAGGCGCCTCGGGGCCGATGATGACGAAATCCACCGCCTCGGCCTCGCAAAAACTGGCCACTGCACCGCCATCAAGCGTGTCGATATCGGCGCATTCCGCGATCTGGGCAATGCCAGCATTGCCGGGCGCCACGATCAGCCGGTCGCATTTGGGGTTTTGCAGCACAGCCCAGGCCAAGGCATGTTCACGCCCACCGCTTCCAAGGATCAAGATATTCATCTGGCGCACTCCGTCTTGGCCTTTGTTCCCGGGCGTTCTAAGCTGCACCAAAGGCAAGAGCAAGCGAGGCACAATGTCTGACCTGATCGACGAGGCCCCCGAAGGCACAAACGCCCCGGAATTTTCGGTATCCGAACTTTCGGGCGCGATCAAACGCATGATCGAGGGCGAGTTTGCCCATGTGCGCATCAAAGGCGAGGTGGGGCGCGTATCGCTGCCACGATCGGGCCATATCTATCTGGATCTGAAAGACGACCGCGCGGTGATTTCCGGGGTCATCTGGAAGGGCGTCGCGCAGCGGCTGTCTGTGCAGCCCGAAGAGGGCATGGAAGTGGTGGCCACCGGGCGGCTGACCACCTTTCCCGGCCAGTCAAAATACCAAATCGTGATCGACGATATCAAACCCGCCGGCATGGGCGCGCTGATGGCGATGCTGGAAAAGCGCAAGGCCGCATTGGCCGCCGAG
>RFQY01000361.1 GCA_009924775.1 Paracoccaceae bacterium | reverse complement strand
CGCGGCTGCGGCGGGCGCGGCTGTCCTCGCTACGGCCTACGCCGTGGTCGGCAATGCCATGAGCGACCAGGCCACGCTGACCTACGAGGCCGCAGCCGCCTACGTCGCCGCCGATAGCGCCGCCGCACAGCTCGCGGGGACGGTCGATGCGCTCGCTGCCGCACAGGAGACGAGCGCCGCCGCCTTCGCTGCTGCCACCGAGCAGATCGAGCTGCTCACCGGCGCGACGACCGACTATGAGGCTGCGGCTGCGCGGGCGGGGCAGTCGGTGAGGGATGGGGCGCGGGCAGAACTCGATGTGCTGCGCGAGCGGCTCCGTATCCAATTGGAAGGGCTGCGGCAGGCAGAGGCCGTTGCCAACAGCGAGCAGGCGACCGCCGAGGAGCGGGCGGCGGCGATCGTCCAGCAGCGCCAGTATGCCTCCCAGGCCGGACAGACCCGCCTCGCCATCAACGCCCTCAAGGCGCAGACCGAGGAGTCAGCAACCGTCCTCGAAGGGCTGATCCTCAAGGAGGGGATCGACCGGGAAGCGAAGGCGGCCCAAGCGGAGGCAGCGCGGCGGGCAGGCGAGGCGGAGCGGGCGCGAACGGCGGCGGTGCGCGAGGCCGAGGCGGCGATGAAGGCTGCGGCGGACGCAGAGGCCAAGCGGCGCGAGGCGCTGCTGGCGGAGCTGGCAGCAGAGGGCGATCAGATTTTTGGCGCGCGCTCCTCTCCCCAGATCCAATTCCTGACCGAGTTCTACAACAAGCTCGGTCAGGCGAGGGAGGCGCAGGATTTCACGCTGCTCCTCGCGGAGCTTGCGGCGGGGATGGAGCGGTTCGGGCTGACCACCGAGCAGGCTGCCGCTGCGCAAGAGGCGCTCGGCGCGGCGATGACGGGGCTGCCCACGCCCGCCGAGGCGACCGGCCCATCGGCGGGGGCGACGACGGCGCAGACGGCGATCGGGGCGGCGAGCAGCCTCAGCGGGCTGGTGCGCGTCGATCCCACGGGTATCAGCGCCGCCGTCGTCGCCGGGTTGCAGACGGTGGCGACGTTCGGCGAGGGCGGCACGGGGGGGGTGATCGGGGAGGTCGAGCGGCTGTTGGCCGACGCGACGAAGGGGCTACCGGCGCTCGGCACAGAGCTGACTGGGCTGGCCGATGGCCTACTCTCAGAGCTGGTGCCGGGGCTGATCGAGGGCGCGGCGGAGGGCGTGGCGGGGGTGGTCGATGCGATCCCGAATATTGTTACCGGCCTCGCCGACAGCATCCCGGCGCTCATCGAAGCGGCGATCGGCAGCCTCGATGAGCTGCTGATCGCCCTGTTCCGCACCACGTTCACCCTGCTGCCCGAGCTGCTCCTCGCGGCGATTGGCGTGCTGCTCGATCCGCAGTTCTGGGTAGATGTGGGCAAGGCGTTTTTAGAGGGCTTGCTGGATGCGCTCAACATCTTCAGGAACGACGACCGGACGGGGCTGCTCCAGGCAGACGGTCTGCCCGCGAGGACGGGCCGCGCCATCCGCGACATCTTCGACGGGCGCGACAACGGGCGGATCGGGCAAAGCAACATCTTCAACTTCAACGGCGTCATCACCGAGGACATCGAGGCGACGGCCCGGAAGTTCCGCGAC
>RFQY01000037.1 GCA_009924775.1 Paracoccaceae bacterium | reverse complement strand
AAATCGCGCGAAATCAGCTTTCGTGCCGAGGGGTTATTGTAGCCCCCTCACCGCACCCATACCTCGACCCGGCGGTTCACCTGCCGGCCCCATGCGCTGTCGTCGCAGGCCATGGGCAATGCCTCGCCAAAGGCATCAACCTGCATCTCGATCCGGTCCAGATTGGCGGTTTCCGCCGCTTCCAAAACCGCACTGCGCACGGCCTCGGCGCGCTGCAGGGCAATTTCGCGGTTGGTGCGCGCCGGGCCATCGCCATCGGAAAACCCCACGAACACCAGCAGCCGGGCATCGTAAAACCCGCCTTCTAATGCCTGCGCCAATTGCTGCACATTCGAGCTGCTTTGGGCATCCAGCCGCGCCGAACCTGCCCCGAACCGAAAGGTGGTGGTCAGCCGCTGCAGTGGCCCCAGCACCGCCAACATGCGCTGCAATTCACCCAAATCCACCTCGGGGCCCGCTTGCACAATGGCATTGGCCAGCCGCTGACCTTGGGCGTTGATCGGTATCTCTTCGGGTGTTTGGTCAACGAAACCAGCCCGCCGGATCACCAATTGCGCCGGGGCACTGCGCAGATGGGTCAAAAAATCGCGGGCAACCTTTGGCAGGCGGCGGGCGGGCACGTATAAAAACATAGGCGTGGTCAGCGGGTAATCTTCGGTTTTCACGCTGCGGCGCGCGGCGCTTAATTGAAACCCGCACGCCCCCATCAGGGCCAATGGCTTGGCCTGTCGCAGGGCCGATTGTGCCACCAAGCCAATACCAAAAGGGTCATTCACCACCGCTTGCTCTAGCGCGCTATCGCTGTCGCGGCGCTGAACGCCAGCCCCGATGCTGGCGCCAATGGGGGCCATCAACAAATCGGTTGTTGCTTGCCCAAGCCCCGATCGCGCATCGCGCAGATAGGCCGTGATTTCGGCATCTGGCCCCCCCAACTGCGCCCAATTGGTCAGCTTGCCTGTGAACACGCCTGCCAGATCGGTGGTGCTGATCGCCGCCAGCGGATTATCGGGCGCCACAATCGGCACCAAGGCATCCAGCGCCAAAACCCGGGTGCGGCCCGGCAGGCGAAGATCCCCCAAACCCGCCTCTTCGGCGCGCGTGGCCTCGGGCGGGCGGATTTCGCGCAAAGCCATCACGATATCGGCCTCATTTGCCAGCAAATCGGCAAACCCCTCGTCGGTGGTGGTGTTACGAAAATGAAACCGCGCCACCAGAGGGCCATCGCCACGGTTGCGCAATTCATATTGCACCAACGCCATGTTTTCACTAACCCGCTGCGCACGCAGATTGGCCTTGGCGGCAAAGGATTCCAGCAACGCCGGCATTAAAACCGTGCCCATACTGGCCGCACCCGACAGGCGCAGATCGGCCACAAAATCCAACAGGTTTGGGCAGCCAGGCCCCTCGCACAGCACGCCCGAGCCATCGACGGTTAATTCGCCATAAACCGTATCTACGCGGTAATAATCGCCATCAAAGCCCAGCAGCGTGCCGCTGATCTCTACGCTGCGGTCGGGTGAAATAAGCGTGACATCTTGCGCAAACAGCCGCGTAGACAGCACAACAACCCATAGTGCAGTGGCGCACACCGCACGAATAACAAACATACACAGGCCCCAGGTTGCGGTATTGCTGTTGCAATATCCCGCCCCTAGGGCGGGATTTCAACAGCAGAATTCAATCCAAGCCTGATTTATGCGTCAGGCAAAGGCCCGTGTTTAGAACTTGCCGTGGCAATGTTTGAATTTTTGGCCAGAACCGCAGGGGCACGGTTCGTTTCGGCCCGGGTTACCCCATGTGCTGGGGTCTGTTTCGTCAAAACCGTTTTCCAGCGCGGCGGCGGTTTTTGCCTCGGATTGCTGGGCCAGCTGATCCAACTGCTGCTGCTGGGCCTGCTGCTGCGCCACCATTTGGGCAATCATTTCGCGCTGCTCGTCTTCGCTTAGCGGGCGGATCTGGGCCAGTTTCTGGCTGACATCTTGGCGCAAACTATCCAGCATGGTTTCAAACAGCTGGAAGGCCTCGTTTTTATATTCATTCAGCGGGTCGCGCTGGGCATAACCGCGGAACCCAACGACCGAGCGCAGATGTTCAAGGCGCAACAAATGTTCGCGCCATTTGCCATCGATGATCTGCAAAAGCACCTGCTTTTCGATCTGGCGCATGTTTTCCGGCCCAAAGGCCTGCGCCTTTTCTTGCATCTGCGCCTCGGTGGCGGCTTCGATACGTTCGATAATGGCGTCGTTATCCACGCCTTCTTCGGCGGCCCAATCGACGATCGGCAAATCGATGTTCAGTTGCTCGCGGCACGCGGCCAACAGCCCCTCGGTATCCCATTGGTCGGCATAGGTTTTCGGGGGCATATGGGTTTCAACCATATCATGGATAACCTCGGCCCGCATGTCTGCGATAATTTCCGACAGATCGTGGCTTTCCATAATTTCCAACCGCTGCGCAAAAATCACCTTGCGCTGGTCGTTCATCACATCGTCGAATTTCAGCAGCTGCTTACGAATGTCAAAGTTGCGGCCCTCTACCTTGGCCTGCGCGCGCTCTAGCGATTTGTTCACCCATGGGTGCACAATGGCCTCGCCCTCTTTCATGCCCAAGGTCGACAGCACCTTTTCCAAGCGTTCACTGCCGAAAATGCGCATCAAATCATCTTCCAAAGACAAGAAAAACGCCGAACGCCCCGGGTCGCCCTGCCGGCCAGATCGGCCACGCAGCTGGTTGTCAATGCGCCGGCTTTCGTGGCGCTCGGTGGCCAGCACAAACAGGCCACCCGCGGCTTTTACGGCCTCTTCATCTTGGGCATGCGCGGCCTCGATCTGCGCACGAATCGCTTCTGGGTCGGCCTCGGGGTTGGCGGCGATGGCTTGCATTACCTTGAATTCCACGTTGCCGCCCAGCTTAATATCGGTGCCGCGGCCTGCCATGTTGGTGGCAATGGTCACCGCCCCCAGCTTGCCCGCATCGGCCACGATCTGGGCTTCTTGTTCGTGCTGGCGGGCGTTGAGAACGTTATGCTTCACGCCAGCTTGTGTCAGCAGCGCAGATAGCATTTCGGATTTTTCAATCGAGGTCGTGCCCACCAAAATAGGCTGGCCCTTGGCATTGGCCTCTTTGATCGTTTCAACGATGGCGGCGAATTTTTCCTGCGCAGTGCGATAGACTGCGTCGTCGTCATCGACACGGGCGATGGGGCGGTTGGTGGGCACCTCGACAACACCCAAGCCGTAAATTTCCTGAAATTCTTCGGCTTCGGTGGCGGCGGTGCCAGTCATGCCGCCCAATTTTTCGTAAAGGCGGAAATAGTTTTGAAACGTCACCTGCGCCAGCGTTACGTTTTCAGGCTGAATGGCGCAGCCTTCCTTGGCCTCGATTGCTTGGTGCAGGCCATCCGACAGGCGGCGCCCAGCCATCATGCGGCCGGTGAATTCGTCAATCAAAACCACCTCTTGCATGCCTTGCGGCTGGCCAGGGCGGGGCTGGGAGGCGCGCACGATGTAATCTTTATCGCGCTGGAACATTTTATGGGCGCGCAACGCTTGGTTCAGGTGGTGCACGATGGTTGTGCTTTCGGGGTCATACAGCGATTGCCCCTCGGGCAGGATGCCCATCGTCACCATATTTTCTTCCAGCCATTCGTTACCGGCATCGGTAAAGGTGACTTGGCGCATTTTTTCGTCCAGCGCATAATGCGCCTCGTCCAGCATCGGGATGACCTTGTCGATGGCGATATACAGGTCGCTGCGGTCTTGGGCTGGGCCCGAAATAATCAGCGGCGTGCGCGCCTCGTCGATCAAGATGCTGTCCACCTCGTCGACGATGGCAAAGAAATGGCCACGCTGGCTCATTTCTGCCAATTCCGATTTCATATTGTCGCGCAGGTAATCAAACCCCAGCTCGTTATTGGTGGCATAGGTGATATCGCAGGCGTAAGCGGCGCGTTTTTCATCATCGGGCTGCT
Organism: Paracoccaceae bacterium; assembly: GCA_009924775.1. Lineage (GTDB taxonomy): Bacteria > Pseudomonadota > Alphaproteobacteria > Rhodobacterales > Rhodobacteraceae > CAJXSO01. The sequence goes on along the minus strand of RFQY01000037.1, from coordinate 15,201 downwards.
GGGGCACAACGATGCCGGTGGATAGGCCCAGTGCGGCGTAAACCTTGCTCATCCATTCCGCATCGCGGCGGGCCAGATAATCGTTTACCGTAACCACATGCACGCCCTTGCCGGTCAGCGCGTTCAAATAGGCGGGGAAGGTGGCCACAAGCGTTTTGCCTTCGCCGGTTTTCATCTCGGATATATTGCCTTGGTGCAGGAAAATCCCGCCCATCAGCTGCACATCAAAGGCCCGCAGGCCCAAGGCCCGCTTGGCAGCTTCGCGGCAATTGGCAAAGGCTTCTGGCAGCAGCGCATCCAGCGTTTCACCCCCGGCAATGCGCGCTTTGAATTCTGCAGTTTTTTCAATCAGCTCTTGGTCTGATAGCCCCTCAAACTGGGGCTCTAGCGCGTTGATCTTTTCAATCAGCGGGCGCGTGGCCTTGACCTTGCGGTCGTTGGGTGTGCCAAAAACCTTTCGGGCTAAACTTCCCAGTCCCAACATGTGCTTTCCGTTCCGCTTGATAACACCAACGTGCGGGCCATCTGCTTGCCCGCCTCCCCCACAGCGCATAAAACGTTCGGGAAATCGCAGCCAAACTGGCCCTATGGCTACGTAAGGGGCGGCTTGCGCAGTGTCAACGTCAGGGGCCAAACTGGTCAAACAAAGGATCACCATTATGCCATTACGCCACTTTATTGCCAGCACCGCCCTTGTTTTCGGGTTGGCCACGGCCAGCTATGCCGAAGATATGCCAAACGCCGAAACGGTTGTGGCCAGCGTGAATGGTAAAACCATCACTTTGGGCGAAATGATCATGATGAAGGGCAGCCTGCCCCAGCAGTTTGCCCAACTGCCCGATGAAATGTTGTTCGACGGCATTCTTAACCAATTGGTGCAACAGGCCCTGCTGGCCGAAAGCATTGAAACGCCACCCGCGCGCGTTGCAATTGCCCTGAAAAACGAACAGCGCCAACTGCTGGCCGCCGAAGCAATCGATGCTTTGCTGGCGGCGCAAATGTCCGAAGACGCGATCAAAGCGGCTTATGATGCCAAATATGCCAACGCGCAGCCTGCAACCGAATGGAACGCCAGCCATATTCTGGTGGAAACCGAAGAGGCCGCCGCAGATCTGGCCAAACAGGCCCGCGAAGGCGCCGATTTTGCCGAATTGGCCAAGGCCCATTCCACTGGCCCCTCGGGTCCAAATGGTGGGCAATTGGGCTGGTTTGGCGCTGGCATGATGGTGCCTGCCTTTGAACAGGCGGTCGCTGGCATGCAAGCCGAACAGGTCTCTGACCCGGTGCAAACGCAGTTTGGCTGGCACGTCATTCGCCTGAACGAAACCCGCGTGGCCGCCGCGCCCGATCTGGCCGAAGTGCGCCCCGAGATCGAGGCGGAATTGCAACAAAAACTGATCGAAGAACAGCTTGCAAAGCTGGCCCAAGGCGCGAATATCGACCAGTCGGCCGCAGCGGGTTTGGATAAATCGCTGCTGTCGCGCATCGATCTTCTGGAGGACTAATCCCATGGGCAAGGCGCTTGCCGTTTCCCCGCTGGCCCCGGCCAGCTTTCCCACGCTGCCGGTGATACAGGGCGTGTCTTTTGCCACCGCCGCTGCAGGTGTGAAATACAAAGACCGCACCGATGTGATGCTGGCGCTTTTGGCGCCCGGCACCGCGATTGCGGGGGTGTTTACCCGTTCGGCCACCCGTTCGGCGCCGGTGTTGGATTGTCAGGCAAAACTGGGGGGCGATGCCGCACCCGGTGCTGCAATCTTGGTAAATTCTGGCAATTCCAATGCCTTTACCGGTGGGCGCGGCGTTGAATCGGTGCAGGCTATTACCGCCGCTGTGGCGCAGGCAACCGGTGTGCCGCAGGGGCGTGTGTTTACCTCGTCAACCGGCGTGATTGGCGAACCGCTGCCCCATGACCGCATCATCGCCACGTTGGACACACTGGCTGGCGCCGCACAGCCCGCGGGGCTGGAACAGGCCGCGCGCGCAATCATGACAACCGATACCTTTCCCAAAGGCGCCTGTGCCACGGTAGAGATCGGCGGAAAACCGGTAAAAATTGCCGGTATCGCCAAAGGGTCGGGCATGATTGCACCCGACATGGCCACCATGCTGGTGTATATTTTCACCGATGCACAGGTAGAACAGCCCGTGCTGCAAACCCTGCTGTCCACGCTAACTGACCGCACGTTCAACTGCATCACCGTCGACAGCGACACCTCGACCTCGGACACATTGCTGCTGGCGGCAACGGGCGCATCGGGCGTGCAGGTGGGGGCAGATGACAGCGCCTTTGCCGATGCGCTGCATGGCGTGATGCTGGATTTGGCCCACCAAGTGGTGCGCGATGGCGAAGGCGCCACAAAATTTGTGGAAATCGCCGTCACAGGTGCGGCCAGCAATGCCGATGCCCGCACCCATGCCATGGCGATTGCCAATTCGCCCCTGATCAAAACTGCCATCGCCGGCGAAGACCCAAACTGGGGCCGCGTTGTGATGGCGATTGGAAAATCGGGCGCCGCAGCCGACCGCGATTTGCTAAGCATTCGCTTTGGCACCATCACAGTGGCGGAAAATGGCTGGGTGTCACCCACCTATTCCGAGGCCCAAGGAGCAGCCTATATGAAGGGGCAAAACCTGCAAATCGGCGTCGATCTGGGGCTAGGCCAAGGCCAAGCCACGGTGTGGACCTGCGATTTGACCCATGGCTATATCTCGATCAACGCCGATTACCGCTCGTAATTTTGGCACAGTCGCAGGCGGTGCCCCCATCACCGCCTGCCAACAAAGGGCGGGGCGATGAAAATTATCTTGGTCGCAGCGGTGGCGCTGATTGATGCAGATGGCCGCGTGTTGCTGGCGCAACGCCCGGCGGGCAAATCGATGGCTGGCTTATGGGAATTTCCGGGCGGCAAGATCGAGCCCGGCGAAACCCCCGAGGCCGCCTTGGTGCGTGAACTGCACGAAGAGCTAGGCATTGAAACATGGTCTAGCTGCTTGGCGCCGCTTACATTTGCCAGCCACAGCTACGATGATTTTCATCTGCTCATGCCCCTGTTTGCCTGCCGCAAATGGGGCGGCATCCCCACACCCCGCGAGGGGCAAGTGCTGAAATGGGTGCGCGCCGCAGACTTGGCCAGTTACCCCATGCCCCCAGCCGATATCCCGCTTATCCCCATACTGCGCGACTGGCTATAGGCCCAAACGCACAAAAAAGGGCAGCACATCAGTGCTGCCCCTTTTGTTACATGCGATCCACCGCAGTTTTGGCCCTTAGGCCAAGGTGCGTGTCACCTCTTCGCGTTCGAAAATTTCGATCACGTCATTGGGGCGGATATCGTCGTAGTTTTCAAAGGCCATGCCGCATTCTTGGCCCGATTGCACCTCGGCAACCTCGTCCTTGAAGCGTTTAAGCGTTTTCAGCGTGCCTTCATGCACCACCACATCATCACGCAACAGGCGCACACCGGCCGAGCGGCGGGCCACGCCCTCGGTGACCAAGCAGCCAGCCACCTTGCCAACGCCCGATACTTTGAACACCTCTTTGATCTTCGCATAACCAATAAAGTTTTCGCGAATCTCGGCAGACAACAGGCCAGATGCAGCCGCTTTCACATCATCAACCAAATCGTAGATCACGCTGTAATAGCGCAGTTCCACGCCTTTTTGGTTGGCGCTGGTGCGGGCCGATGCATTGGCACGCACGTTAAAGCCCAAGATCGGGGCGCCAGAGGCCTCGGCAAGGCCCACATCGGTTTCCGTGATCGCGCCCACGCCCGAATGCAGCACGCGTACGCGCACCTCGTCGTTGCCGATTTTCTCCATCGCCTGAACGATCGCTTCGGCAGAGCCTTGCACATCGGCTTTCACCAAAATCGGCAACTCGGCCACGTTCTGATCGGCCTTGGCCTTGGCAAGCAGCTGGTCCAGCGTGGTGGCAGCCCCGGCAGCAGCGCGTTTGTCTTTGGCCGCTTTTTCACGGTATTCCGCGATTTCGCGTGCCTGCGCTTCGGTTGCAACCACGTTCAGCACATCGCCCGCCTCGGGCGTGCCGTTCAGGCCAAGCACCTCGACAGGCACTGAAGGCCCTGCTTCTTTCACGCGCTCGCCCTTGTCGTTGATCAAGGCGCGCACCTTGCCCCACTGTTCGCCCACGACGAAAATATCGCCTTGGCGCAGCGTGCCTTTTTGCACCAGCACGGTGGCCACAGGGCCGCGGCCCACATCCAGCTGTGCCTCGATCACGGCACCTTCGGCGGCGCGGTCGGGGTTGGCACGCAGTTCCAGAATTTCGGCCTGCAGTGCAATCGCTTCCAGCAATGTATCCAGCCCTTGGCCGGTTTTGGCGGAAACTTCCACGTCTTGCACTTCGCCCGACATCGCCTCGACCACAACTTCGTGCTGCAACAGATCGGTGCGCACTTTTTGCGGATCGGCGGCGGGGCGGTCAACCTTGTTGATGGCCACAATCATGGGCACACCAGCGGCTTTGGCGTGGTTAATCGCCTCTACTGTCTGGGGCATTACGGCATCATCGGCAGCCACAACCAGCACCACGATATCGGTTACCTGCGCACCGCGCGACCGCATCGAGGTAAAGGCGGCGTGGCCCGGCGTATCAAGGAATGTCAGCGTGACACCCTCGCCGGTTTCCACCTGATAGGCACCGATATGCTGGGTAATGCCGCCCGCCTCGCCAGATACAACCTTGGTTTTGCGGATCGCATCCAAAAGCGAGGTTTTACCATGGTCGACGTGGCCCATGATGGTAATCACCGGCGGACGATCTTGCAGATCGTCATCGGCATCTTCCACGCGCTGGATCACGTCTTCGACGTCAGAATCAGACACGCGCACCACTTTGTGGCCGAATTCTTCGATAATCAATTCGGCTGTATCGGCGTCGATGGTTTGGTTTTGGGTCACCATCATGCCCATTTTCATCAGCTCTTTCACCACATCTGCGGCGCGCTCGGCCATACGGTTGGCCAATTCGCTGACAACGATTGCTTCGGGCAGCTGCACCTCGCGCACGATTTTTTCGCGCTCTTGTGCACCGCCCATGGCTTTTTGGCGCATCCGCTCTTGTTTGCGCTTCATCGCCGCCATCGATTTCTGGCGCCCGCCTTCACCCGAAAGCGCTTGGTTCAGGGTCAGCTTGCCAGCCCGGCGGCTTTCGTCGCGGCCTTTGGCGCTGCGGCCACGTTCTTCGCGCTCGCGCTCGGCCTTGCGGGGGCCGGGGGCTGCAGCACTGGGTTTGGCGCCACCACCAACGGCGGGCGTATCCGCATCCGGCGTGCGTGATTCGGTCGCTGCGGGGGCGGGCGCAGGTTTTTCGGCTTCGTCCTGAACGGCAGCTGCCCGCTTGGCGGCTTCTGCCTCTTCGCTCTGGCGGCGTTCTTCTTCTTCGGCTTTCTCGCGCGCGCGTTCTTCGGCTTCGCGCTGCTCGCGTTCTTTTTGCTCTTGCTCGGCGCGACGGCGGTCGCGCTCTTCTGCTCGGGCCTTTTCGTCGGCGGCGCGCTGTGCGGCTTCTTCAACTTCACGCGATTTGGCAACCTGCAACGCCTTCAAACGGCGCTCCATTTCCGCATCGGAAATGCCTGCCGGGCGGCGGGCGGGATCACCAGCTGGGCCATGCCCACCGGCTGCACCCGTGGGTTTCGCGGCTGCGCCGGGCTTGGGCACCACTACGCGTTTGCGCTTGGTTTCCACCACGACGTTCTTGGTCCGCCCGTGGCTGAAGCTTTGCTTCACATTCCCCGAACGGGGTCCGCCACGTACACCCAAAGTCTTTTTGCCGTCGTTGTCGCTCATGTGCGTCTTCTATCCTTTCCGGTGGCATCCGCGCCACCTGAGACACGCAAACCTTTCAGTCTTGCCGCCTCCTCTACAACACGTGATGCCAAACCTCCAGCGGCTAGCGCGACGTGTATCACAGTTTGTCGTCCAAATGCCATTCCCAGCTCGTCGGCAGTCAGCCAGCCCACAAAACTTCCCTCTTGCGGCGTGCTAAGCTTAGACTTGCCCCGCCCCGAGCCATCGCTGGCCTGAACCAGCACCTCGGCATAATCCTTGATCAGCCAATCTTTGACCTTTTCGTAGCCCGACACCGCCTCGCCGCATTTCCGGGCAAGGCTGATCAGCTCGACCACGCGGCGCACCAATTGCTGCTCGACGTCATCGGCCAGCGTTTCGCTGGCCTTTACCGGTGCCTTGGCAGCGCGCGAAAACAGGCCCTTGGCAGCGGCCTTTTGAATGGCCGCCCGATCTGCGCTGACCCACATGCCACGGCCGGGCAGTTTTTCCATAATATCAGGAAAAACCTGCCCGTCTGGCCCAACAACAAAACGCACCAGCCCGCCACGCGGCGCGGTTTCGCCGGTTACGATGCATTTGCGAAGGTCTTCGCCATCCGTTTTGTTTTGGCCGCCACGTGTCATATGCTTGCTGCCCCCTTGGCCCGCGCCTTAGGCGCCGGCCTCGTCTTCATCGGCCAGATCTTCATCATCGGCCTCGGTTTCCATTATGGTGGGGTCCACCCAGCCCAGCTGAACCCGGGCAGTCATGATCAGGTCTTGGGCTTCTTCAAGGCTGACATCAAACGCCTCTAGCAAACCCTCGTCTTTCACACGTTCGCCATTCACCGTGGTCCAGCCGCCGGCCAGTTCCCAATCGGCGCAGGTGGCGAAATCTTCCAGCGTTTTGATACCGTCTTGCGCCAAAGCTTCGATCATCTGCGGGGTCAGCCCGTCGAATTCAACAAGGCTGTCCTCGACACCCAATTCGCGGGCTTTTTCCAATGCGGTGCGCGCCTGTTCCTCTAGGAAATCGCGGGCACGGGCCTGCAGTTCGCTGGCGGTATCGGTATCGACACCATCGATCACCAGCAACTCGTCAACATCGACATAGGCCACTTCTTCAAGGTTGGTAAAGCCTTCGGAGACCAGAAGCTGGGCAAAGAATTCGTCCAGATCCAGCGTATCCATAAACAGGCGCGTGCGCTCTTCGAATTCTTTCTGGCGGCGCTCGGATTCCTCGGACTCGGTCATAATGTCAATGTCCAGCCCGGTCAGCTGGCTGGCCAAGCGCACGTTCTGGCCGCGGCGGCCAATGGCCAGCGAAAGCTGCTCGTCGGGCACAACCACTTCGATACGCTCGGCATCTTCGTCCAGCACCACTTTCGACACTTCGGCAGGCTGCAATGCGTTCACCAAGAAGGTGGGCATATCCTCGTTCCAGGGGATAATATCAATCTTTTCGCCCTGCAGCTCGTTCACAACCGCCTGCACACGGCTGCCGCGCATACCCACGCAGGCGCCCACAGGGTCGATCGAGTTGTCAAAGGAAATAACCGCAATCTTGGCGCGGCTGCCCGGATCGCGGGCAACGGCCTTGATCTCGATGATACCATCGTAGATTTCGGGCACTTCCATCTTGAACAGCTCGGCCATGAATTCGGGCGCCGTGCGGCTAAGGAAGATTTGCGGGCCACGCGCTTCGCGGCGCACATCTTTGATGTAGCAGCGGATACGGTCGTTGGGGCGGTATGCCTCGCGGCCAATTTTTTCGTTACGGCGCAGCACGGCTTCGCCGCGGCCCACATCAACGATCACATTGCCAAATTCTTCGCGCTTCACAACACCATTGATGATCGAGCCAACGCGGTCTTTGAATTCTTCATACTGGCGGTCACGCTCGGCTTCGCGCACCTTTTGAATGATCACCTGCTTGCCGCTTTGGGCGGCGATTCGGCCCATATCTACCGGGGGGATTTCCTCGGAATAGGTGTCGCCTACCTGCGGATCGGCCATGTATTGGCGCGCCTGCGCCACGGTCATTTCGGCCTGATAGTTTTCTACCGCATCATCTTCGACAACGGTACGCACGCGGGTAAAGGTGGCACGCCCGGTTTTCCGGTCGATCTTTACCCGAATATCCATTTCCGAGCCGTAGCGCGATTTGGCCGCGCGGGCCAAGCTTTCTTCCATCGCCTCGATCACGAGGGTCGGGTCGATCATTTTTTCGCGGGCAACTGCCTCGGCGGTTTGCAAAAGCTCTAGCTGGTTTGCAGAAGTAATGGCCATCTATCAGTCCTCCTGGGAACCGTCTTCGGTTTCAATCTCGTCAAACGCGGTTTCATTCAAGGCGCCAGCGGCTTTGCGTTGGCGCAGCATTTCGCGGATCAGCTCGTCGGTCATCACAAGCTTGGCATCGGTCAGCCAATCAATATTCAGCCCCACCGTCACCACATCGCCCCCTTGCTGGATATTCACCAGCACATCTTCGCCCTCGATCCCGGCCAAAATGCCGCGAAAGCGGCGCTGCCCATCGATCAGCTCGGATGTTTCCAGCTTGGCGTCATAGCCTTCGAACGTGTCAAAATCTTTCAGCCGCGTCAGGGGCCGGTCGATGCCGGGGCTGGACACTTCCAGATTATAGGCATCCAAAATTGGGTCCTCTACGTCCAACACCGCGGAAACGGCGTTGGAAATATCGGCGCATTGGTCCACTTCGATGCCGCCTTCGGGGCGTTCGGCCATGATTTGCAGCGTCTTTGTTTCACCGCCCATCAGGCGGATACGCACCAATTCAAAACCCAAATCCTCGATGACGGGGCGCACAATCTCGGCCAATCGTTTATCGATGGCGGTTTTTGCGATAAGGTCGTTCATGTTGGTTCCAAGCACAAAAAAACGGGCACGCGGCCCGTTGCTGTTTCCCGGTGGGCACCGGGTTTGGACCCCGACGCGCCGCTGTTGGGCACGCTATACGCGCTTGGGCATCAAACTGCAAGGGGCATCACAGCTCGTCGTTTTCGGCCATCCGGTCCATAATGCGCACCAATTCGCCGCTGATCGCGGGTTCAGACAGGGCATGCCCGGCATTGCGCACCATATGCAACCGCGCGTTTGGCCATGCCTGGGCCAGTTCCCACGCAGATTGCGGTGGGCAGATCATATCGTAGCGCCCTTGCACTATTTCGCCGGGGATATGGGCGATTTTGTGCATATCCCGCAGAATTTGCCCATCGGTTTCCAAAAAGGCCGCATTCATGAAATAGTGGTTTTCCAGCCGGGCAAAAGCACGGGCATAATCACCCGGCGCATCGCCCGCATGGCCGTTATTGGCCATCGAGGCCAAGGCGTTTTCCCACGCTGACCATGTTTTGCCATAGGCCATTTCCGTGGGCATATGGCCGCTAAACAGCCGTTTATGATAAGCGCCGATCAGGTCATCGCGCTCGTCCTCGGGAATCACCTCGACAAAGCGTTGCCAGACATCGGGCCAAAACCGCCCAGCGCCGCCGCCATAAAACCATTGCAATTCGGATTGCGTTGCCAAAAACACACCGCGCAAAATAAGGCTGCGCACCGCGCTTGGGTGGGCTTGGGCGTAGACCAGCGCCAATGTGGCCCCCCAGCTGCCGCCAAACACCTTCCAGCGGTCGATGCCCAGCTCGGTGCGGATCAGCTCGATATCGGCCACCAAATCCCATGTCGTGTTATTTGTGACGCTGGCATAGGGGCGCGACCGGCCACAGCCGCGCTGGTCAAACAGCACCACGCGGTATTTTTGCGGGTCAAAAAACCGCCGCATCACGGGGCTGCACCCGCCGCCGGGGCCGCCGTGAAGCACCACAACGGGTATGCCATCGGGGTTGCCCGATTGCTCTAGGTAGATGACATGCCCACCACCGACAGACACCATTCGTTGGTCGAACGGGTCGCGTGCCGGGTAAAGATGCCGGGCCGCGTTATTTTGACCTGCGTATTTATCCATGATCGGCCTATATAGGGTTTGGTGACCAAAGAACCACATGGAGCGCAAAATGCAAACTGCCCAATCAACGGTAGACCCCGCCGAAGTTGCAAAATTCGAGGCAATGGCCGCCGAATGGTGGGATCCCAAGGGCAAATTCAAGCCACTGCACATGCTAAACCCATGCAGGCTGTCCTATATCACCCGCCAAATTGCCGCAGAATTTAACCGCGACCTGCAAGACGCCTTGCCGTTTCAGGGGCTGCGCGTGCTGGATATTGGCTGCGGCGGCGGGCTTTTGGCCGAACCTATGGCGCGGCTTGGGGCCACGGTGGTGGGCGCCGATGCCGCCGAACGCAACATTCCCGTTGCCCGCGTTCATGCCCAACAATCGGGGCTAGAGATTGATTATCGCCACACCACAGCCGAGGCAATGGCCGCCGATGGCGAACAATTTGACGTGGTGCTTAATATGGAAGTGGTCGAACATGTGGCCGACCCGCTGGCCTACCTGACCGCCTGCCAACAGCTGTTAAAGCCCGGCGGGCTGATGGTGTGTTCCACCATTAATCGGAACCCAAAAAGCTTTGCCATGGCGATTATCGGGGCAGAATATGTTATGCGCTGGTTGCCCAAAGGCACCCATGAATGGAACAAATTCATCACCCCCGACGAACTGTTCGATCTGATCCGCAACGCCGGGCTGGCCCCGGTTGACCGCAAAGGTTTCGTCTTTAACCCCATCACTTGGCAATGGTCGCTGTCTGATCGCGATCTTTCGGTAAATTACGTCACCGCCAGCCTGAAACAGGCCCCCAGCGCATGAGCCTGATTGCAAAAAAGAACCGCCTTTTCGTGATTGATCTGGAATATACCGTGCCCTTTGACCAGATCGAACCGGTGCTGGCCCCGCATATGGATTTTGTGGCGCAGGCCTATCAGCAGGGGCATTTTTTGCTGTCTGGCCCAAAAGACCCGCGCACAGGGGGTATTGTGGTGGCACAAGCCCCCAATTTGGAAACGCTGCAGGCGCTACTGGCCCAAGATCCGTTTGTGTCAGAAAACGTGGTCAAGGTGACGATCAGCAGCTTTCAACCATCCAATATGGCGCCCGCGTTGCGTGATGTGTTGTTGGGCGCGCAGGCCTAACCTTCGGTTTCCAGTTTCAAGCGCAATTCGCGCAATATCGGCAGCACGGCGCGCACCTTGTCTTCGCCCAGTTCGGCGGCCAAATCACCAATCATGGGCGAGATACCATCAAGCGCCGAATCGCGCGCGCGCCGCCCTGCGGGGCTGAGGGCCACCATTTTGCGCCGCGCATCATCCCAATCGGGGCGAATGTGAATGTAGCCGGCCCATTCTAGCTTGTTCAGCGTGTTGGTCATGGCACCGCGGGTTACATGAAACGATTTTGCCAGCTGGGCCGGCGTGCGCTCGTCCCCCACCCGGGCGAGGTGGTTTAGAACGGAAAAATGCGAAATTTCCATACCCTTGGGCAACACCTTGGACAAACGGTTGCGCACCAGCTGATCGGCGGTCAAAATCTCGCTAAACAGCGCAATGGCCAGCGCATTTGCCCCATCAGACATGGTCTGGCCCATCAAAGCTGCGGTCATGGCCCAGCGCCGGCACGCGCAGCCGGGCCTGTTCTACCTGTGCCAAATCCAGATCTATGCAATAGGCGCCGGGCGCAGTGCCTGCATCCAGCAGCACCTCGCCCCAAGGTGCCACCACCATCGAATGCCCATAGGTGCGGCGCTGCGCGCCATTATGGGTGTCGTTCAGCCCGGTTTGCGCAGGCGCCAGAACGAAACAGCCGGTCTCGATGGCGCGCGCTTGCAACAGCACCTGCCAATGCGCAGCCCCCGTCACCGGTGAAAACGCGGCGGGCACCGTCAATATCTGCGCCCCTGCCTGCGCCAAGGCCCGGTGCAAATGGGCAAAACGCAGATCGTAGCAAATGGTCATGCCCACGGCGGCAAAATCTGTCTGGCACAAAACCGCGCGGTTGCCCGGCCGATAGCTGGCGCTTTCGCGATAGGTTTCGCTGGCGCTGACCTGCACATCGAACATGTGTATCTTGTCATAATGCGCGCGCAGCGCGCCATCGGGGCCAATCATGAAACTGCGGTTGGCATAGCGGCCATCGGCATCGGTGGTTTTGATGCCCAAAGACCCGATCAGCAGCCAAATACCCAGTTCAGCGGCCAGTTGGCGCAAGCGCGCCAATGTCGGGTCGGTCTCTTGGGGGTGCAGCACCGCCGCCTGATGCGCGCGGTCGCTGGTGACACAGTTTGTCACCTCGGGCGTCAACACAAAGCGCGCGCCCTCACCCGCCGCTTGGCGCACCAGCGCCTCGGTGGCCTGCAGGTTGGCCTGCGGGTCGCGCCCCGCGCACAGCTGTATCAGCCCAACACGCAGCATTCAGCCCGCCAACAACTGGTCAAGCTTGCCATCACGTTCCAAGGCATACAAATCATCACAGCCCCCAACATGCGTGGCGCCAATAAAGATTTGCGGCACAGTATGGCGGCCTTGGGCGCGCTGCATCATCTCGGGCTTTTTCGAGGGGTCAGCCCAGATATCTATCTCGGAAAAAGCCACGCCCTTTTGGGACAAAAGCCGCTTGGCCGCATGGCAAAAGCCGCACAGGGGTGAGGTATAAATTTCGACAGGTTGCATGATGGTCCCCGCAAATGATTATGCATGCTTACAGGGATTTAGGGCTGCTTTGCAACGCGTGCTAGGGCCAGCACGCAAACATCTGTTGCACCGGCCGCAAAACAGGCCTCGGTCGCGGCGGCCAGCGTGGCGCCCGATGTCAGCACATCATCAACCAGCAATACCGGCCTGCCAGACAACATCTTTGGGCCATGGCGGCTGGGGGCAATGGCCCCGGACAAGGTTTGAAACCGCTGGTCGCGGCCATGCCCCTCTAGCGGCGCGGTGGCCCGGGCACGGTGCAGCGCATCGGGGCAATAGCCCAGCCCCAGTTGCTGTGCCATGGGCTGCGCCAGTAAGGCCGCTTGGTTATAGCGGCGCTGAAAATAGCGCCACCAATGCAGCGGCACGGGCACCACCACCGTACCGGGCCGCACCAAGGGCCGCGCCACCTGCGCCAGCCAGCGCGCAGCCGGGGTTGCAATATCGGTGCGGTCACCATGTTTTAACGCCAGCACCAGTTTCCGGCCATTGCCCGAATAAAGCAGCGCCGCACGCCCCCGCGACCAAGGGCGCGCAATACGCAAACAATCGTCGCAATGGGCAATCTCGGCCGTATCGCTGCCGGGCAACGGGGTGCCGCATAAATCGCACACCAAACCACCAATAAAATGGGTCTCGCGCCAGCAGGGCCCGCATAGGCCATGATCGCTGTCCACCATGTCGCGGCACAGCAGGCATGTGGGCGGGTAGACCGCACGCAACACAGTTTGAACTGCCGTGAATTGCCACATATCTTCCCCCCATGACAGACGCACCCCGACTCACCGATATGGCCGCCCTATCGCGCAACCGCCGGCGCGCCCAAACGCCTGCCCTGTTCTTGCACGATACCGCCATCGACGAGGTGCAAGATCGCCTGTCGATGGTTAACAGAACCTTTCGCGACATAGCGATTGTAACCGGGTTTCCCGGGCCATGGGGCACAGCCTTTGCGCAGGCGCAGCTGGTACCCGAGGCGGAAACGCTGTCTTTGGCGCCGGGGCAATGCGACTTGGTCATTCATGCCATGGGCCTGCATTGGGCAAACGACCCGGTCGGCCAAATTATCCAATGCCGCCGTGCGCTGCGCCCCGATGGGCTGTTTCTGGCGGTGTGTTTTGGCGGGCAAACGCTGGCACAGCTGCGCACCGCTTGGGCCGAGGCGGAAAGCCGCTTAACCGGGGGCATGGCCCCGCGCGTGGCGCCGATGGCCGAAATCCGCGATTTGGGCGGCTTGTTGCAACGTGCCGGGCTGGCGCTGCCCGTGGCCGACACGCTGGTGCTGCAGGCCAGCTATGCCAGCCCCCGCGCATTGATGCGCGAATTGCGCCACATGGGCGAGGCAAACGCGCTGGCCCACCGCCTGCGCCGCCCCACCCGCCGCGCCGTGCTGCAAGGGGCCGAAACCTTGTATCGCCAAATGGCAGGCACCCCCGATGGCCGCGTCGGCGCCACGTTCGAGCTGTTGTTTCTTACCGCATGGGCCCCAGATGCCAGCCAACCCCAACCTTTGCGCCCCGGATCGGCGCAAAAGCGGCTGGCCGATGCACTGGGCACAGACGAAACGCCGCTAGCGGATTGACCTTTAAACAATTTCCCTTATCTCCCCAGTATCCCGAAGCCGGACCCAGGAATAAGTGAGGCCAAAATGCTGGATGCTGCGCAATACGCAACACGCCCCGAACACGCCCCCGCCGACCACCCCAAAGTGGCCCGCGAGAAGATCGGCATTTTGCTGGCCAACTTGGGAACCCCCGACAATTACGACTATTGGTCGATGCGCCGCTATTTGAACGAGTTCCTTTCGGATCGTCGGGTAATCGATTACCCAGCGTGGAAATGGCAGCCGCTGTTGCAGCTGATCATCCTAACAAAGCGCCCCTTTACCAGCGGCGCAAACTACAAATCCATCTGGAACCATGACAAGGGTGAAAGCCCTTTGATGACCATCACCAAAGACCAAACCGCCAAGCTTGCCACCGCGATGCAAGAAAAATACGGCGAGAACGTGATGGTTGATTTCTGCATGCGCTATGGCAACCCATCGACCAAATCGAAGGTGCGCGCCATGGTCGAGGCAGGCTGCCGCAAAATCTTGTTTTTCCCGCTGTATCCGCAGCAGGCCGGCGCCACATCTGCCACGGCAAACGATCAGTTTTTCCGCGCATTGATGGATGAAAAATGGCAGCCCGCCGTACGCACCGTGCCGGCCTATTTCGAACACCCCAAATTCATCGATGCGCTGGCGCAATCGGTGGAACGCGCCTATGCCGCGCTAGAGGAAAAGCCAGATATGCTGGTGTGTTCCTATCACGGCATGCCCAAGCGCTATTTGCTAGAGGGCGACCCCTATCATTGCCAGTGCCAGAAAAACACCCGCCTGCTGAAAGAACGGCTGGGCTGGGATGACACCCAAATTTGCACCACCTTCCAATCGGTTTTCGGGCGCGAAGAATGGCTGCGCCCCTACACGGTGGAACATGTGGCCGAACTGGCCAAACAGGGCAAAAAGCGCATCGCGGTGATCGCCCCTGCCTTTTCTGCCGATTGCATTGAAACGCTGGAAGAGATCAACGAGGAAATCGCCGAAAGCTTTGAGCATGCGGGCGGCGAACAGTTTACCTATATCCCCTGCCTTAACGACGACGACGCCCATATCGAGGCGCTATCGGCCGTCATCGAAACCGAAATCTCGGGCTGGCTGTCTTAAAAGCGGGCAAATTCACTGCCAATATTGGCAGT
>RFQY01000360.1 GCA_009924775.1 Paracoccaceae bacterium | reverse complement strand
GCGGGCGCGCTGCGTGATGCCCGCCTAAATCCCGAGGATGTGGGATATATCAACGCCCATGGCACAGGAACGGCCGCGAACGACAAAACCGAATGCGCGGCGGTGGCCGATGTCTTTGGCCATCACGCGGATGATCTGATGATCAGTTCGACGAAATCCATGCACGGTCATTTGATTGGCGGGACAGGGGCGGTTGAACTTTTGGCCTGTATCATGGCCGTCCGCGATGGGGTTATTGCTCCGACGATAGGCTACGAGGAACCCGATCCCGAATGCGCGCTCGACGTCGTCCCGAATGAGGCCCGCGAGGTGGCCGTTGACGTGGCCCTCTCCAACGCCTTTGCCTTTGGCGGCCTAAACGCTGTCATCGCCCTGCGGGCGTATCGGTAGGTCCCGTTGTGACAACACGCCCGATGGGCACCATCGGGCTGCGCCTGCCTGCCCCCCGGCAGGCGCATTTGACCTTGCAAAGTATTGTTATCGCGAAGCTTTGCGCGATGTTGGATGGATAAATCTGTCCCACAAAAGCCCCCACCCAGGCAGGCGCAGCCCTAAGCACACTGGCGCAATTCGATGGCCAAAGATATAGCACAACGAAAAGTATTTCTGGTTACCGCGTATTCCACACCTCTTGTTCTGTCCCAACCGTGCCCAAGTAAACCCGTTTGGCCATTGCAAAACCGCCGATCCGCGCCATAGTGGTCGCGACGGAATGAGGCGGCGATTATGGCATTTTGGCGATTCTTGGGGGCGAATAAGACCTTTATCGGCGCGGGGTTTTTATTGTCGTTTATGTCCAGCTTTGGACAGACCTATTTTATTTCGATCTTTTCGGGGGAAATCCGCGCCACGTTTGATCTGTCCCACGCGCAATGGGGCAGTATTTACGGCATTGCCACGTTTTCCTCGGCCGTATTGATGATCTGGGCGGGGGGATTGTCGGACCGGTTCCGCACCCGCGCCTTGGGTGGGATCGTCTTGGCCGGATTGGCCACCGCGGTGTTGTTCATGGCGCAAATCCAGACTGTCATCCTGTTGCCCGTTGCCATATTCCTGTTGCGGTTTTTCGGACAGGGGATGGCGGTGCATTTGGCGGCCGTGGCCATGTCGCGATGGTTTGTGGCCACGCGGGGGCGGGCCTTGTCGATATCGAACCTTGGCTATTCACTGGGCGAGGCGGTGTTGCCCATGGTCATGGTCCTGCTGTTGGGGGTCTTTGCGTGGCAAACGCTATGGTCTTATGCTGCGATTGTGGTGATCGGGGCGGCGCCGTTTCTGTATTGGCTGTTGCGCCAAGAACGCACGCCGCAATCGATGGCCGAAGAAAACAGCAGCCTTGGCATGGGCGCACGACATTGGACGCGGGGCGCGTGCCTGCGCCATCCTCTGTTTTGGCTTATGGTGCCGGCGCTGATCGGGCCGGGCGCGTTCTTTACCGCGTTTTTCTTTCAACAGGTTCCGTTTGCGGCCGAAAAGGGATGGTCGCATTTGGCCTTGGTCCAGCTGTTCCCGATTTACAGTGTCTCGGTCGTAGTGGCGAATTTGGGATCGGGTTGGGCGTTGGATCGGTGGGGCGTGGCGCGGTTGATCCCGTATTTCCAAATCCCGCTGTGCGTGGC
>RFQY01000359.1 GCA_009924775.1 Paracoccaceae bacterium | reverse complement strand
ATCTTCGCGGCTGAAATCATGGCCAAGCGCATTGCGCGCATAGGCCAGCAACTGCGGGCGGGTAAAGGCCTCTTGCCCTTCGATATCGGCCATATAGGCGGCTGCGGCTTCCAGAATTTCGGCCAAGCCTTTCGCGCCAGACTGATCGACGAAATCAACAAAATCTGGGGCGTGTGCGGCACCATCTGCTGGGTTCAGCGGCGCGGGTGCCGGCACTTGTACCCGGCGTGGGCGCACCAGCGTGGTTTGTGCGGGCGATGGGCTGGCCGGCTGCGGCGCGGGCTGGGTATCGACACGCTGTTCGGCCACCAAGCGCAATGGCGCGGCGTGGGTGGCGCTGGCCGATTGCGGTGCCATCATCGCATCGCCCAAGCGTAACGCCGGCGCTTGGGCCGGCACCGGGCGCACGACATCGGCCAGATCGGCACGATAGGCCGCACCGCTGCCTTCGGGGCGCAGCGCGCCGCCTGCGGCAATGTCGGCCCGGGTGGCGGCAACGGCTGCGCGCAAATGGGCGATGGCCTGATGGCGGTTGGCGGTGTCGGGCTGGCCCATTTCCTGATCTGTTTTTGCCAAAAGGCGCTGCATATCTGCATCGCTTCTGGCCGGTGATAGCCGTGGCTGCGCGGCGGGTGCGGCGGGGGGCAGATCTGCGAAAAGCGCATTATCTTCGGCCTCTGCTGCGCTGTCTGCCGCGTCGATATTGGCATCTTTTGTGGCCGGATCGCTGGCCAATGCGCCCTCGAGCTCGGCCTCGATTTCGGCCAGTTCGCGGCGCAGGTCTGCTTCGTCTTCTGCGGGCAACGAGCTGGTCACTTCGCCACCCTCTGCCCCTTCAGCGGTGGCTTCGGGTGCCCATAGGCTGGCGCCGTCGTCGTCGTCTTCCTCGTCCATCGGTTCTAACCGGCCAGCGGCTACCGCCGCTTCAAAATCGGCGCGGCGCATTTTCATCACCCGCAGGCGCGGTTCTGCGTCTGGCGCGGGCTGGGCATTGCCGGTGTCATCTTCGTCCAATGTTTCGATTTCGATCATGTCCTCGTCATGATCATTTTCCGGCCCCGCCGCAGCCATGGTGCTGGCAGGCGTCCATGTGGCTGCGGCGTCGGGCCCTGCCCCTGACATTGCGCCACGGTCGAGCAGACCCGCAGCATCAATCCCTTCCGCGTGTTGCGGGGTGGGGGGCGTTGGCGGCTGGGCATCGATATGTGCGCCAAAGCCTGCAATGGTGTTGTGTAAGGTGGTTTCTGGGCTGTCCTCGGCGATATCGTCGATCGTGGTGTCGGTGCTATCGTCCGCGGCATGTTCGGTGGGCTGTTCAGCGCTGTCTTGGGCGGCGTCACGCGCGGCGGCCTGAATTGCGCTGAATGTGTCTTCGCCTGTGTCTTCATCCTCGCCGATGTCGGCGGCAATATCGGCCGCAAGGCTGGCCAGATCGGCCTGTTCGGGCATGGCATTCGTGGCCGGTGTCGCCATAAAGGCCGCAGCGGTCAAAAATGGCTCGGCGTGCTGATCTTCCGAGAAATCCTGTGCCGCGGTATCGGCCCCTGCCACAACCGAACGAATGCGCTGCAACCGCGCGGCAATGCTGTTGTCGTCGGCTGGAGCCTTGGCTGCGGGCTG
>RFQY01000358.1 GCA_009924775.1 Paracoccaceae bacterium | reverse complement strand
GCACTGGCGGACGACGGCCTCGGCGACGAGGAAGGACCAGTCGTAGTGGCGGATGGCGTAGGTGGCCCAAGTGTCAGCGGTGCGCGCCCAGGCGATCACCAAAGTGTCGGAGGCCGGGTCGCACTTGTGGGCGTCGCGGTAGAGGACGCGAAGGCGTCCGAGGCATTGCTCGGGAGAGAGTGCCATGGGGTGGGTGGCATGGGGACAGGATGACCGTAGAGGCGCTGCCCCACCCGAGCCTGGTTGTTGTTGCAGAGCGTTACAGACCGAGGATGCGGCGGGCGTCGTCGACTGAGCGGGCAACGCCGGCCATGCCGCCGGCCTGCTGGACCATGGTGATGAAGGCGCGCTGCTGCTCGGTGAGGCGGCCCTGGTCCTTGACCTCGATGGCGGTGAACACGGCGAGGGTCTGGCCCACCATGTCGGGTGTGATGGTGACCTGGCGCAGGCCGATGAGGTCTGAGCTGCCTGGGCAGAGGCCGTAGCGGACGAGGCGGCCGGTGGCGTCCTTGAGCGCGCCGGTGTTGTTGCGCCAAAGGCGGGCCGGCCCCGAGCCATGCTCCAGGCGGATGGCGTTCTGAACCGCCAGCTCATCCGAACGACCTGCCACCGCGCGCCCTCAAGATGTGATCAGTCCAGCCGCGAGAGTAGCCGCGCTCCAGGCGGATGGCCTCCAGCTCTTCGCGGGTGCGTGCCTTGCCGACGGCTTGGCGACGCTGCTGAGCAGCGGCCTGGGCGGTGAGCTCCTGCAGGGTGCCGTCGACGGTGACCAGCTCGCGGCGGGCCGGCGGTGGGAACACGAAGCCGCAGATCGGACATACCGGCTCGGCCGATGGCAAGGTGCTGAAGCAGGAATCGCATACCTTGACCGGCAGCGCCTCACTGGCGGCGCGCTTGCCGCGCTTGGTGCGGCCCTCCAGGCTCCACTCCCGCTGATCGGTCGGCAGGCCGTGGCGGAGGCTGTTGCCCACGTGATCGTTGACGATCGCCCAGCGCTTGCCCGGGGCGGGCCGGAGGACGCGGCCGACCTGCTGGAGGTGGAGGCCCAGGCTGTCGGTGGGGCGGAGCAGGATCGCGCCGGTGACGCTGGGGATGTCGGTGCCCTCGCTGATGATGTCGCAGCTCGTCAGCACCTTCAGCACGCCAGCGCCGAGGTCGTTGATCATGCGCCGGCGCTCACCGCGATCCATCGCGCCATCGAGCCGGGCGGCGGCGATGCCCTGAGAGCGGAACGCCTCGGCCAAGGCGTCGGCGTGGGCCACGGAGCAGCAGAAGGCGATGGCGGTGCCGTTGTGCTCTGGCTCGATCGTGCGGCGGTAGTGGCTCACGGCATCACCCATAGCCTGGCCCTGCCGCAGGATCTCGTCGGAGTCGTGCCGGCCCTTGGCGGTGTCGAACCGGCGGACCGCCGAGAGGTCGATGCCAGGCGGGGCGAACACCCGGGCGGCCACGAGGAAGCCCTGCTCGGTGAGCCAGCCGGCGTCGGGTCCCTCGATCAAGGTCTCGAACTGATCGCCCAGGCCGCGGCCGTCGAGGCGCTCGGGCGTCGCGGTGACGCCGAGGACGTGGCCGCCCTGGTGGTGCTCCAGCACCTTGGCCCAGGTGCCGGCGACGGCATGGT
>RFQY01000357.1 GCA_009924775.1 Paracoccaceae bacterium | reverse complement strand
CTGCAACAACAGGGTCGATTTCCCGATGCCCGGATCTCCCCCCAAAAGCAGGGCAGAGGCAGGCACAAGCCCGCCCCCAAGAACACGATCCAATTCCGCCAAGCCTGAAGGGTGGCGCGGTGGCGGGGCCTCTTGGCTGGCCAAATCCATCAGCGCCATTTTGCGTCCCTTGCCTGCACCCAAGCCCGATTTGGCGGGGCCTGCCGAAAGCGGGGCCTCCTCAACAATCGTGTTCCACTCGCCACAGCCATCGCAACGCCCGATCCATTTTTTATGAACCGTGCCGCATTGGCCGCAGATGAATTGGGTTATAGGTTTTGCCATGGCACAGGATTAGCGCGGGTCGCGCGCTTTGGCCAGAGTATGTTGCGCCTTAGCGCACCGCCTCAATCGGGCCATCGGCAGAGCCTGTGATAAACTGGCGCAAATAGGGGTCATCGGCGCTGTCCATATCCGCCGCGGGGCCACATATCATGGGTGATGGTCATGGCGGTTGCACCCATCTCAACCACGATTTCGCGGATCAAATCATTGATCACGCCCGACATGATCGGATCAAGCCCTGTGGTTGGCTCGTCAAAAAAGATAATTTCAGGCTCCGCTGCAATGGCGCGGGCGAGGCCTACGCGCTTTTGCATGCCCCCTGACAATTCAGACGGGTAAAGGTCAGCGACATCGGGCTTCAGCCCCACACGGCGCAATTTTTCAATCGCGATCTCGCGCGCATCTGATTTTGGCCGCTTAAGATGGCCGCGCATCAGACGAAAGGCCACGTTCTGCCATACGGGCAGACTGTCAAACAGAGCCGCACCTTGGAACAGCATCCCAAAGCGCGCCAAAAACGGGTCACGCGCGGCGCGGGTGACATCTTCGCCGTCAAGCAGGATCATCCCACTGTCATGGCGCACAAGACCCAAAACCGATTTCAGCAAAACCGATTTGCCCGTGCCAGAGCCGCCAATAATGACCATGCTTTCGCCTTTGGGAACCTCAAGGTTCACGCCGCGCAAGACCTGCTTGGGGCCAAAGGATTTATGGACATCGGACAGGGTAATCATGCGCTGAAAAACACCTCTGTCAGAATGTAGTTTGACCATTGTGCCCACCAAATAGCCGCCGAAAATCCCGATACTGTCCCCAATCGCCACCAAAAGGGGCAAAGACAGGGTTGCGGCCAAGACCCTTGGTAGGGTCAGATATTTGAGCGGGTTGGTCGAAAGCGTGACCAACGCATCAATCTGTTCGGTTACTTTCATCGTGCCAATCTCGGCGGCAATCGCAGCCGCCACGCGGCCCGCAACCATGAGGCCACCCAAAACAGGCCCAAGTTCGCGCACCATGCCAATGGCCACAATCGAGGGCACAACCGCCTCGGCATTAAATCGCGCGCCGCCCGAATAGATTTGCAGCGCCAAGGCCCCGCCCGTAAACAGGGCGGTCAGACCGACCACGGGCAGGGATAAAAACCCGATTTGCATCAGTTGGATCAGGAATTCACGCGGGTAAAATGGCGGACGAAAGAGGTGCGAGACAGTCGCGCCGGCATAGATGCTAACGCGCCCCACACCCGTCAATAGCCTCATGACCGAGCGGCCAATCGTGGCAAGCGGTGCGAGAATGA
>RFQY01000356.1 GCA_009924775.1 Paracoccaceae bacterium | reverse complement strand
TGGCGGGCAACGGGGCGGCAACTATCGATCCGCATCGACGACCCCAACGGGACGGCCCCGGCCTCGGGCAAGGTGGCGATCATCCGGCCAGCCGCGACCCGGATCGCGTGGGCGGTGACGACCGGCTACCGGTACTACCGGCTGAACGTGGCGGCGCTGACGCAGGATGCAGACAGCCCCGGATACCTCGCCCTCGGCGCGGTGACGGTCGGGCCGTTGCTGGTGTTTGGTCGCCAGTACTCGCAGGGGCGCACGGTCAGCGCGTCCATCGGGCAGGAGGTGACAACGCTCACGAACGGGGCGCGCTCCGTCCAAAACCTCGCCCCGGTGCGGCGGGCGGTCGAGTTCTCATGGGCCGAGGCGAACATCAACACGGATCAGCTCTACGCGGCGATCCCGGCGCAGGACTACGTTGCTGCTGTCACCTCGGGATCGGCGCTCGCCTCTCGACACAGTGACGGGCTGATCGAAGGCGCGCTCCGGCGGCAGGTCGGGGCGCGGCTGCCTGTCGTCTACCTCCCCTCCCTGGCCTATGAGGCGGCGGGTTCATCCGTCCTGATCCGGGAAGGGCAGATGTACGGGTCGCTGATCTCGGATGTCCACACCCGCGTTGCTGCGCTTGGGAACGAGACAGAGGACGAGCTTGTCACCATCGGCACGGTGCGGATCGAGGAGCTGGTTTAGGTCAGATCCGGGGGGGCCAACGACACACGGGGATGTACCCCGCAGGCGGGGCGCACCGCCCACCCGTCCGGCCAGCCGTCGCCGTCCTCGTCCTGCCCCCCGGATCTGACCGGGTTGCAGTCGGCGGGGGAGTGGAGTAGGCTTACCAAGAGGATCAGGATCGGTGCCATACCCAGATCGCACATCCCTCGCCTCTGGTCAGCAGCGCACGGTGCTGCGGTTGACCGTTGACGGGGTGGAGCGGTACTACACCGACGCCGCGATCTCGATCCCCGACAGCACCCCCGGCACGGTGGGGGAGATCCAAACCCTCCCCGGCATGACAGAGCCGGACATGGTGGACGCGCTCGGGGAGGGTGGCGCGTCGCTTGGGATCGAGATCCTCGACCCGGCCAACTGGTCAGCCATCATCAAAGGGTTGTCCGGCGCGCCCGCCGAGGTATCGCAGATCATCGAGGGGCAAGACTGGACGGTGCGGCGCGTCATCCTGCGGGGGCGGGTGGACTCCCCGGTGTACGGCGCGGCAGGCGAGCCGATCCGGTTCGGACTCCAGTCTGCGCCCTGGCAAGATCGGGGGCTGCTCCCTCTCCCGTCATGGGTCGTCAGCGACGCGACATGGCCCCGCGCCACCTCCGCCCTCGCCTGCCCCGGCGACCTCCACGGGCTGTTTTATCCCGTCGTCATCGGCGATCCCGGCGCCGACGCGAGCGCGACGACCGAGGCGGATTGGTATCCCCTTCCCGCGCTGATCGTTGAGATTGACGACAGCATCGACCCGCCCGACAACAGTGCTGCCTCCTGCGTCGTGCTGCTCGGCGCGGGCGTGCTTGGGTGCGTTGGGGATAACGTCGAGGTCTACAACGAGACGACGGGCGCGAGCGCCGGGGTGTCTCCCTTCATCACCACCGACGCCGCCGGGGTGGATGTGACCTGCGTCGAGATCGCCGC
>RFQY01000355.1 GCA_009924775.1 Paracoccaceae bacterium | reverse complement strand
CTAACGCTGCGGTTGGCTTGCAGCCCTCCGAGCAAAGTGTGGCACTGGCGCGCTATTATGCCCGTGTGCAAGACGCGTTGCTGGCCAAGGGGCTGCTGCGCACCGATGGCGGCGGGCCCGATACGCCCTTTGATGATGAAATGTTGGCCCGCAATTTCGAACAGCTGGCCTTTTTCGACGAATACGAACGCGGCCGTGGGCTGGTGGGCGCGCGGGGCGAACCGGGTGTTCTGCGCCGTTGGGTGGCGCCTGTGCGTATCACGCTTGAATTTGGGGCCAGCGTGCCCGCGGCCCAGCAGCAGGGCGACAGCCAGCTGGTGGCCGCCTATACCCAGCGCTTGGCGCGGGTTACGGGCCACCCCATCAGCACCGGCGCGCGGGGCAATTTCCACGTGCTGGTGGCCAGCGAAGATGACCGCCTAGCCACAATTGCCCGGGTGCGCCAGCTAGAGCCAAATATCAACCCGGCCACCTTGACCATGCTGCGCAGCTTGCCGCGGACCATTCATTGCCTTGTGCTGGCCTTTTCAGACCCGAAAAACGATGCTGTCTACACCCGCGCCATTGCCATCATTCGCGCCGAACACCCTGATTTGATGCGTAAATCCTGCGTGCACGAGGAATTGGCCCAAGGCTTGGGGCTGGCCAATGACAGCCCGCGGGCGCGGCCCTCGATTTTTAACGATGACGATGAATTTGCATTGCTGACAACGCAAGATGAAATGCTGTTGGCCATTTTATATGACCCGCGCTTGCGCCCGGGCATATCGCGCGATCAGGCGCTGCCCATCGTGGGGCGCATCGCGCGCGAAAAGGTGGGCAGCCTAGGTTAAGCGCGGCCAGTTTGCCAGACAGGGGGTGTTATGGGAATTTTTGATTTTTTATCCGGCCAATTCATTGATGTGATCCATTGGGTGGATGACAGCCGCGACACGATGGTGTGGCGGTTTCAGCGCGAAGGCCACGAAATTAAATACGGCGCCAAACTGACCGTCCGCGAGGGGCAGGCCGCGGTATTCGTGCACGAAGGTCAGCTGGCCGATGTCTTTACCCCCGGTCTTTATCTGCTGGAAACCAACAACATGCCGGTGTTGACCAGCCTAAACCATTGGGATCATGGGTTCCGCTCGCCGTTCAAATCCGAGATCTACTTTGTAAACACCACCCGGTTTACCGGGTTGAAATGGGGTACGAAAAACCCCGTTATCTGCCGCGATCCCGAATTCGGGCCCGTGCGCCTGCGCGCCTTTGGCAGCTATGGCGTGCGCGTCACCAACCCAGTCCTATTTTTAACCGAGATCGTGGGCACCGATTGTGAATTCACCATGGACGAGATCAGCTTTCAGATCCGCAATATCTTGGTGCAAGAATTTTCGCGCGCCGTGGCGGCCTCGGGGATACCGGTTTTGGATATGGCGGCCAATACCGGCGATCTTGGCCGTCTGGTGGCCGCCGAAATCGCGCCCAAAGTGGCTGAATACGGGCTGGGCGTGCCCGAGCTTTACATAGAAAACATCAGCCTGCCCCCGGCGGTTGAAGAGGCGCTGGATAAACGCACATCGATGGGCATGGTTGGCGATTTGGGCCGCTTTACCCAATTTTCGGCGGCCGAAGCCATGTCCAAGGCGGCGCTGGCCCAAAATTCGGCG
>RFQY01000354.1 GCA_009924775.1 Paracoccaceae bacterium | reverse complement strand
TCCGCCGCTCTACGATCTCGGCCCACCACGAACATCCTGCGGGGATGGCTTCATCGTTGAAATTGTATTTTGGGTGATGCACGCCTGCGCTGTCACCATTGCCGACCAGAATATAGGCCCCCGGGCGGGAATTGAGCATGAAGGCGAAATCTTCGCCGCCCATGATCAGGGGCGCTTCGACACAATCGCCTGAAACGGCGCGGGCGACTTCGGCGGCGAATTCGGTTTGCTCCTCCGAATTGATCATCACAGGATAGCCATGGTGATACTGCACCTCGGCCTGCCCGCCAAAACCCTCGGCGGTGGCTTTGGCAATCGCGGTAATCCGCGCTTCGGCCAATTCTCGCAGATCAGGGTCAAGCGTGCGCACAGTGCCGCGCAGATGGATTTTCTCAGGGATCACGTTATAGGCCTCGCCCGCGCTGTGCATCGCCGTCACCGAAACCACCACCTGTTTAACAGGGTCGGCATTG
Source organism: Paracoccaceae bacterium (assembly GCA_009924775.1). Classification (GTDB taxonomy): domain Bacteria; phylum Pseudomonadota; class Alphaproteobacteria; order Rhodobacterales; family Rhodobacteraceae; genus CAJXSO01. The sequence continues at coordinate 1,176 of RFQY01000354.1, read as the reverse complement.
CGGCTGGCGATGGTTTGCAGGGCAAGCACCAGATGGCTGCCCATCACCACAGGGTCAATCGTCTCTTGCGGTTTGGCGGCATGCCCCCCTTTGCCCGTCAGGTAAATATCGAATTGATCGGTCGCCGCGAAAAATGGGCCAGAGCGGATCGCGAATGCGCCCGTGGGCATCCCCGGCCAATTATGCATCCCGTAGACCTCTTGGATGCCGAAGCGCTCCATCATCCCGTCATCGACCATTTCGCGGCCACCGCCACCACCCTCTTCGGCGGGTTGGAAGATGATGGCGACCGTGCCATCAAAATTGCGCGTCTCAGACAGATATTTCGCCGCACCAAGCAACATGGCCGTGTGCCCGTCATGGCCGCAAGCATGCATCGCACCGGGTGTTTTCGAGGCATAATCAAGCCCCGTTTCCTCATGGATCGGCAGGGCATCCATATCCGCGCGCAATCCGATGCAGCGGCCCGATGCAGTGGATTTGCCTTTGATGATGCCCACAACCCCTGTGCGCCCTAAGCCCGTAACCACCTCGTCACAGCCAAATTCGCGCAACCGCTCGGCCACCACGGCCGAGGTGCGATGGGTTTCAAACAGGATTTCTGGGTTCTCGTGCAGATCGCGCCGCCACGCGGTGACTTCGGGCAGCAATTCGGCAAAGCGGTTTTTGATCGGCATAAGAGGCCCCTTTCTTGTGCATAGGCTGTCTCACAAAAACTATAGCCCGCCGAGATAGGGCAGCAAGCGGATTCCCACCGCCCCGTTACGGGAGCGGCTTAACCTGCGCCTTGCCATCGGTTAGTTCAACCTCAACCTTGGACGCCGTGCGCAAAGCCGCGGTTGTGGTGATCAACCCTGTCTCACTGCGCAAAACCGCATAGCCACGCTTGAGCGTAGCCATGTAGCCAAGGCTTTGGCGCATCCGTTCAAGGGCATTCAGTTTTTGCTGTGCATCCGCAATCGCGCGGCTCAGAACCGAGGGGCGCAAATTGGCGCTGGCGCGCGCATAGGGCAGGCGTTTTTGCGCCAAAGCACGATCCAAGGCAGGCACCAGTCGCGCGCCCACAGTTTGCACGCGATGGCTGCGGGTTTGCACGGATTGCACCAATGCAGGCTCAAGCCTGTCTGCCACGCGATCAAGGCGCTGCTGCGCTGTCTCAAGCAGTGAAGCCGGGCG
>RFQY01000353.1 GCA_009924775.1 Paracoccaceae bacterium | reverse complement strand
GCGCAGTCGATCTCACGATTTTTGCGCTTGGCTTAACTTGCGAACAGATTGATCTGTTTGGTCATTGGCTTGCTCTTATTGAGAATGGATTCGATGTTGTGCCATCGCCAGTCTTCGTAGAAGGGCTGCGCCTTGTACCAAGACCATGCGTCACGGCTGCGCTTACTACTGTTGCATCGATGACATGCAGGCACGATGTTGCCAAGGTGATGCTCGCCACCCTTGCTGATGGGCACCACGTGTTCAACCTCTAGATCACCACTTGCGCCGCAGTAGGCACAGGAGTGATCGAAGTCACACCATCTACGCCACAGCTGAATGGGGGATAGATGGATATGGGTGCCGCCACGGAGGACAACCTTGCGGGCTTTTGATTTAGCGCGGTGGTAAAGGCGGTAAGCAGTATCAGTCATGTGCCGCCAACGTGCGCGGTGCTTTGCCTGCGCACGAATGGCAGCCAATCGATCAGAAGGATGGTCGCGCCAATAGTCAAGTTGCTGCTGATAAACAAGCTGAGCAACAGATGGGCACTTACCAGTCCGGTTTATAGCTGCATGCAGCCGCCTAAGTGCATGCCACTCTTCAGAGCGCTTTGCCCTTGAAGGCCTGCCCTCTCGCTTGCGCTTTTCAGCGACATAAGCCGCTCGTTTGCGGTTGTACTCAGGGTCTTGCCTTAGTCGCTGCTGCCGCTCTAGTGAGTCAATGCGACTGCAGATTATGCACTGACCGCCATTCCGCTTTCTCAACGTCAGCCCATCAGCGTGGATGTGGTCACGCTTGCATGGTTGTCCCAGCTTGAAGACCTCAGGATCGAATGGCTCGCCTGGCGCTGGCAGTTCGTAAGCTTTCGGCATCGCTTAGCTGGAGATAGGCGATCACGGCTCAGGGGGCTGCAACCCCGCTGAGCCACCACATTAACGGGCAGACTTTAGGGCCTGCTCAAGGGCTGCCTCTAGGTAGGAGCTGAAGCGCCGGTTAAGGACGGTTGCCGTGGTCTGGCTCAAGGGGAAGCCACTGCGGTAGGTAGCCGCTGGCTGGGCCACGAACAATGGTTTGAGGCTGCCCTGCTTGGTGCGTTCGTAGACGCCTGTTGGGCGGTTGCCACCGCGTGGCTTACCAATCAGCACCGACCCGGCGCCTTTTGCTGCGCTTGCCTGGATGATCTTCCCAAGCGTGCCACGGGTGACGTTGCCTGCTTGGTTGCGCTTGACAAACGTTGGGATGAGGGCTTGCACGCTTTCGTTGCCGAGGCCCAGCAGCTTGGCTTCATAGCCCTTGTAGGTACGAACGCCGCCGGTGATGTGCGCCTTGAGGTATTTAACGCGCTTGTCTTCTGGATAGATAGTGACCTCAGGGTTGGCTTTGTTGGCGTTGGTTGCACGCCATGCCTTTTCGATGAAGGGGGTCGGCTGATCGAAATAGCCACGAGAGGCCCCTGCAAGCGCCTTGACCACGTTGTAGGCGTCTGAACCAGGGATAGAGCGGCTGCCCTTTGCGGAGCCGTTTAGGGCCAGGCTGACGGCAAATGGCAGTTGCTTGGCCAAGGCGCTGGACTGTTTAACCAGTGCCTGCAGTCCGGTGGTGTCAACGGTGATGGATAGGGCCATGCCTCAAGGGTAAGCGGAGCCGATTGATAGGCCTGCCAACCTG
>RFQY01000352.1 GCA_009924775.1 Paracoccaceae bacterium | reverse complement strand
GTCCACTCTGGTGTACTGTTGATGTATCCCTGTACATCCATGTTGTATTGTTCACGCTGTACTGTACCTCTCTCATATATCCTACCGGTAAAAGCAAAGCTACCCCATGAGCCAAACCTATCAAGGAATGCTATAGTGATCTCTTCCATCCTAACTCTTCTGTCAATCATCACAGTGTATGGTTGAGTAACCTGGTTACCATTGTGCTCATAGTAGTAGGTGTAGCTTTCAGTGGTTGGCTTAATCAATGGTAACACTCCTACTATTGGTGTCAGCACTCCATGGTTGTTAGGTCCTACTGCATTACCGGTGACATGGTCAGTGGCACTAACCGACTTCTCAAATATCTCACCTGCATCATTCTTGAATATAATCTTGTGAGTACCTGGACCTGGTCCACCATACACTGCATTCATCCACAAGTCCTCAGACAATGTGCAGTAGAATGTATCAGGGCATGTAGTCAAAAACTTATCAGTGATATTGGTAAGATAGTACTCATTCATATCCCATGTTGGGAAGTCTACCCAAGGCATAGCACCATTGAACACATAGTAGTTGAGAGCTGACACTATCGCATAGGTGGTAGTCTTTCTACCATCTGCATAGGTTACCTCTACATCCTTACCTGCATTAGTGATTGATGACCATAGGAAGTTGATGACAATGTATGTGGGTGTAGCCACAAGCACAGTGTATAGTCCATCAAGGTTAGCATTAGCTACCCCTGCTCCTGTTTGTGTTACCACTATCTGATCACCTACTGCAAATGTGTTGGCACCATTCAGCCTGACCTTACCTGCATAGGGAGCAGTGACATACTGAGTCATGGCAGATGTGAATGTGGTGGTAGTTAGATACTCCTCACCAATCTTGACATCATACTTATAGTGACTGTTGGTTGCATCATATACAGTAGTATTGGTTGGCTCAAAGTCATAGCTAACTTGTGACTGAAGTAGTCTGCTCAGGTCAATCAATCCATACCCTGTAGAGTATACAGGTAGTACCCTGTACTCTGCTATCTGATTAGCTGTACCACCCTCAAATACTTGAAAGATATACTTAAAGCCTGGTAGGTTTTTGTTGGTGCTATCATAGATGAACTTGATAGGGTTGTATGCAGGGGTTAACTTCTGTGGTGAAGCCTTAACAGTCATTGCCATACCTATATTAGTCTACTGTACAAATGTGTTTCTAAAACGCCAGGTAGCTATCATCTGTATAGTACTCCTGCCTGATGTGAGTAGTGGCATACCGGATAGCATCCATTGCATCATCAAACATCTTGACCGGCTCATCAGTGATCATGTCACCTATCTTCTTCCACTTGTAATTCTCATACTCTTTCTTGAGTGCCTTGTCATCCTGGCAGAACACACCAAATGTCTTGATGTTGTCTATCCCTTTCTTGACTACCTTGTTAGCATTCTGCACATCATACCCTGCATTGTTCAGCTCAGCTATTATCTCAGGCCTTGCATAGTCAGCTACTATGGTCACAGTCTTTTCAATGTTGGCAGCTTGCATCTTGTCAATGAGCATTGGTGTAGTCAGGTAGCTTTCATATATCACAGGCTCAATGTAGATGTCAGCATCACACCAATATACTCTCATCAATGCAGTGGGGTGATTGTATCCGAAGTCAAG
>RFQY01000351.1 GCA_009924775.1 Paracoccaceae bacterium | reverse complement strand
CTTCGGCTTGGGCGCCACGGGTGTTGGCGCTTTGCGTTCGGGGTGCATTTTTTGCGCGGTTTCAGCCACTTTGTGCCACAGCTCTATTTCATCGGGGCGCAGGCGGCGGCGTGTCATTGCTGGGCCTCGGGCAACAAAGCATAGGCGCGCTGAATGGGGAGCAGCACATACTTGCGGCTACCGTCGCGCAAGCGCCCGGCCTGTCGGCCTGCTTCATCGCCCGTGCCAAAGAAAATATCAGCCCGTTGTGCCCCCTTGATGGCCGAACCAGTATCTTGGGCCACCATCAGGCGGTTCATTGGGGTTTCGCCAGCCTTTTCCAGCCAAACAGGCGCCCCCAGCGGCACACAGCGCGGGTCTACCGCGACGCTGCGCAATGTCGTTACAGAACGGTTCATGGCGCCAAGCGGCCCTTTGTGCGCGGGAACATCACCAATTTCACTGAAAAACACATAGCTTGGGTTATGGCGCAGCAGTTCCAACCCATCAATCGGGTTGCGCCGCACCCAATTTTTGATGACCTGCGCCGAGACTTGGTGCGCGTCAAAGATGCCGCGGCGCACCAATTCGGTGCCAACCGACCGATATTGATGGCCATTGGCGCCCTGATAGCCCACCCGCAAACTGCGCCCATCTGGCAAGCGAATGCGCCCCGAGCCCTGAACCTGCAAAAAGAACAGGTCTGCCGGGTCATCAACCCAAGCAATTTCCAAACCCCGGCCCACCAGCGCATCGGTGGTTTCAATTTCGCGCCGCGATAGCCAGCTGGCGGCGCTGCGCGCCTCGGGTGGCATTTTATACAGCGGAAACCGATACCGGCTGTCGGGGCGCAAAGCGCCGTTCAGTTCTGGTTCGAAATAGCCCGTAAAAAGCGGTCTTGCCCCATCTTCGATCAAGACAGGGCGGAAAAACAGCTGAAAAAAGGCGCGCGGGTCATCGATATTGGCCGAAATGGCGCACAGGCTTTGCCAATCTGGTTCGTCCAGATCGGGGCAGGTTTCCTGAAAAGCGGCCAGGGCTGCTGCGTGATCATCTTGCGCCCAGCCCTGCAGATCGCCAAAATCGGCGATTTTATAGGAAACCTCTGCCTGCACTGGCGCCATCGCACATAGCCCCAAGGCAAGGGAAATGGCCCTTAGCCCGGCCTGCATCACTCACCCGTAGCAACCAATTGCCAGTTCGGATCGTTGCTGCCCATAACGCGGGCAAATGTCCAAGTATCACGCTGGCGTTTGATTTCATTTGGCGTGCCTTCGACCACCGTGCCGTTGGCATCACGCACAACCGAGGTGATTTCGGCCAAGTAGCGCACGGAAACCTCGGCCTCGCCTGTGGTTTTGTCAAAGGTGGCATCGGCCAAGGCCAGTTCGCGCATGCCGATAAATTCGCTTTCAACGGTCAGCCCTTGTTCGGCGCGTGCGTCGATCACTTGGGCGAAGGTTTCATAAACCTCTGGCGACAAGAAGCCCATCACGGGTTCGATTTCGCCTTTTTCGAACGCCATCAAGATCATCTCATAGGCGCCGCGCGCGCCTTGCAGAAATTCGGCCACGTTAAAGCTGGGCTCGGCGCCTTTCATTGCGGCCAATGCCTCGGCTGCGGGGCTGCCCTCGGCGACATGATCAACGATATCGCGGTCGGGGCCGCCTT
>RFQY01000036.1 GCA_009924775.1 Paracoccaceae bacterium | reverse complement strand
TATGGGGCAATCTATCGGGCGGGGCGCGCGCCACCCAAAGGCGATAGACATTCAGATAAATGACCCCAAGACGCACGACGCCTTTGCGCGGCTTGGCATTCCCGTGGCCAGACCAAAACGCGGCTTTTGCCACTGGTCTGTTTATTCGATACCCGGCATCTTCGCGCTTTACCGTCGGCTTATCTTCGGCACGCTCACGGTCGCGCAGCTGCATGCTGTTTTGCAGATGCACGCCACCCCCAAGATCAGCACTCACACAATCTGGCGCCGCCTGCGCCCCAGCGCAGATGCCGCGGGGGCCGTGTAAAAAGCCAGTCCAAGGCCATAGCACAGGTTAACCCCAGCCTGCGCCAAAGGGTTGGCCACATTGGGGGTGTGCCGGTTCATTCGCCCGTTCGTTTTGCCCCCGGGCGATGATTGTCTTCGACGGGGCATGTTCAATATCGACATTCACGCCCGCGACTGACATCACTAGAAGGTCGGCGCAGACGGGAAAAGGATATTTGATGGGAGATCCCCGTTACATCGTGCTCTTTGGGGCCTGTCTGACGCAGTTTACCGTCATCGGGATGCTGTTTTCCTTTGGCCTGTTCTTGCCCTCATTCGAGGCCGAGCTTGGCTGGTCGCGCACTTTTTTGTCCACCTGCACCGCCCTTGCCTTTTTCATCATGGGCGTTCTGGCCATGCCGGGCGGGCGGTTAAGCGATGCGTTGGGCCCGCGCATAGTGCTGGCCGTTACAGGCACGCTTTATGGCATTGGTTTCGTTTTGATGAGCCAAGTCAGTGCACAATGGCAGTTGGTCGTTATCTTTGGCACGCTGATCGGCCTTGGGCTGAGCAGCCATGACGTGGTCACCCTGTCAACGATTGCACGCTGGTTTCCAAAGCGGCGCGGCATCATGAGCGGTGTGGTCAAGGTGGGCACGGCCATCGGCCAAATTGTATTGCCGCTGGGCGCAGCCATGCTGATCGTTGCTTATGGCTGGCGCGAGGCGCTTTTGATGCTGGGCATCATGTCCTCGATCCTGTTGCTGATCGCGGCCCTGTCGATGCGGCGCCCCCCAGTGCCGGTGGCGGGCACTGCCGCCAGCGCAAGCGGCGCCAGCTTTGCCCAAGCGCGCCAAGGCTTAAGCGCGCGGGTGTTCTGGACGCTTTGCGCCATCCAGTTCTTGTTCTTTCCCGCGCTGATGTCGATACCGCTGCACTTGGCCGTGCATGGCATGGATCTGGGCATGACCCAAACCTTGGCCGCAACCCTGCTGTCTGTCATCGGTGGGGCCAGCATCGCCGGTCGCCTGATCATGGGCGCGCTGGTGGACCGGATCGGCGGCAAAAAGGCCTACAGCCTGTGCTTGCTGGTGCTTTTTGCCAGCCTGTCTGCGCTAACCCTGACCAGCACGCATGCTGCGTTATTTGCTGTTGTGGCGGTCTATGGCTTTAGCCATGGGGCGTTGTTTGTCGTGGTCTCGCCCACTGTGGCAGAATATTTCGGCATGCGCGCGCATGGTGCCATTTTTGGCACGGTGCTGTTCTTTGGCACATTGGGCGGCTCTGTTGGCCCCATCTTAACCGGCTGGGCCTTTGATAGCTTTGGCAGTTATACACCCGCCTTCACAGCGCTTGCGCTATGCGCCGCCATCGCCCTTGTGCTGGCGCGCACCCTGCCCAAGCCACAGGCGCTGGGGCCCAGCACATAAAGCCCGCGCAGTGGCCCAGCGCCCAAACGGCAAATTGCAAAACCTTTGGCCTTGGGCGTGGAGATGTCGCAAATGGGCAACCCACGGCAGGGTCAGGCCATTACCCTTGGCACAGTAACTTATTTTGAGCCAGACATGACCGCCACTGCGCCCACGCCCCCCACAGCAGATGCCCACAAATATGGTGTGCTGTTCGTCTTTTCGGCGGGCGTTTTGTGGTCGACCGTTGGGCTTGGTATTCGCCTGATCGAAGATGCGGTGGTTTGGCAAATACTGCTCTATCGCTCGATCAGCTTATCTTTGTTCTTGTATATACTTATTTGGGTGCGTTCTGGCGAAAGCCCCTTTGCCCAGCTGCGCCGGATCGGTTCCCCAGCCATCATCGCCGGGCTTTCCTTGGTTGCGGCCTATTCGGGTGGGATTTATGCTATTCAGAACACCTCGGTCGCAAATGCCATGCTGCTGTTTGCCACCGCGCCATTCATGGCCGCTGTGCTGGGCTGGGTTGTGTTGCACGAGCCGGTTCGCACTGCAACATGGGTGGCCATTGCGGTTGCCATCGGGGGAATTGCGATCATGGTGGCAGACAAATCTGGAAGCGTGGCGTTAAAGGGCAACCTTGCGGCGCTTGGGTCGGCTTTGGGGTTTTCTATCTTTACCGTTGCATTGCGATGGGGGCGCACCGGTGAAATGCTGCCCGCTGTTTTCGTTTCTGGCCTGTTTGCAATTGTGATCACCTTGGCAATTTGCCTTAGCTTGGATCTGTCCTTGGTGCTTGGCCTAAGCGACGGCAGCATCGCCATGGGCATGGGCATGTTTCAGGTTGGCGCTGGTTTAATTCTATACACTTTAGGCTCGCGCAGCCTGCCCGCAGCCGAGCTTGCGCTGCTATCCTTGGCCGAAGTTCTGCTTGGCCCATTTTGGGTTTGGTTATTTCTTGGCGAAACCGCGACCCAAAACACCCTGCTTGGCGGCGTCGTTTTGCTGGCTGCAATTGTGGGCAATGCCCTGTCAGGCAAGCGGCGCAAGCCCCCTGCCATAACGACACCCTAGACCAAAACCCAAAAAACCCAATGATTTGGCATGAATATGGCACCTTGGGGCGTGGTTTCACGGCGTTGCGCGCCATGCTGAATCTGTGCAAGCTGCAGCCAGTGGCGCGCGCAGATTTCGCCCCATCGGCAGTAGGTCTTTAAAACAGGCGCGTAACGTTTGACCAAAGACCGCCCCTTCGAACATAGATCGCGAGGAAACATGAAAGCGCTGACCACAGGCATGCAAGGGGCAAGCGCTGTTTGGCACCGCCAAACGCCCGCTTTGCGTGGCATCGTGCTGATGTGCCTGTCAACGGTGGCGTTTTCCATTATGCATGGGCTGGTGCGCTATGTTTCCGAGGTTTTACCGCCCTTTCAGATTGCCTTTTTTCGAAACATCTTTGGTTTGGCGTTTTTGCTGCCGCTTTTAATGCGCTCGCGGTTTTCAATATTGCGCACAAAGCGCATCGGTTTGCATGCCTTGCGCGGCGTGATCAATATTATCGCGATGTTGATGTTTTTTACGGCATTGTCGATTTCGCCCATTGCAAAAGTGACAGCGCTTAGCTTCACCGCGCCAATATTCATGGCCATTCTCGCAGTTCTTGTGCTGGGCGAGCGCTTTCGCATCTATAGATGGCTGGCGATTTTATGTGGCTTTATCGGCATGCTGATCATCCTTCGCCCGGGGTTGGTGGCGGTCGATACGGGCGCCCTGCTTGTCACGGCCTCGGCCGGGCTGTGGGCCATCGCTTTGCTGATAATCAAAATTTTGTCGCGCACCGAGGCAAGCTTGACCATCGTGGCCTATATGGGAATTTTTCTTGGGATATTCTCGATCTTTCCTGCGCTTTGGGTGTGGCAGCCCTTTGGTATTCAAACGCTGTTCTGGCTGGCAATGATCGGGCTATTCGGTTCCATCGCTCAAATGTCGCTTAGCCAGTCCCTAAAGGAAACCGACCCAACGGCCTTGATGCCGTTTGATTTTCTAAAACTGGTCTGGACCGCCCTGATCGGCGCTTGGTTTTTTAGCGAAATTCCAGATATTTATACGCTTATTGGGGCTGCTGTTATTTTTGCCTCGGGCTTTTTCATCGCATTGCGCGAAAGACAGGCACCGCCGCGCGCAACGCCCTGAAACATAACACCGTCAAAGATTTACGATCTAGGGATCCAGATAAGATGAACACATGGACGTAGTGGTTATTGGCGCGGGCCTATCTGGGTTGACGGCGGCGGCACGCTTGGCACAGGCGGGCGTTAATGTGGTGGTTCTTGAAGCCGACACAGATATTGGCGGACGCATTCGTGCAATTCGCGCCCCCATCAGCGGCCAAGCGATAGGCGATTTGGGCCCAACCTGGGTGTGGCCCAAATACCAGCCCGTAGCGGCGCGTTGGCTAAAAACGCTGGGCATTCGTACATTTGAACAATTCAACACCGGCAACGCCGTCATCACCGGCTACGGGCCGCAAACCACCTATCAGCCGCTTCCCGGCCAAGATGGAATGGTGCGCATTGTGGGGGGCCCAACCGCCCTGATCGAGGCGCTTGCGCAGCGTCTTGGGCCCGGTTCTATCCGGGCCAACGCCTTGGTCACAAAGCTATGCCCAACTGGGTCACAGCAGGTCAGCATAGGTCTGGATACTGGCGAAGAAATCGTGGCGGATAAGGTGATTATGGCGCTGCCGCTGCGCGTGGCGGCCACAACCCTAGACCTGCCTTGGGCATCGCCCAATTTGCTGAACGCAATGCAAGACACCCCCACCTGGATGAGCACACATGCCAAAGCTGTGGCCTTATACGAACGCCCCTTTTGGCGCGATGTCGGCCTGTCTGGGCGGGTGGCCAGCGCGGCGGGCCCACTGGTCGAAGTGCATGATCACACAGCCGCAGATATGCACCCTGCCGCGCTGTTTGGTTTTGTCGGCTGGCGCGCAGACAAAAGACAAGCCGCACCAGAACAGTTGCGGCAGGAAATTTTGACCCAGCTTGCACAGTCTTTTGGCCCGCAGGCTGGCAGCCCGCGTGACTTGGTCATTCAAGACTGGGCCACCAATCCCCGCATTGTTAGCCCGCTGGATTTGTCCCAGCCCTTAAGCCACCCGGTTGTAAGGCCATCCATCCTAAGACAAACCCATCTGGATGGGCGGGTTTACTTTGCCGTCAGCGAGGTGTCTGAACGCAGTCCCGGCTTGATCGAGGGCGCGCTTGCCATTGGCGAAGCGGTCGCGCTTGCTGTGCTTAAAGACCACCCCACAGATCACGGGTGATGTCACATCACCTTGCGTGGGTATCTGCCTGAAAACCCACGTGCATCCGCTTGACTGTGGCCCGAGCTGCGGCAAAACCGGCCTATCCGGCAAAATCCCAGCGCTGCAACACGGCCAAGGCGTTTGCGCGGTTCAGCGGATCTAGCGATGGGTTTGGGTTGGCAAAATCAAACGCAAACGGCTCTTCGGTTTGGCACCCATGACAGCCAATTTTCGTGCTGGTATAATACACATCCGTTGCCCCACAGGCCGGGCAGCGGGCGGTGACATCGTCGTTGAACATCAAACCCCCCTTTTATGGGCTGGCATATAGGGCGCGGGGCCGGGACGGCCACAAAAGCGGCGGCGCTATACGGGCGGGCCGGGGCGCCGTGGCAGGCTTGCCGCACGCTCGCGGGCAAAAACATACAGGCCCGATCCCACGATAATGGCGATGCCAAGCCATGTCAGCCCATCGGGGAAATCTTGGAACAGCAAATACCCCACGGTGACCGAACCCGCGATCTCTAGGTATTGCAGCGGCGCGATCGTGGCTGCTGGCGCCAATTTCAGCGCCGTTGACAGCATCAAATGCGACAGCGTGGCCATCGCCCCCACAGCCAGCAGGGTTTTCCAAGCAAAACTGCTGGGCCAAACCGGGTCTAGCCACGGGTTGGCGCTGCCATCAAAGGCCCAAATCAGCGGCACAATCAACGCACAGGCCGCCAGCGCGGTGTAGGCCTGCAAGGTAATGGGGTGTTGCCGGTCAGACATGGCGCGCGTGAGCAGCATATAAACCGCAAAAGTAACCGCCGTCCCCAAGGGAAACAACGCCACCGCCCCCAATGTGCTGAAACTGGGCTGGATCACGAAAAGCGCCCCCACAAAGCCGATAATGCAGGCGATGATCCGGCGCGGGCCCACCTGCTCGCCCAACAGCAGCCCGCCAAGCAAGGTCAGGATGAAAGGCTCGACAAAGAAAATCGCCATGGCATTTGCAATCGGCATATAGCGAATGGCCGAGAAAAAGAAAAATGTGGCCAAAAGCAACATCAAGCCGCGCAGCAGATGGCCCAGCGTTTCACGCAGCCCCGGGCGATGGGCAATGCCCATAGCCCATGCCAATGGCACCAAAACCACAACCTGCACCCCAAAACGCGCTACCAGAATTTGCGACACTGGCACATCGGTCGGGGTCAGTTTGGCCATCGCATCCATGATGGGCGCTGTCAGGCAAAACCCAACCATGAATAAAATGCCCAAAACCGGGCGGTCAGCTGTGGCGCGCATCAAAGATCCGAAGGCAAAGGCGCGGGGCGCCCAATGCGCGCCGCAATGGCGGCGAAGATCGGACAAAGCGGCGCGGCATTCAAGCGCTTTTGGCAGGCCGGGGCGTGGGGCTATTCAGCCAGCCGCTGCGCCTGTGCACGCAGGGCGAATTTTTGCACTTTGCCCGTAGATGTGCGCTGGATGGGCCCGAAGACAAAGCGCTTTGGCAGTTTGTAGCCCGCCAAATTCTGGCGGCACCACGCCATCAAATCGGCCTCGACATCGCCCTGCCCCGGCACCAATTCCACAAAGGCGCAGGGCGTTTCGCCCCATTTTTCATCCGCCATCGCCACCACTGCGGCCACCGCCACCGCCGGGTGTTGGTACAGCACCTCTTCCACCTCGATCGACGAGATGTTTTCGCCCCCCGAAATGATCACATCTTTCGAGCGATCTTTCAGCTGGATATAGCCATCCGCGTGGCGCACGGCCAAATCGCCCGAATGAAACCACCCCCCGGCCAAGGCCTTTTCGGTGGCCTCGGGGTTGCGGAAATAGCCCTTCATCACCACGTTGCCGCGAAACATCACCTCGCCCATGGTGGTGCCATCGCGCGGCACAGGCTGCAGCGTGTCAGGGTCCAGCACATCCAGCTCTTCCAGCGGCAAATACCGCACGCCTTGGCGCGCTTTTAGCCGGGCTTGCGCGGCGGCGGGCAAATCGTTCCATTCGGCATGCCAATCGTTCACCACTGCGGGGCCATAGGTTTCCGTTAGCCCATAAAGATGGGTCACGGCAAAGCCGGCATTGGCCATCTGCGCCAGCACGGTTTCGGGGGGTGGGGCTGCAGCGGTGAAAAACTGCACCTGCTGGTCAAGGGCGCGTTTTTCGCAGGCCTCGGCGTTGATCAGCAGCGACATCACGATGGGCGCGCCACACAGATGTGTCACCCCATCGGCCGCCAGCGCCGCCCATATGGGCGCGGCCCGCACCTGACCCAGGCACACATGCGTGCCCGCGATGGCCTAAAGCGTCCATGGAAAGCACCAGCCGTTGCAGTGAAACATTGGCAGCGTCCACAGATAGACCGCGTGTTTTTGCATGCCCGTGGTCAGCGCATTGCCTTGGGCCAGCAAATAGGCCCCTCGATGGTGCGACACAACGCCCTTTGGATCGCCCGTTGTACCGGATGTGTAATTGATCGAGATGGCATCCCACTCGTCCGTGGGCCGCAGCCAGTCATAGCTGGGGTCGCCCATGGCCAGCAGCGCCTCGTAGTCCAGTGGCGCGCCTGCGCCCGTGGGCAGGCTGGCGCGGGGCCCATCATATTCGGGGTCATCGCATAGCACCACGGCGGGGCGGCTTTCACACAAAGAAAGCGCCTGCTGAAACAGGCCCCAATATTCCACATCCACAATCACCAACTGCGACAGCGCGTGATCAAGCTGAAAGGCGATGGTGGCCGCATCAAGGCGGGTGTTGATCGCATGCAAAACCGCACCGCACATGGGCACGCCATAATGGCATTCCAGCATGGCAGGGGTGTTGGGCAACAGCACCGACACCGTATCGCCGCGCGCCAAACCGCGGGCTGCCAAGGCGCTGCCCAGCGCCCGGGCGCGGGCATAAAAACTGGCGTAATCGCGGCGCACTGCCCCATGCACAATGGCCAATTGATCTGGAAAAACGCTGGCTGCGCGTTCTAAAAACCCAATCGGTGTAAGGGGTTGGTGGTTTGCAGGCCTAGGTTCTAAGCCGCGCTGATACTGTGCCAAGGCCATCGCTTATGCATCCTGCCATTGGGGGGCGCGTTTTTCGATAAAGGCGCCAATGCCTTCTTCGGCGTCACGGGCCAGCATGTTATCCACCATCACCTGCGCTGCATAGCCATAGGCCTGCGCCAAGGGCATTTCGGCTTGGGCGTAAAACGCGCCCTTGCCCGTGGCCAGCGTAAGGCTGGATTTGCTGGCGATCTTTTCTGCAAAGCTTTGGGTTTGCGCGCGCAGCGCCTGCGCGGGCACAACGCGGTTAACCAGCCCCATCTCGGCCGCGCGGGCCGCCGACACCATTTCGCCCATCAGCAACATTTCCATCGCATGTTTGGCCGCCACATTGCGCGACAAAGCCACCATCGGCGTCGAGCAAAACAGCCCAATATTCACCCCCGGCGTGCTGAATTGCGCCCCCTCGGCCGCTAGGGCCAAATCGCAGCTGGCCACCAATTGGCAGCCCGCCGCAGTGGCCACGCCCGCCACCTCGGCGATGATGGGTTTTGGGCAGGCCACGATGGCCTGCATCACCTGCGCGCAAAGCCCCATGATTTTGGCAAAATAGGCGCGCCCGCCATCGGCGGCGGCCCGCCCAGCTGTTAGCTGTTTCAGGTCGTGGCCCGCGCAAAAGGCCGGCCCGATTGCGTCCAGCACCACCACCCGCACCGCCGGGTTTTGGCCCGCCTCTGCTACCGCCTGCCCCAGCAGTTGCAGCATTTCTTCGGACAGGGCGTTGCGGCGGCGGGCATCGTTCAGCGTAAGGCGCAGCACGCCTTTTTCATCAAGCGCGGACAGCAAAATTTCGGGGCTGGTCATGGCAGATATGGTCCTTTGGCGTAGCGGATGTTGATTTCCACGCTGTCGGCCAGCGTGTTGGCGATGAAGCAATAGCGATGCGCGCGGTGCTGCATCTCGTGCAGCTGTTCCGGGGCCACCTGAAAGCCGGTATCGAACTGCACCACGGGGTGCAGATCGATACGGGTGACAGACATTTGGCCACGGGGGTTTTTGCCCAAATGCGCCTCGGCATGATCGTGGTAGCTGGCCACCGGCCAGCCTGCCTTGGCGCAAAGCGCCAGAAACGTCATCATGTGGCAGCTTGACAGGGCCGCAGCCAAGGCCTGTTCGGGGTTCGTATTGTCGCGATCACCGCCCCAATCGGGGGCGGCATCGACGGGCAATTCGTGGCGGGCGTTGAAATGCACCATATGGGCATTCGAATACTGCCCGCTTTGCAGCCCAGCACCTGCGCGGTGCCAGTGCAGGTCGATCGCAAGATCAGACATGATGTGCTCCTGTCAGGGGGTTACGCCGCGGCGATGGTTTTCTTGGGGTCGTAAAAAGGCCGCTCGACCATGTGCGCGGCCACCACACCGCTGGTGGTTGTCACCTCGACCTGCGCGCCCAAAATGGCGGCGGCGCTATCGACCATGGCCAGCGCGATATTTTTCTGCAGCCGTGGCGAATAAACCGCCGATGTCACCTTGCCAATGACCGCACCGTTTTGCATGATTGGCCAAAAGCGCGTATTGGGCCCCGACAGCGGCGCACACTCCAGCACCAGCCCGATTTGCTGGCGTTTTGGCCCTTCGGCATGGATACGCGCCAAAGCCGCCTTTCCGATAAAATCGGCCTGCATGTCCAAATTCACCAAGCGGCCCAAGCCCAGCTCGTATGGGTTGGTGTGAATGTCGGCATCGGCGTGGTAAGATAGCATGCCGCCTTCAATGCGCCGGATCGACGAGGTATGCCCCGGCTTTAGCCCATGGGGCATGCCCGCGGCCATGATCCGCTCCCACAGGGCATCGCCATGGGCGCTGTCACGCAGGTAAATCTCATAGCCCAATTCACTGGACCAACCGGTGCGCGACACGATCAGCGGAATGCCGTCCAGATCCATTTCGCGCAGCCAATAGTAGCGCAGATCGGCAATTTCGGGGCCAAACAGATCTTGCATGATCACCCCCGATTTCGGGCCTTGCAGCTGCAACGGCGAGACATCGGGCTCGGCAATGGTGACATCCATGCCGCTGTGCACCGCCACGCCCTGCGCCCACAGCAAAATATCGCTGTCCGCCAGCGAGATCCAAAAATGATTTTCCGCCAAGCGCAGCAAAATCGGATCGTTCAAAATGCCGCCATCGGCATTGGTGATCAGGATGTATTTGCACTGGCCCACAGCCATTTTCGACAAATCGCGCGGTGTCAGCATCTGCACAAAACGCGCAGCATCGGGGCCTGTGATCTCGACCTGCCGCTCTACCGCCACGTCGCACAAGATGGCATCATTGACCAAGGTCCAGAAATTCTGCTCGGGGTCGCCAAAATCGCGCGGAATATACATGTGGTTATACACCGAAAACCCCTGCGCGCCCCAACGCACCGTGGCGTCGAAATAGGGGGATTTGCGGATTTGCGTGCCAAAGCCAAAATCATCTGCGTGCATGGTATCGCCCTTCTATCTGCCCCGGTGGGGCGGTTGAAAACGGTTTCAAGATGGCGATGATGTAAATCCGAGGGCGGCCAAGCGTGGCCTAAAAACCCCACGCTTTCAGACTGTTCAGACTAATTTCAGCGGGTTTTCAGCCCGATCAGACCGCGCGGTTTATTCGCGTCACTGGGTGTAATTTTTGCGACACACCGCCGCTGCACAGCCCAGCCTTAGGCCACGCTATGCGCCATCAGGCGTGGCAAGTTCACCTGCGCCGCCTTTATCCGCCGCGTGGCGATATAGGTCATGTAGCGGTCTACGCCCAATTCCGCATCCAGCATCTGTTGCATCAAATCTTGGAACTGCGCCAAACTGGGGCAGATGGCGCGCATCACGTAATCCATGCCACCCCCGGTGGCGATGCAATCGATGATATCGTCTTGGGCCATAACGAAACGCTCGAACCGCTCGAAATCGGCTTTTCGATGGTGCCGCAACGAGACAGTGACCACCACTTCACAGAAGTTGCACAGCTTTTCCAAAATGATATCGCCATGAAAGCCGCGAATAAACCCAGCGGCCTTTAGCCTGTCTAAGCGCGCCCAACAGGGGGTGGGCGATAGATTGGCCAGTTCGGCCAATTTGGTTTTGCTCAATTGCCCATGCGCCTGAATCGCCGCCAAAATGCGAATATCTGCTGCATCAAGGGCCAGCTTTTTCACGCTATGTTTCCTTATTCGGGGGGCGGGCCATAACAGCGCCTGCGCAGTTGCTAAGGTATTACACGGGCGCCCCCCGTCCAGTGCCGCCCCAAACGACCAAGTTTTGCCCCGCAGCGCCGCATTGGTAGCAACCACTTTTAGCGCACAACTGCGGGAACAAAAACTTTACGGATCCTGAAACGGCGCTAAGGTCTAGGGTACGGGCGCGCAAGCCAAGACGCCCACCACAACATGGAGACCAAAATGCATTTCAAAAAGCTGCTGGCTGTATCTTTTGCAGCCCTCACCGCTGCCAGCCCTGCATTGGCCGAAAACGTGCTGCGTTGGACCAGCCAAGGCGATGCCCTAACAATGGACCCCCATTCGCAAAACGAGGGCCCCACCATTGCGATGAATGGCCAGATTTACGAATCGCTGGTCACACGCGATGCCGATCTGAAGCTACAGCCAGAATTGGCCGAAAGCTGGCAGGCGGGCGCCGATGGCTGGACATTCACCCTGCGCAAGGGCGTGAAATTCCACGATGGCGCCGATTTCACCGCCGAAGACGTGGCCTTTTCCTTCGAGCGCGCCAAGCACGAAGCATCGGACTATAAAGAGCAGGCCAAAAACGTTGTGTCTGTAGAGGTGATCGACGACTACACCGTCAAGCTGGTCACCGATGGCCCGAACCCGATTTTGCCAAACCAGCTGACCTCGATCTACATGATGGACAAGGGCTGGGCCGAGGCAAATAACGTTACAACCCCGCAAGATTTCAAAGCCAAGGAAGAAACCTATGCGGTGCGCAATGCCAACGGCACTGGCCCCTTCACCTTGGTTAGCCGCGCCCCCGATGAATTGACAATTTTGGCCCGCAACGCCGCTTGGTGGGGCGAGGGGCAATTCCCCGGCAATATCGACCGTATCGAATACCGCCCCATCACCAATGCCGCCACCCGCGTTGCAGCCCTGCTTTCGGGCGAGGTTGATTTCGTTCTGGACCCACCTTTGCAGGATTTGAAGCGCATCGAGGGCGCCGATGGGCTGGGCGTGAAAACCGTGGCGCAGATCCGCTCGATCTTCTTTGGGATGGACCAAGGTGTAGACAAGCTGCGCTCGTCCGATGTGGATGGAAACCCCTTCAAGGACGTGCGCGTGCGCGAGGCGTTCAACCTGGCCATCGACAAAGCCGCCATTCAGCGCGTGGTGATGGAGGGGCTGTCGTTCCCAACCGGCATGATCACCCCCCCGGGCGTTTTGGGCAACACCCCCGCGCTGGACGAAAGCTATGGCTTTGATACGGCCAAGGCCAAGGCGCTGTTGGCCGAAGCGGGCTATCCCAACGGCTTTTCGGTGCAGCTGGATTGCCCCAACAACCGTTACAACAACGACGAAAAGATCTGCCAAGCTGCCGTTGCCATGCTGGCAAAAATCGGCGTGAATGTGAAACTGGATGCCATTCCAAAGGCCCAGCACTTCCCCAAAATCCAAAAGCGTGAATCTGATTTCTACATGCTGGGTTGGGGCGTGCCGACACTGGATAGCCACTATGTGTTTGCCTATCTGCTGGCCAGCGACGGCTCGTGGAACGCCACAGGCTATGCCAACCCACGGGTAGACGAGATCACCAAAGCCATCACCACCGAAATCGACATCGACAAGCGTACCGCGATGATCGACGAGGCATGGCAGCTGGTGAAGGCCGAAAAGCCCTATGTGCCCCTTCATCACCAGGTTCTGGCCTGGGGTATCAGCGAAAAGGTCGATATTCCGATCTCGGCCGATGATGCCTTCCGCCCGCGCTTTGCCGTGATGAAGTAATACACCCGTTGGGGTGGCCCCCGGGCCACCCCAATCAACAACAGGGCAGCCATGCTTTTTTTCATTTTGAAACGCCTTGCACAATCGGTGCTGGTGATGGCGGTGGTTTCTGCCGTCAGCTTCTCGCTGTTTAATTTCGTGGGCGACCCTGTGAACAACATGGTGGGCCAAGATGCCACCCGCGAACAGCGCATCGAAATTCGCCAGCAACTGGGCCTAGACGACCCGATTTTAACCCAATACAGCCGGTTCATCGGCAATATGGTGCAAGGCGATTTTGGCCTAAGCTACCGTATCAAGCGCCCGGTGGACGAACTGATTTTCGAACGCCTTCCCGCCACATTGGAATTGGTCTTTGTCAGCGCCATCATCGCGCTGGTGGTGGGTATCGGTTTGGGCATTTACACCGGCATCCGGCGCCATGCTTGGGCCAGCCGTGCGGTGCTGTCGGTCTCGTTGATCGGGGTCAGCCTGCCGACATTTATCATTGGCATCGCCTTGATTTACATCTTTGCCGTGCATCTGCGCTGGCTGCCCTCTTCGGGGCGCAGCGGCACTGTGGATCTGGGGGGGTGGAAAACCTCGCTTCTAAGCGTGGATGGCTGGCGCGCTATCATCTTGCCCGCCATCACCTTGTCGCTGTTTCAGCTGACCTTGATCTTGCGGCTTGTGCGCGCCGAGATGCTGGAAGTGATGCAAACAGATTTCATCAAATTTGCCCGTGCGCGCGGCCTGTCTGAACGCGCCATCCATTTTCGCCATGCCCTGCGCAACACGCTGGTGCCGGTGATTACCATTATTGGGCTGAATATCGGTGGGCTGATCGCGTTTTCGGTGATCACCGAAACCGTGTTTCAATGGCCGGGCACGGGGCTGATGTTTATTCAGGCGGTAGATTTTGTCGATGTGCCCATCATGGCCGCCTATCTGGTTTTCGTGGCGCTGTTGTTTGTCATCATCAACCTTGTGGTCGATATTTTATATTTCGTGGTCGATCCACGCATTCGGCTGGGGAATTAACCAATGAACCCAAACCGCCCCATGACACGCTGGCAGCGTTTCACCGATAACGATATCGTCTGGTCGTTCCTGCATTCCCCCGGCGCAATGATTGCCGCTTTGGTTACAGTGGTGGCCATTTTGGCCTGCGCTTTGGCCCCACTGATTGCGCCCTTCGATCCCTTTGACCCCGCGCAAATTTCGCTTTGGGATGGCAAACTGCCGCCCGCATGGCTGGAGGGCGGGCAACCACAATATCTGCTGGGCACCGACAACCAAGGCCGCGATATGCTGTCGACCATCCTTTATGGTGGGCGGCTGTCGATCATGGTGGGTTTGGCGGCGGTTTGTCTGGGCATGGTGCTTGGGGTCAGCTTGGGGCTGATTTCGGGCTATGTGGGGGGGGCCACAGATGCGGTGATCATGCGCATTGCCGATGTGCAGCTGACCATTCCGGGCATTTTGCTGGCGATCTTGATCAATGGGATCGGGCGCGCCGTACTGCCGCTGGAGCTGCGCGAAGAATTTGCCATCTATGTGGTGATTATCGCCATTGGCTTGACTGACTGGCCGCAATTCGCCCGCGTCACCCGCGGCGCCACCTTGGTGGAAGCCAACAAAGAATATGTCCAAGCTGCCCGTATCATTGGCCTGCCCGGCTGGCTGATCTTGCTGCGCCATATTCTGCCCAACACTTTGCGCCCGGTTTTGGTGATTGCCACCATTGGCCTGGCTTTGGCCATTATCGCCGAGGCAACCCTGTCGTTTCTGGGCCAAGGCATCCCGCCCACAACGCCCTCGCTGGGCACGCTGATCCGGGTGGGCAATGAATATTTGTTCTCGGGTCTGTGGTGGATCACCTTCTTTCCTGCAATCGCACTGGTCGTGCTTGTATTCGCTGTCAACCTGCTGGGTGACTGGATGCGAGACGCATTGAACCCGAAGCTAAGATGACAGAGTTATTAAAAATCAGCGGCCTATGCGTCGAATTTCCAACCCGCCGTGGCACTGTTCGGGCGGCAAAAGACGTCAGCCTAACGGTCAGCCCCGGCGAAGTTGTGGGGTTGGTGGGCGAATCTGGGGCCGGCAAATCCACCATCGGCAATGCCATCATCGATCTGTTAGAGGCCCCGGGCCGGGTCAGCGCTGGTTCGATCTTGTTTCAGGGCGAGGAATTACGCGGGCGCAGCGACGCCGATATGCGCATGGTGCGCGGCAACCGTATTGGAATGATCTTTCAAGACCCGCAAACCTCGCTGAACCCGTTGATGACCATCGGCGCGCAATTGGTGGAAACCATCCAAAAAACCAACGCCTTTGGCATGGCGCAGGCCGAAGCGCAGGCCATCGAATTGCTGGAACAAGTGGGTATCACCGAGGCGCGCGCGCGGCTTTTGGCCTATCCGCACCAGTTTTCAGGCGGCATGCGGCAACGGGTGGTGATTGCGCTTGCGCTGGCGGGTGATCCTGACCTGATCATCGCAGACGAGCCGACAACCGCGTTGGATGTCTCTATTCAAGCGCAGATTTTGGATCTGATCAAAGATCTGTGCCGCAAGCGCAAGCTGGGGGTCATTATCGTGACGCATGATATTGGTGTGATTGCCAATATCGCCGATCGGGTGGTGGTGATGTATCGCGGTGATGTGGTTGAAACCGGCGATGTCGCGCAGATTTTGGGCGCGCCACAGCACGAATACACCAAATCCCTGATCGCCGCCGTGCCACGCGCAGACAGAAAGATGCATCGCTTTTCTTCGGTGGATTATATCGAGGGGGGCCACCAGCCCAGCGCCAAGATCGATGTGCAAACCCATTGGCTGGGCCAAGGCGAAAAACATGCCAACACCGGCCCTGCCATTCAGGTAGAGGCGCTGAACCTGTCGTTTGTGCTGCAAAAGGCGCTGCTGAAACGCAACCGTAAAATGCTGCGCGCGGTGGCGGATGTGTCGTTTCAATTGGAGCCGGGCGAAACCTTTGGCTTGGTGGGCGAAAGCGGGTCGGGCAAATCTACCGTGGCGCGGCTGATTGCCGGGCTTTACCGCCCCGATGCGGGCACCGTGCGGGTGCTGGGCCAAGACGTGACCTCAAGCCCCAATAGCCACAAGGCGCGCACCGCCCGCCGCGCGGTGCAAATGATCTTCCAAGATCCCTATTCTTCGCTGAACGCGCGGATGCGGGTCATGGATATCGTGGCCGAACCGATCCGCTTTTATAAACTGACCAGTTCCGAGGCCGAAACCCGCAAGATTGTGGGCGATCTGTTGGATCACGTGGGCTTGGGCGCCGCCGCCGCGCTGCGCTATCCGCATGAATTTTCCGGCGGCCAACGCCAGCGCATTTCCATCGCCCGGGCGCTGGCCTCGCGCCCGCGCATCCTGATCTGCGACGAGCCAACTTCGGCTTTGGATGTGTCGGTGCAGGCCACAATTTTGAACCTGCTCAAAGACCTGCAAAGCGAACTGGGCCTGACAATGCTGTTTATCAGCCATGACCTGCCCGTCGTGCGCCAGATGTGCGATAAAATTGCGGTCATGCGCAACGGCCAGATCTGCGAGATCGCACCAACCGAGCAGCTGTTTGAGGCCCCCCAGCACGCCTATTCGCGCCATCTTCTGGACTTGATGCCAAAGATGGATCTGCTGGCCCGCGCCCCCGGCTGAAAGTGCCGGGCGCGCAGACCCCGCGCGCCCTAGCCCTGCCCCAAACGTTCCAGCAACATGCAATAGGCCGTTTGGCTTTTGCGGTAGCTGGACAGGCGATAAAATTCGTTTGGGGCATGGATGTTTTCATCATTCAGGCCAAAGGCCATCACCGCGCCATGCACCCCAAGTTCCTGCAACAGCAGCGACATCACCGGGATCGAGCCGCCCGTGCGCACCGCGTAGGGGGCTTTGCCATAAAGCGTGCTTAGCACCTCGGATACAGCAGCCGTGCCATTATGGCCGCGTGGCACCAAGAAAGGGTTGGCACTGCCCGGCAGCCGCTCGACCGACACGCGCAGGCCCTTGGGGCAAAGGCTGTGAATATGCGCGGCCATAAGCGCGTAAATCTGGTCCGGGGTCTGGTTGGCAACAAGGCGGCAGGTAATTTTGGCGCGGGCCTCGCTGGGTAGAACGGTTTTAATGCCCCCCCCTTGGTAGCCGCCCCAGATACCGTTCAATTCCAGCGTCGGGCGCGCCCAGAGGTTTTCGCGCACGCTGTAGCCCTCTTCGCCAAAAACATCTGGCACGCCCAGCTGGGCGATATAGGCCTCTTGGTCAAAGGGCACGCGCGCAATGGCTTGGCGGTCTTCGACGGTCAAATCTAGCACATCGTCGTAAAACCCCGGCACGTTGATGCGCCCATCCGCGCCTTTGAGCGCGGCGATAATCTGCGACAGCCCATGCAACGGGTTCGCCACACCCCCCCCATGCATGCCAGAATGCAAATCCGCATTGGCCCCAGTGACGGTGATTTCACAGCCCACAAGCCCCTTGAGCCCCATCAGCAAATTGGCCTCGGTTTCGCTCCATTGGCCGCCATCGGCCGAAATGATCATATCCGCGCGCAGCAGCGCGGCATTGTCTTTGACAAAGGGCGCCAAGGTGGGCGAGCCGATTTCTTCTTGGCCCTCGAAAAAGAATTTCACGTTTACAGGCAGGCGGCCCGTGGTTTGCAAAAGCGCCTCGGCCGCCAAAATGGGCGCCATCATACCGCCCTTATCATCCGAGGCGCCGCGCCCATAAATGCGCCCATCGCGCAGTTCGGCGGCAAAGGGTGCGGTTTCCCACAGCTCTAGCGGCTCGGCCGGTTGCACATCGAAATGCCCATATAGCAGCACTGTTGGCTTATCCTCGCCCGCATGCAGCCAATCGCCATAAACCACCGGGTGCCCTTGGGTGGGATAAAGCGCCACGTTTTCCGCCCCCGCCGCGCGCAGGCGTGCCACCACCCATTCGCCCGCGGCCACCACATCGGGCATATGTTCGGGCTTGGCCGAAACCGAAGGGATGCGCACGAAATCCTGCAATTCGGTGACGAAACGGTTTTGATGTGTGTCCAGATACTCTTGCCAGCCCATAAATGCCCCCTGATGCTTTATTGCCCCAGAAAACAACCCCTTAGCAGGCGGGTCAATTGCCATTCGCACAGGCCACAAAAAAGGCAGCCAAGGCGGGGGCCTTGGCTGCCAGGGCAACCGGGGGGACGCCCGGTTACCGTCGAGGAAAAGACCCTTTCTCGGTCAAAGCAGGAAGCTCTCCTCCTCAAGGTTCACATGGCCGCTCAGTTTGACTTCGAACTGGCCATCGTTGGTCATGCCCATCACCGTGGTGACAGCGGCGCCATCTTCACTGCCGTGCGAGAAAGTCAGCTCGCCCAGCTGCAAGCCTACATCGCTGTCTGCCAGTGATGCCGGCGTCTTGAATGTGAAGCCTTGGTCGCCATCCATGCTGCTATCGGCATCGATGTTGGTGAAGCACAACACATCGCCTGCGGCAAAGCCTTTGATCATGGTGCCATTGGCTGCGGTTACGGTTTCAAACACGAAGGTGTCATTGCCCGCGCCGCCATCGAGAACGTTTGCCGCCTCGCTTGCCACGATTTTATCGTCGCCCGCGCCGCCGATTGCATTCTCAAAGCCCCAGATCACCCCGCTTATTGGGCAAAAACCCAAACTTTTATACCAAATCCGCCCTAACCTTGGCGTGGATTGATTCTTTTTTCCCAAGATCCCGCTTTCGCGCCTAGATCGCCGCCAAGGTTATGCCAGCCACAACGCAATAGCGCCCCACCTTTGCCAAAGTGACAATCACCACAAACACCCGCAGGTCTTCGCCAAGCAAACCTGCCACACAGGTGATGGGATCGCCGATAATCGGCACCCATGACAACAGCAGGCTGGCCCGCCCATAGCGGCGATAGATCGTCTCGGCGCGGGCTTGGTGGCGGGCCGAGACAGGAAACCACCGCGCATCCCGATACTGGCGAAAAAACCGCCCCAGCCCCCAGTTCACGCAGCTGCCCAGCACATTGCCCAAGGTGGCCACCGCCACCAACAACGCGACAGAATAGGCCGATTGCACCACCAGATAGGCCAAAAGCGCCTCGGATTGGGCAGGCAACAGGGTTGCGGCAACGAAAGCGGCCAGAAATAGCCCTGTCAGCGCACCACTCATCGCTAAAGCGCCCGCAGCGCCAGCTGGCCTGCCACCAACACCACCATCAGCCCCG
>RFQY01000350.1 GCA_009924775.1 Paracoccaceae bacterium | reverse complement strand
ACCGCGCAGACCGATGGGGCGTTTGACCCCAATCGGTCGGTGGCTATCGGGCTTGAGCGTGACGGCGAACTGATTGCCGGTACGGTTTATGAGAATTGGAACGGGCGATCCGTGGTGTGCCATATTGCGTGGCAGCGGGTTACCCCAGCGTACATGGCGGCGGTTTATGACTATGCATACAACGTCGCAGGAGTTGATAAGATAATAGGGCCAATCAGCAGCAAGCATACCCGCGCGCTCGCATTGGTCAGCAAGATGGGGTTTTCGGAAGAAGCGCGAATTAAAGATGCCGCGCACGATTCTGGAGACATTGTTTTGATGACGCAGACACCTGATAAGTGTCGTTTCTTGGAGCCGAGGTATGGGCAAAAAATCACCAGCACCGCCACCAGCGCCTGACTACGCTACCCTTGCCATTAAACAGGGCGAGGCCAACTTGGCTGCCGCTCGGCAGTCGGCGTATATGTCCAATCCGAACATATACACGCCGCAAGGCACGCAGACGGTCACTTGGACAAAGACCCCGCAGGTAGATACTGACGCCTACCAAAAGGCGCTACAAGCGTATTACGACCGTGTGGCCCAATTTGGCCCCGAGTCGGGCGGTGCAGAGCCGACGCAAGAGCAGTTCACGACGTTTATTGAGCAGCCGACGGTTCGGCAAACGATTAGCCCTGAAGCCGAGCAAGCGTTACGCCAACAGGAACTCGCGCAACTGCGAATGTCGCAGGCGGCAGCGGGTGCGGCAGGGGGATTGTCTAATCTTGGCATCGCCTCGGCCTTTGATGCGCGAAACCTGCCCGGACTGCAATACAACGTCGCCGGTGGCGGCCCGATTACGAGCGCGATCCCGCAGCAAGAGGTGCCGGGATACACCGATATTGGCTATGCCAACCAAGGATTGATCAACGCCCCGACCGCAGGCTATACGCCTATCGCGGGGTATGCCCAAGAGGCGTTGCCCGGTACGGTTACGGCAGGGCAGGCGGCGGGTGCTGGCCCTAGCGCCCCGACTGACCTATTACGCGCCGACGCGGGCGGTTTTGCCCCCGTTGCCGCCCCCACGGGGCAGGCGTTTGGCATGGCGGGTGCTGGCCCCGGTGCGGGCTTATTTGGCTTTGCAGGCGGTGGCCCGCAGGGCATTAACCTGCAAGGGCTTGACCTGACCGGCCTCGGTGGCCCGCAAGCCGCTCCTGCACAGGGCCAGTTCGGCTATGCCCAGCAGTTCGTCGGCGGCCCGCAGTTGCAGGGCCAGATTGACGTATCAGGGCTTGCCGCAGCCCCCGTGCAGGCAGGCACCACGGCACAACAGGCGATTATGTCGCGCCTTGTGCCGCAGTTGCAGGGCGAACGGCAGCAGTTGTTCACGCAGCTCACCAATCAGGGCTTGGTGCCGGGTGGCGAGGCGTTTAACGCGGCTATGTCGGCGCAGGCGCAGAAAGAAAACGACCTGATGCTGCAAGCCGCTGCACAGGGCATTGCGCTGGATCAGGCCGCCCGCCAGCAGGGCTTTGCCGAACAGCAGGCCCGCGCCATGTTTGCCAATCAGGCGCAGTTGCAGGGCTTTGGGGCGGGCATGGAACAGGCGGGGCTGTATAACGTCGGCCTCGGCCAGAACGTACAGCAAGCCCTCGCCACGCAGGCCGCGCAGAATCAAGCGCAGCAGCAAGCGTTCCAGC
>RFQY01000349.1 GCA_009924775.1 Paracoccaceae bacterium | reverse complement strand
GGAGGTGAAGGCCGAACGCGGCCGGGTCAGCCCCGAGCAGCGGCAGTGGCTGGAAGCGGTGCAGGCCGCTGGTGGCATCGCTGGCGTGGCGCGGTCTGTGGAGGAGGCGGAACGCCTCCTGTGCGACAAAACCTCTACATCTGCGAGCGACTGATCAGTCGTTGTCGCATTCGCGCGCCAGCCGTTCCTCCCAAACATCCTGCGCGAACTGCTCCGCGAGCGCGTGCAGCTGGGTCTTC
This sequence comes from Paracoccaceae bacterium, assembly GCA_009924775.1. Taxonomy (GTDB): domain Bacteria; phylum Pseudomonadota; class Alphaproteobacteria; order Rhodobacterales; family Rhodobacteraceae; genus CAJXSO01. The sequence goes on along the minus strand of RFQY01000349.1, from coordinate 1,441 downwards.
ATGGCGTAACCGATCTGCATCAGGCTGATCACCATGCCTTGGGATTCTGGGCTGATGGCCTCGCTGCTGAGTGAGGTGCTGTGCTGCGCCAGCCACTGGTTGAGATCCTGCTCTGCCCGGTGAACCAAGAGGCGTGCATCGAGGCTGCTGGACATGGAGATGCGAGTTTCTGACACCTTCTATTGCCGAGGGTTGACCACTGCGCACCATGTTGCTAGTGTTGCCTCATCGGGCCGAGGGCTCGACACCACCACACCCCAGGAGCTGACATGACTATCCACACCTGCCCCACTCGCGAAGTTGCGGCAATGAACATGTGGCGCAATATCGCCATTTGCTCTGATGCGCGCTTTCGCTCTCTTGATTCAAAGGTCGATCTCAAGGCCGAGCTTGAAACTCGCAACGCCGCTTACCGGCTGAGCGCATCTTGGGGCAGACGGATTTACGCCTGACCCCACGGCCCGCCGGAGCCCATCCGGCACTGTTGACCAATGCGCAGCATGTTGCTAGTGTTGCGCAGTCACCACCACCCCACCCCACACCGTGACCTACACCAGACCATCGCCACCGCTGACGCCACCGCATGGGGCGCACAGCTGCACCGCACCGCTCGCGCCGTTGCTGCGCTGCTGGTGCTGCTCTACGTGATCGCCGCTGACCTGGTGGCGCTCACCTACCGCGCCGGCTTCGAGCTCGGCCGCGCTGTCCACCAGCTCAACGACCGCCTAGCCGGCATCATGCCGCCGGTGACGCTGCCGCCGGTGCTGCACCCGTTGGCCGCCATGGCTGCCGAGCTGGAGCAGCTGACCAGCCGCGAGCTGCAGGCCATGGCTGGCACCCGCCGCCGCACGCGGAAGGCTGAGCTGGTCGCACAGCTGCTGGTGATGCCATGAGACGCTGGCAGCGCCTGGGCGGTGATGCCACCGCCTTTCTGTTCTTCATGGCCGTCTTCGCAATGGTCGGCCTGATCTGCATTCCATCCACTCCTTCTAGCCATGAGCTACAACCGCGAACGCGCTGAATTAGCGGGAGCTTTGTTAGGTATTCTGATTATTTTGTGTTCAGTTGCAGGGGTTTCTTGGATAGCCGCAACCCTTGAAGCCAATGCCTTTAACCGTTTCACCACAGGCCCCAAGGCGACAGCTTGGGATGCTTTTTTTGTTCAACTTCGAGTAGACGCGACACAAAAATGACACCAACCGATCAGCACTGGACATTCCAGTGCGCCGTTGAATACGGCGGCAGCTTCTACCGCGCCCTCGGGCATGCCGGCCTGCTGGCTGACGCCAACAACCGCGCCAAGATCTTCGCCGCATGGCCCGACCTAGTGACGGTCTACGGCCCCGCCACACAACTCCACCGCCAGCTGAGGGCACGATGATTACACCAGAGCAACTATCACTTCATGCCGCGTGGGTGCGCGGTGAACCAGGCGGGCAGC
>RFQY01000348.1 GCA_009924775.1 Paracoccaceae bacterium | reverse complement strand
ATACTCGGGCGGGGTGTAGTCACTGAGCCAAATGGTGCGGGGCGTGACAGTGGCGGATGTTGCATCAAGGGGCAGGGCGGACACGGGGCAGGCCTCATTATATCGGGGAAGGGTTGGCCTTAGGCTATGCGCGGTGGTGACAGGCTGCAACCAGATAGGTGGGTTAGAGCCAGTAAAACCGCGATATATCTGTGCGATTGTCAAAGAACGCCACCGCCTCGGGCCGAAATCCATAGCCGTGGCGCGCCACCGCTTGGGATAATTCCGCGAGGATCACATGGGTGATAAAGGGGATGTCCAAGTTTTGCGCCTCTGCCAGATCAAGCCATGTCAGATGAGACAACTCGCCATCGCCTTTGGTGAAATCCTGCGCAACGCCCTTCAGATCGTCAGCGCGCGCCAAAAAGAAACGCGCGTCAAAGCGGCGTGGGCGGCCTGTCGGGGTGACGGCACGAAAAAAGAAATCAAGCTTTCGCGGGTCGCGTGGGTCAAGGCTGAGCCCTGTTTCTTCGTGCAACTCCCGAAAGGCTGCATTGATCAAGGCCTCGGGTGAACAGGTGCTGTCATGGCCAATGCGCGCCGCAAGCGCATCAGGGATTGCGTAGGCAAGCGGGGTGTCGTGATCCGCCGCATCCACTGCCCCGCCGGGGAATACAAATTTTTGCGGCATGAACGCGGCAGATGCCCCGCGTTGGCCCATTAAGACCTGCGCGCCTTTTGTGCTGTCGCGCAGTAAGATGATGCTTGCGGCATCCCGAATGGGAGGATCAGAAACCATGCATCCGCTTGGCCCATTCGATGCCCACAATCAGCCCCTTAAAGCGGGGCAAGAGGAACAGTGCTACCACAAAGGCCCCAAGCGAAAACCCGCCTGCCATAACCCATGGGCTTGGTTGATAGGCCGTATAAACCCAGAGCATTAAGGTGCCCAAGATTTTCGCTGTGACGAGGATCGTCAAATAGGCAGGCCCATCATCCGCGCGGGCGTGGCTCAGATCTTCACCACAGCTGCCACAGGTTTTTACAAGGTTCAGATAGCCGCTAAACAGTGCGCCCTCACCACAGCACGGGCAGCGGCCGCGCATGGCCGAAAACACCATCCGCCAAGGCAGTGATTGGATCGATTTCAGCCGCTTCGGTGCCGGGGTTTGCCATGGCACGCATCCTTTTCTTGTCTCGACCCTAGCCTTAGCGCAAAGCGCAATCATTGGCAAAGGGGCGGGCGCGAAGGGATGGGCGCCGCGCGCCGTGGGATCGGGGCGGCCAATCTGCAGGTTGAGGCTGCGTTGCGCGCAACCCCCTTTGTGCCTGATGCGTTGATGCAGGCCCTGTCTGAGCAGCGCGGATATCTCGGCGCTATACAGGAAAGCGGGCATCGTGCCTTGGTTGATTTGATCGCGGATATGCCGCCTGAACGCCGCGCGGCCTTGGCCGATGAATTGGCCGAAGGGCGCAGGCGCTAGAGATCGGCACTCATCCCTGCGGATTGCAATTCAACAAGACGCGCGTAAATGCCGCCCCTTTGCATCAGGCTGTCATGGGTGCCTTCTTCGACAACATGGCCTTTATCCATGACCACAATCTTATCGGCATCACGAATGGTGGACAGCCGATGAGCAATCACAAGGGTCGTGCGCCCTTGCGACAGGCGCGATAGGGCAGTTTGCACCAATTTTTCAG
>RFQY01000347.1 GCA_009924775.1 Paracoccaceae bacterium | reverse complement strand
GCTGATGGGCGCTTCCTCTCGCAGCGGGCGCTGAGCAAGATCCGCGCCCAGGAGCGGGGCTGGGAGTACGCCAGCCGCGATCTGGTGGGGGCGGGTGCTGCGCCTCGGCAGCCAGGGGAGGAGCCTGCGGCGTGGCTGGCGAGGGTGCTGCCGAGCTTCCAGCGTGTCCAGCATCCAGGCAACCACGCCTACACCTGGGCGCTCTCGGCGCGGGGACGGATCGAGGCTGAGCCCTCGGTGCTGCCCTACCCCCGCCGCGCGGCGTGAGCGTTTACAATAGAGGCATGGACGACGAGGCCCTCTTGCTGCTCCTCAATGAGATCCGCCACCAGTCACTCTCGACCGCCGTCGACGCCGAGATCCTGCGGCGCGAGCTGGGGGGCCGCCCTGCGACCGAGGCAGACGCCGCCAAGATCCGCCGCCTCGCGGCGGTCGCGCACCGCTACCACGCCGAGCTGGACATGGCCTGGCGCCACCAGTACGAGCGGGGCCTACGGGGCGCGATCAAAGGGGCGCTGCTGCGCTGGCTGACCCGGTAGCTACGCGGGCAGGAGGGGACGGCGCATCGTCCGCCGCAGCGCGTCTTTCTCGGCGCCAGTCATGCCGTCCAGCCAGGAGGCGGCCCGGTCGTCGATCCCGATCCACGCCGTCCGCAGCGCCGCCCAGCTCGTCTCGGCGGCGTCCTTCAGGGTGGCCCGCTGCGCTGCCGTCAGGGTGGCGTGGCCGCCCATGCTGATCTTGTAGCTTGTGGCGCCCGTGGCCACGATGATGTCGCTGTCCTCGGTGACGTCGGTGGCGTACTCGGCTTCAAATTCCAGCATCAGTGGCTCCTGTCTCGGGGGTCGGTGGTCATGGGCTTCGTGGCCGACAGCGCGGCCATCTCCTCCCCCTGGCGCATCCAGAGGGCAGCAGTCTCGGCCCCCGCATGCTGCTCGATCTCGCAGGACAGGAGCAGGATGTTGGCGTACTGGCCGAGTGGATAGCGGGGCAGGGTGGCGAGGCGGGCGCTCTCGCTGGCGCTAAGGCGTTCCATGTGCGTTCTCCTCCTCTGAGCGGCGCGGATCCGTTGGCGGGCAGTCGTGCCAAAGCGCCCCCAGGGCGCGGATCAGCTCGATCGGCGACTCGCCCGCCCCGATGACCACGATCAGCAGCAGCGTCAGGCAGGGAAGCGCGAGGATGGCGGCGCGGCCCTTCCAGTCGGCCTGCACGAACGCATCGAGGAGGATGCGGAGGGGGCTGCGGCGGTAGTCGGCCAGCACCGTCTCGGCGGCCTGCTGGGCGTCGAGGGCGGCGAGGTGGGCGGCGTCGGCGGCTTTGGTGGCGGCGTCGAGGCCTCGGGCGATCTGCTCCCAGCGTAGGCGCTCGAGTTCTTCTTTGGGGGTCGCCATCTCAGGACTCCGTCTCTTCGTTGGGGGAATAGGGCGACCAGCCGAGGTCGGGTAGCTCGTCATAGGGTAGCCACTGACCGAGCAGGTAGACCTCCATCCGCTTGGTTCTGGGGTGGAAGCCAGTGATCTGCCCGACCTGTCCGTCCGCGTGCTGCCAGAGTTCGCCGAGAGGCTTGGCCATCATGATCCGCTCCCATAGTCGTAGGTTCCTGTTGCTCCCGGCGCCGCGCCCGTGAACCCCGTGCCGCTTCCGGCGTCTGCCCCTGCCGCGCCGCCGCTGACATTGATCGTA
>RFQY01000346.1 GCA_009924775.1 Paracoccaceae bacterium | reverse complement strand
TGTATATGACGCCTTGCGCGGTGCAGATGGTTTCGCCCTATTGGATATCGCCGAGGCCCAGCGTTTACGGCAACTGGGGTGGCGCGGACCGATCCTGCTACTCGAGGGCGCGTTCGAGCTGCGTGACCTGGAGTGGTGCTCACGTTTGGACTTATGGCACACCGTGCACTGTGCTGAGCAGATTGACTGGTTGGCGACGCATAAAACGCAGGTGCCACATCGGGTCTTTTTAAAGCTCAATTCAGGGATGAACCGCTTGGGCTTCAAGCCGGATGCCTATCGCAGCGCGTGGACGCGTCTGAATGCCTTGCCGCAGGTCGATGAAATTTCATTGATGACGCACTTCAGCGATGCGGACGGCGCACGCGGTATCGCGCACCAAATGGCTGCGTTTGAGGCGGCCAGCACTGACTTGGCGGGTGCCCGCACGGTGTCAAACAGTGCGGCTGTGTTGCGCCACGCGCCCAACGCGTCAACCGTTGCCGCCGATTGGGTGCGCGCCGGCATTGCGCTGTACGGTAGCGCACCTGATTTTCCGCAGGGGGACGTCGCGCGTTGGGATTTGCAACCTACCATGACCTTGTCTGCGCAGTTGCTGGCCGTGCAGCATTTGGCACCAGGTGACACGGTGGGTTATGGCTCGACTTTCGTGGCGCCTGAGACGATGGCGATTGGGGTTGTGTCATGTGGTTACGCCGACGGTTACCCTCGGCATGCCAACGGTGCGCTCGATGCAGGTACGCCGGTATTGGTCGATGGGATTCGCACCCGCGTTGTAGGGCGCGTCAGCATGGATATGCTGACCGTCGATTTGCGCCCGGTGGTTGCCGCACGCGGCGCTCTACCTGCCATGGGTGCCGAGGTGGTGCTGTGGGGGCGCAGCGCATCGGGTGCTGTTTTGCCGATTGATGAGGTGGCGTTCGCCAGCGGTACGATTGCTTATGAATTGCTGTGTGCCATCGCGCCCCGCGTACCCGTGCAGGTTGCTGCTGCGGAACAACCCTGACACTGAAAGATTTGAATGTCTACACCCCCGCTTAAATTTTTGTCGTTGGCTTGGTTCACACCGGTGATGGGTCTGGGCGGTTTGTCCTTGGCGTGGGGCCGTGCTGAGCCGCTGATGGGAGATCCTGCGGCCGCCGTGTCGCAAGCGCTGGCTGTGTTGGCATTGGTGGTTTTTGCCGTGTTGGCGGTGTTGTCGATTCGGCGCGCGGTGCAGTTTCCGCAAGCCCTTGCAGAGGATTTGAATCACCCGGTTCGTCACGCTTTTCTGGCGACAATTCCCGTGGGATTGTTGCTGTTAATCGCCTGTGGTGCGCGGTGGTTCGGACCACAGCCGTGGTTGTCTGCGCTGTGGTTTGTGGTGGCCGCTGCGCAGTTATGGGTGACGTGGTGGGTGTTGTCCAAGTGGCTCAAGCCTGCTGTGACCGATGTCGCTGGCCACACGACCCCTATGTGGGCTGGGATCACCCCTGTTTTGTTTGTCCCGGTTGTGGGTAACGTGGTGGCGCCGCTGCCAGGCTTGGCGCTTGGGCATGTCGACTGGTCGGTTATGCAGGCCAGTATTGGTTTGTTTTTTTGGCCGTTGGTTTTGTTATTGGTGTTGGCGCGCCGCGCCGCGCATAGCGTGCTGCCCGATCGTTTGTTACCCACATGGTTTATTTCGGTCGCGCCGCCATC
>RFQY01000345.1 GCA_009924775.1 Paracoccaceae bacterium | reverse complement strand
CTTCTCCAGATCCTTCCCGCGCCCGCTCATGCGCGCCACGCCGCTACCGCCTCATCCTCGCTCATCCCGAGCGCACCAGCCCACGCCCGCACCGCCGCCTCATTCCCAGGGCGCACCAGCCCCCGCCGCCACATCGAAGCAGTTGTCCGGCTGCGGCAGATCGGGGCGCGTAGCCCCTGCGCCCGCCGCTGTGCCTCGATCCCGACTGCCTGTAGCACCCATTCGCGCCATTGCATGATCACTCTCCCGCGCACCTGTATAGCCGGAACAAAGTTCAATGCAACCCCTTGACGGAGAACAATGTTTGGGGATAGCATAGGGGTGTGAGGTGAACCCGTGACCCCCATCGACATCTCCATCCTCGGAAGCGCCGCCCTCTACGGGGTGGTGTTTTTTGCCTACGCAGCCTACTGCGCGTATCGCACCCCGCCCGACATCGGCGTCCCCGCGCCCCCTCCGGTCAAGCCCCCGCCGCCGCTCCAGGGCGCGTCTGTGCTGGCCGTGCCGTTCGATCCGGCGACGGCGCGGGCGCTCGCGCTACTGGCAGAGAACCACCCCGACCTCGACGGGGTACAGATCGTACGGCGCTGTGTTCGCGTCCAAGCGCTCGCAGAGATGGGCCAATGAACGGCGCTCCCCGCACCGAGAGGATGGGCGACGCCGAGGCCGTGCGGCTCGTCCTGGCCGCGCAGCAGTATGAGACGATGGCGCTCGACCTGCTGCCCCCTGGATCTGACCAGTCTCGCGGGCTGCGCGTCGAGGCTGCGCGCAAGGTCGCCACCGGAGAGGCCGCCCGCCTGTTTGCCCGCGCCGATGCGCTGTACTGGCGGATCATCCTCGCGCACGACGCCTTCGTGCGCCGAGTCGCCCGCTTCAACCCTCACGACATGCGCCGGGGGGTCGAGGAGGAGGACATCTACCAGACGGCCCGCGCCGCCGCGCACCGGGGGCTGATCCGCTACGAGCCGGGTCGGGGGATGACGGTCAGATCCTGGGTGGCAAGGTGGGTCAAGGTTGGGCTGCAACGCTCCGCCGACAGGGCGGGCGACATCCACACCCCGAGTAACTTCGCCTGCGGTCAGCGCGTCTGGTCAACCGGGCGCCTCGATGCACCCATTGACGCAGGCGACCGCGACGCGCCGCGCTTCGTGGATCGCCTCTCTGCCGAAACCGTCGATCCTGTCGATGCGCTGACCGAGGCGCGCAATCACGCCCGCTACACCGCCGCCCTCGCCGCCCTGCCCTTCCGCGACGCCGAGATCCTGCGCCGTTGCCTCGCGGGTGAGTCGCTGACCGACATTGGGCCGCATGTCGGCGTGAGCCGGGAGCGGGTTCGTCAGATCCGGGAGCGGGCGATCCGTCGCGTCTGCACTCACATCTACGGCGACGACGCGCCCATCCCCGCCGCTGTGGTGGCGCTGCGGTGGGTGCCGTGAGCGGCGGCCCCGCCTGGGCTGGCGACCCTGACCGCCCGCTGTGGTGCGAGTCCTGCACCGATGGCATTCAGCGACGCCCCTCCAAGCGCGGCCTCTGCGGGGAGTGGCTGTGCTACCGGTGCGCCGCCCCGCCGTTGGAGCCGGTGGCGCGGAGGGTGCCGATCCTGCCCACCCCGGATCTGACCAGTGCGCCCCCGAAGCTCGGCAAGCCGGAGAAGGTCAAGCCAGCCGCGCCTCCACCCAAGC
>RFQY01000344.1 GCA_009924775.1 Paracoccaceae bacterium | reverse complement strand
TCAGGCGGACGTGCCTTGATCTGTGGGCAAGACGTTGCCGTGGCCGGCGCAGGCGCAGGCGCAGGAGACAGAGTTGTGCTGGTGCGCCCCGAAAACCTGGTGGTCAGCCCATCGGGTTGGCCCGCACGTGTAACGGCGGTGCACTATCGGGGCGGCTATTGGGAGGTTGCCGCGCAGGGCCCGGAGCTGCCCAAGCCGGTTTTGCTATCGCTGAAACACCCGGTGCGCGTGGGCGAAACCCTACGCTTGGCGGTCACGGGCGGTTGGGTGCTGCCGGATCAGCCTTGCTAAAGCCGCCATGGCACAACGCCCGGCGGGGCGCGGCGCCCCAGCCAATCGAGCAACACCATCAGCGCGACAGTTGCCAGCACCGTCACCGCTGCCATAGCCGAGGCCAGGGTTGTGTAGCCGCCATCCTCGTAGTTAAAGATTGTGGTTCCAATGGTTTCGGTGCCGCTTGCCCATAGCAGGGCTGACACTGTTACCTCGTTATAAGCGGTTAGAAACACCAAGATTGCCCCAGATGCTGCTGCGGGCGCGATCAAAGGCAGCGAAATACGCAGCAGGCGGCGCAAAAACCCCGCACCAGCCACGCGGGCCGCTTCGTCTAATGCGGGATCCAGTTGCAGGAATGCTGCGCTGACAGGCTTTAGCGCAACCGAGAAAAAGGCGCAGATATACGCCATCAGGATAATCCAAAGGGTGTTATATACGGACACGCCCAAAACCGGTAGCGGCTTGAGATAAGCCAAGATGAAGGCGACCGAGATCACCAATCCGGGGATGGCATATGTTACCTCGCCCAAGGTTGACAGGCCCGCCCCCACACGGCGCATCGCGTGGGCTGGGGCAGCCGTTGCGTAGCGCGCCACCAGTGTTGCAAGGCCCGCCAGCACCACGGCCGATAGAACCGCGACAAAAGTGGAATTTACAAAGGCGCGTATTGTCACGGCCTGGCGGAAAATAACCTCGGCAAAGTTTTCTAAGGTGATGGTTTCCTGCGTCAGCGGCACGCCATAGGTTGGCACCAGCGCCGTGGCGAATAGCGCGCTGACAGGCAGGATAAGCGTGGCAAGAATTGTCAGCGCCAGCCCTGTTTCCACAAGGAGCCGGGCCCGGCCCAGCCGGATATCAAGGGGCGGCTGTGGTGGCCCGATCAACGCGTTGCGCCGGCGCGCGGCCAGCCACATTTGAAGCAGCACCGCGACAATGGCAATGGCTGCCACCAGCGCGGCTATCACCGCCATATCGGTTAGAACTGACGGGCCAAAACTGGCCAGGCGCTGCCAGATCAGCACCGGCAGTGTGGTATAACGGGCGGGGATGCCAAGCAGGGCTGGAATGCCGAAATTTCCCAGCGCCGACACCACCGCCAGCGCATAGGCGGTAATCAGTGTCGGCGCCAGCAGTGGCAAGACCACCTTGGTGAGCATCCGCAGCGGTTGGGCCCCGGCAACGCGGGCGGCGTCTGACATTTCACGTGGCAGGCTGCGCAGGGCGGCCAGGACCACAAGGAAAACCAGTGGCGCATGCTGGATGCCCAGCAGCAAGATCACGCCGTGGCGCGAATAAAGTGGATGTGTACTGCCAATCTCGGGGGCCAACCCAAGCGATTGCAGCAACGGCGACGATGGGCCCAGGGCCTGTATCCACGCAATCGCCGTGACATGGGGCGGGATCATCATTGGGATCAAAAGCAGGAAAACGAA
>RFQY01000343.1 GCA_009924775.1 Paracoccaceae bacterium | reverse complement strand
CAGCCCTCTGCGACAGGGGAGCGGTAGCGGCAAGGGTGTTATTTTCAGAACTGCTCATGAGCGGAACCATAGCGATTTTCACCCGGCTCGAAAAGATATGTTCTGTAATTGTTCGCAAAACCTTATGGCAGGGTTTACAAGGGCTAAATTTTGCGAACAGGATCGCCGCCATGACACAGTTCCACAGCCGCTATCCCGCCCTGAGCGATCTCAAATCGCGTGCCCGCGCGCGGATCCCGCATTTCGTGTGGGAATATCTAGACAGCGCTACAGGCTGCGAGACCCTGTTGCGGCGCAATCGTGCCGCGCTTGATGCGGTCTTGATGCAGCCTGCAGCCTTGCGCGGGGAAATTACTCCTGATCTGTCCTGCCGCCTCTTGGCTCGGGACTATCCCCAGCCCTTTGGCATCTCACCCGTGGGAATGTCCGGCCTTGTCTGGCCCGATGCAGAGCGAATTTTGGCGGCATCTGCCGCGCGGGCGGACATGCCCTACTGCCTCTCGACTGTGGCCACCCGCACCCCCGAAGAGGTGGCAGATCATATCGGCAATCAAGGATGGTTTCAGATGTATCCGCCGCGCGATGCGGGCATTCGGCGCGATATGCTTGCGCGCGCAAAAGCGGCAGGGTTTCATACGCTTGTGCTGACTGTGGATGTGCCTGCCGCAAGCCGCCGCGAAAGGCAGACGCGGGGCGGGCTGACACAGCCCCCGCGCCTCACGCCACGCCTTGCGCTACAGGTGGCGCGCTGCCCGTCTTGGGCATTTGGCACATTGCGGCAAGGGATGCCACGAATGCGGCTAATGGATGGATATGCGCCCAAGGAAATGACGGGCGGCACCCTGCCCTCGACCGCGCATATTGGTTACCTGCTGCGCGCCGCCCCCGATTGGGAGTATCTGCGCATTTTACGGCAGGAATGGCAGGGCGCCTTGATCCTGAAGGGCGTGATGGAACCCGAAATTGCCGTCCAAGCCCAGAACGATGATCTGGCTGATGCGATTTGGGTGTCGAACCATGCGGGGCGTCAGTTTGATGGTGCGCCTGCGGCGCTTGACGCCCTGCGCGCCATTCGCCCCGCCACCACCCTGCCCCTCATTTTTGATAGCGGGATTGAGGGCGGATTGGACATTTTGCGCGCCTTGGCCCTTGGCGCGGATTTCGTCATGATGGGTCGTGCGTGGCATTACGCGCTTGGCGCGCTTGGCGAGGATGGACCTGATCATTTGGTTGACCTTCTGCGCAAAGATATGATTTCAAACATGGCGCAGATTGGCGCGCGCCGCTTTGCTGACCTGCCTGCGCGGCTGTTCACCCTTTAACCAAAGCGGGCAATTGCCCTCGCCGTGTCTGTTAATAAATGTCAACATGGCCTCCATGACCAAGGCTGACCTGATCCCAATTATTTGCGCGATACTGCTTGGCGGCGAGGCCGAATTGCGCCTGCCCTATAGCTTGAACGACAGCGCCCATTATGTGCAGGTGGATTGCGTCAGAGATATACATGCCATTGAAATCGGGCTGGATGATCGCCGCTCGTCCCTCGACAGTTTGCAACAGGCCTTATTTTACGGCGCCCTCTTGGATCGCGCGCCCATGGTGGTCTTGGTCGACACGGACGGGCGTGAAGACCCAACCGAATTTCAGGTTGAAACCGCAGCGCGTGCCACGGGCGTGGCTTACCGCGTTATTGATGTAGATTTCTTCATC
>RFQY01000342.1 GCA_009924775.1 Paracoccaceae bacterium | reverse complement strand
CCAGCCCGGCCTAAACAAATGGGGGCAGCCCAAATAAAAACGGGGGCGGCCAAGCCACCCCCGTTTCACCGTCTATACCCAGCAGCCTTGCGGCTTTGGGGTTTATTCCGCGTCCATCGCCTCGATGGCGGCTTCCAAATCAGCCTTGCCAACCTCTTTGTCGGTCACTTTGGCTTGGGCCAAAATGTGGTCTACGACCTTATCCTCGAAGATGGGGGCGCGCAGCTGTTGCTGCATCTGCTGGTTTTGTTGAATGAATTCAAAGAACTGGCGCTCTTGGCCCGGGTATTGGCGGGCTTGTGCCATGATCGCTTGGGTCATTTCAGCATCGGTCACTTCCACTTCGGCTTTGCGGCCAATCTCGGCCAGCAGCAGGCCCAAACGTACGCGGCGCTCAGCCAGCGCGGTGTGCTCTGCGGTGGGCTCGATCGTATCGTGGTTGTGATCGTGAACATCGGGGTTTTCTTCATGCCACAGCGAATGGGCAATCTGTGCCGCTTCCGCCTCGACCAAGCTGGGCGGCAGGTCGAATTGCACCAGCGCGTCCAGCTTATCCAGCAGCGCCCGCTTTACAACGGCGCGTGCGGCGCCGGTGTATTCGGCCTCTAGACGCTCGGCGATTTGGCCTTTCAACGCGGCCAGATCTTCGGCGCCAAATTTCTTGGCCAACTCGTCGTCGATTTCAGCAGCTTTGGGTGCCTTCACGTCTTTGATGGTGCACTCGAACACAGCCGCTTTGCCGGCCAGGTTTTCGGCGCCATAGTTTTCCGGGAAGGTCACTTCTACCGCGGTTTCATCGCCGGCTTTCACGCCAACCAGCTGATCTTCGAAACCGGGAATGAACGAGTTCGAGCCCAGCACCAGCGGGTAATCTTCGGCAGCGCCACCATCAAAGGCCTCGCCGTCAACCTTGCCAACGAAATCCAGCACAACCTGATCGCCTTCTTTCGCCTTCGAACCCTTGCGGCGGCTGGCAAAATCTTGGGCGGTTTCGGCCAGGCTGTTCAGCGCCTCGTCGATGGCGGCGTCATCGGCCTTTACGACCATGCGCTCTAGCTCGATACCCGACATATCCGCCTCGGGGATCGCGGGCAGCGCTTCGTAAGACATCGAAATCTTGACGTCGTCGCCTTCTTTCCAGTTTTCGCCGTCGATCATTTCGACCTTGGGCTGCATCGCGGGGCGATCACCGCTTTTTTCGAAATGCTCGGCCATCGCACCATCGATCGATTCCTGCATGGCTTCGCCCAACAAACGCTGGCCAAACTGCTTTTTCAGCATCGCCATCGGCACCTTGCCCTTGCGAAAGCCTTTCATCTCGATTTCCGGCTGCGCCTCGACCAGTTTTTCATTCACTTTGGCGTCCAGCTCGGACGCGGTCACGACGATTTCGTAGCCGCGCTTCAGGCCATCATTCAGGGTTTCGGTGACTTGCATTTTTGTCCTCGCATAAGCTGACAGGCCGCCCGAACGGCGGCCTGGATAAATTTGCGTCTTACTAGTTTGCCCGCAGCAGGGGATCAACCCTGAATCTGCCTTTGCCGCGCTATTTCAAACGAAAGCGCCGCCACAGCCCCAAGGCCAACATGCCCTGCAGCGCCAGCCCTGCCATTCCTTGCAAAGCCGCCATCACTTGCAAAGCCGCCGGCAGGCGCTGTGCATAGCCTTCGGGCAAGAACAGGCGCCCCCATCCCATTTGCGGCAGAACAT
>RFQY01000341.1 GCA_009924775.1 Paracoccaceae bacterium | reverse complement strand
TTTTATCTTCTTCTTTATACTTTTCTTCAAGACCTAGGTTTATCTTTGGTACTTCCTTTTCCGAGGTCGATAACGTTTCCTTTTTCATCATTTTGCTCCTTCTTGTTTAGCAGGTTAGAGATTTCCTGAATTACTGTTTGGTAGGCATTTGCCTGTCCTTGCATATACTTGTATTTTTCCATACTGTCAACTGTTCCAGATATCATAGCATCCCCAATATTTTGATAAGAATCTCTGATAAATTTTTGCAGTTTTGTTATAAATGTTACAGCGTCCATAGCTTTCTCCTTTGTTGGTTATATTAACAGTTCCACTTTCTAAGTGACTTATTAATTCTTGAATTAGGGTCTCTTGCAGTTTTAGCTGAAGTTAATCTCTTTTTCATCCCGCTCATGCGCGCGCAGAACGATTTTCTTCTATTAGCAGCTTTAGAACCTTTTTTTAATTTAGATGGTTTTGTAGTTACAGCCATAGATAATTTAGATCCAGGGTTTGCAGCTCTATAAGATGCAATACCTTTTCTATTTAATCCACCTGATGGGTTTTTACCTTCTTTACGTTGCCATGCAGGAGTTTTACCACCTGATGCCATCATTGCTCTACCTTGTCCTCTTAATGCAATATCTCCCATTATACTAATCCTCCATTACCCATTTTTCTTCTTTTAGCAAATGTTGCAACATTTTTAGGTTTAGGTCCAGTATTTCCTGCGGCTCTTTTTCTTGCAACTGCTGATCTTCTCTGTCCTTCTGACATTGCTCTTGCTTTTGCAAGTGGAACGCATTTTGGATAGCCTCTTCTTTTTTCTCCTTTTGATCTACCGCATGGAGCATATGAACCATCTTTTCTTTTTGATCCAATGTCTACCCATTTTTCAGCGACCCATTTTCTAAGTCCGTTTGCCATATTAATATTTCTTAGTAACTTTTCTTCTATTTTCTAATACTGCTCCACAACCTTTTGCAATGCCACCTTGTTTATAATTAGATACCATTTTTCTTTGTTGTGAAATACTTCCACCATCAGCTTTTCCTTTTCTTCCACCAGGTGTTACTTTGCCAGAACAAACAGCAGATGCATACATGTTCGCGTACGCGCTCGGGTACACTTTAAATTTTCTTTTAGCTGCTGCTTTTCCTCTTGGACAAAGTTTACCCATTATTTTTTCTTCTTTGATAATCCAGCTTCAGAAAGAGCAATTGCTATTGCTTGTTTTCTAGATTTAACAACTGGTCCTTTTTTACCAGAATGTAATTTACCAGATTTAAACTCTCTCATAACTTTAGAAACTTTAGCTTGTCCACCTTTTGCTTTTTTTACCATTTTTCCTTCTTCAGTTTCTTTGTAACCTTTTTCTTCTAGTTCGTATTCTCTGGCTTCTTCAGCTTTAGATTCCATCTCTTCATGTTTTTTAGACATGTCTTTAGCTTTACCACCTTTTTTTAAAAGAGCTCTTCCTTGTCCTCTGAGTGCAATATCACCCATTATCTTTTACCCTTCATCATTTTGCCTTTTTTCTTTGAAGACATATTTTTAGTAATCATGTCAGCTTTTTTTGACATTCCACCTTTTTTAAAAACACCTCTTCCTTTTAAGATGTCGGCTCTAGTAACTTTTCCGTCTTTGTTTAAATCTGGAAAACCACCTTTTTTAAGTTTTGCTCTTGGTCTTATATTGTAATCATTTCTCATTTTATTTTCCTATCCGTTT
>RFQY01000035.1 GCA_009924775.1 Paracoccaceae bacterium | reverse complement strand
CATAGCCCAGATACATCGACCCGATGACCACAAAAACCAGCCCAAAGAGGGGCAGCAAAAAGCGGCTTTCGGCCAGCATTTCGCGCATTGGCATACGCGGCTCGGGCTCGGGGCGCTGATCGGGGCGAATATAGTGCCATGCGATGATATACAGCATGAACAGCCCCGCCAGAACCAAGCCGGGAAACACGCCCGCCATGAACAGTTTTGTGATGCTTTCATTGATCGTCACGCCATAGACAATCAGCGTAAGCGAGGGGGGGATCATCAGCCCCAGCGTGGCGGCACCCGCCAAGGTGCCAATGATCATGAATTCAGGATAGCCCCGGCGCCGCAGCTCTGGGATCGACATTTTGCCCACCATGTTCAGCGTGGCAGCAGACGAGCCAGAAACAGCGGCGAAAATCGTGCACCCGGCAATATTGGTATGCAGCAGGCCGCCGGGCAAAAACCGCATCCAAGGGGCAAGCCCGCGGAACATATCCTCGGATAATCGCGTTCGATACAGGATCTCGCCCATCCAGATAAACAGCGGCAGTGCTGTCAACGTCCAGCTAGAGGCGCCGGTCCAAATGGTGGTGATCATCGCATCGCCCGCCGGGCGCGAGGTGAACAGCTCCATGCCCACCCACGCCACGCCCATTAGCGCCAGCCCAATCCAGACCGAGCCGCCCAAAAGCGCAAACAGAACGAAAAGAAAAATGATGGTTGCGTAAATCTCGCTCATTCCACCGCCTCCTGGTGTATTTGGCTTTTGCCCAAGCAAAGCAGGCGCAGCAGATAATCCCATATGGCCACAGCCAGCAGCACCGTGCCCACCGACATGGGCAGCTGCGGCAACCAAACGGGGGTATAGACCCAGCCAGCGCCAGTTTTGGCCCACATCTCGGCCCATGTGCTGGGGGAATTGGCAAACATGGCAAAAAAGGTCAGCAGCCATTCAGGCACAAAATCTTGGCCTTGGGTGCGGTCGTTCAGCATTTCTGACATGATGTTTGTTTTGATCGCGTAGCGGGCAAAATAGGTGGCTGTCAGCGCGGCAATCAGCATGGCCAGCGCATCAAGCCAGAATTTGGTGTGCTGGTTCATGTTTAGAAAAATAGAGACGCGGATATGCGCGCCTTGGGTCAGCGTGTAGGCCAGCGCGAAAAACGATGTCGCGGCCATGGCGTAGCCTGCATATTCGGTCGAGCCGGGAAAGGTAAGGCTGGCCCAGCGTGCCACCATTTGCCCGATGATCAGCGCCAAGATCAGCACCATAAAACAGGCCGCCACCACACCGGATGCCTTGTAAATGCTATCCAGCAGCCGCCAGATGGGGCGCAAAACCCGCGCGGCACGCGGCCCTTGCCACAGGCACACCAGCGCCAAAAGCGTTGGAAACACAAAAAGCCACACCCACAGGGGCAGCCCCAGAAACGGTTGCCAGTCTCGCATGGAACAATCCCTTCAAAGGCATCATGGCCCGGGGTGCGCGTGCGCGCGCATGTGCACGCACTGATGCCCGGGCCATGGCCTGTGGTGCTTATTTCGCGGCTGCGTAAGCGTCTAGAATGGCTTTTGCATCATCGCCAGCGGCTGCAATCCAGTCGTCTTTCATCTTGGCGCCAATGCGTTCCAATTCGGCCAAGAATTCGGGGCTTGCGTCTTCAACCTGCATGCCGTTGGCGGACAGTTGTTCGAAATACCAATCCGCCAGATCTGCCGATTTCTGGGCGCAGGCGGCGCCGGTTTCATCGGCGGCTTTCTGAATGGCGGCGCGGGTATCGTCTGACAGCCCTTCCCAGATGCCTTTGTTCACCATCACATAGTTGCGTGGATGCCATGCGTTTACTTTGTAATAGTGGCTCAGGTGTTCCCATACCTTGCGGTCATAGCCGGTCGAGCCAGAGGAGATAAACGCCTCGGCCACACCGGTGGCCAGCGCTTGGCTCAATTCGGCCGCTTCCACCTGCACGGGGATCATGCCCAGCTCTTCGGCAAAGGTGGCGGTGGCGGTGTTATACGAGCGGAATTTCACCCCTTGGGTGTCTTTCGACGAGGCCACAGCCTTGTTGAAATAAAAGCCTTGGCCGGGCCATGCGCAGGTATACAGCGTCACCAGGTTCTGATCGGCCAGCTGCGCGTTTACCTTGTCTTTGGCGGCTTGCCACAGCTTTTCGTTGGTCTCGTAGCTGGTGGCGATAAAGGGCACGTTGTCCCAGCCCAGCAGCGGCGCTTCGTTGGCATGGGCTGACATGAACCGTTCGCCAATCGGGGCTTGGCCGGTTTGAATGGCGCGCTTGATTTCGCCGCCTTTGAACAGCGAGCCGCCGGGATGCACGGTGATGTCGATGGCACCGGCCGTATAGTCACGCACCTTATCGGCAAAAACCACGCCCATTTCCGAATGGAAGTTGCTGGCCGCATAGGCCATTGGCATATCCCACTTCTCGGCATGCGCTGCGGTGGCCATCACCGCGCTTAGGGCGGTTGCGGTCAGGATATTAGCAATCTTTGTCATCTGTCTTTCCCTGTTTTCGACTTAGTTTGGTTAAGGTTTCAGGCCGTTCTGTCGCGGCCCCCAGCGAAGCGTGCAGGCGAATAGGCCCCCACGTCAACATTCAGTGTCTTTCCCGAGATCATTTGCGCCAGCATTCGGCCGGTTTTGGGCCCGCCGGTCATTCCCACATGATGGTGGCCAAAGCCCAGCCAAGCGCCGGTTGCGCCGGGCACGGGGCCGAT
Source organism: Paracoccaceae bacterium (assembly GCA_009924775.1). Taxonomy (GTDB): domain Bacteria; phylum Pseudomonadota; class Alphaproteobacteria; order Rhodobacterales; family Rhodobacteraceae; genus CAJXSO01. The sequence continues at coordinate 16,505 of RFQY01000035.1, read as the reverse complement.
CAGCGGGATAGAATCGGCAGGGGCGGGGCGGTGGCCCAGCCATTCCACCTCGTGTTCCCATGTGATACCGGGCATGGCGGCACGGATATTTTCGCGCAGCAAATCAAAGGGGCGCCGCGAGGGTGCGGCCTGCAGCCCCCCAAATTCGACAATGCCCGCCAGCCGCAAACGCCCCTCCATCGGGGTGGCCACGAATTTACCACTGGCCACCATGACGGGCGATTTTGGCATCACCGATGGGTTCCACAATTCCAGATGATAGCCGCGTTCGCTTTCCAATGGCACGTCCAGCCCCAAGGCCTGTGCCAGTGGCCCCGACCATGCGCCAAGCGCCAGAACGGCCTCATCGCAGGCGATGGTTTCACCACCAGCGCGCACGCCAGTGACCCGCCCGTTTTCGCGCACCAAGCCGGTGACTTCGGCGCGCCGGATCTGCGCGCCTTGCGCCGCGGCATGGGCCGCCAGCGCCTTTACATAGGCGCCCGGGTCGCTGATGCGGCCATGATCGGCCAGTTTGGCGGCAAAACCCAAATGCGGGCCAAAGCCCGGGTCGTAGGTGTTGAAGGCCGCGCCCTCCAGCTCGTCCCAGGTGAAACCGGCATCGCGGCGCAACCCCCAGCCAAAGCTGTCGGCCTGAAAATCTGCGCGCGAATTATAGACATAAAGATAGTCGCTGGGCACGATATAGCGGGCGGCGGGCGTGCCCTGTGCCAGCGCTTGATGGTCGGCCAAACTGTCGCCCACAATCGGAAACATCGCCTGTGCAATGCGGGTGGTATCGGCCACATTGGCATGGGCCAGATATTTGCGCAGCCAAGGCAGCAATTTTGGCAGATAGGCCCATTTCAGGAACAAAGGCTGGTTGTTGTCAAACAACATGCGCGGTGCCTTCGCCAGAAGGCCCGGCACAGTGACCGGCACAATCGAACAGGCCGCCAGCACCCCGCCATTGCCATGGCTGGCCCCTTCGCCCGGGTCTTGGCGATCGACCAAGATCACGCTGTGCCCCTCGCGTTGCAGCCATATCGCTGTTGCGACACCAACAATACCGGCGCCGATGATTACGATCGTCTTTTGGCTGTGCTGCATTGCGCGGTCCGACTCGGGCGTGAAGATTTGCCGTAGCGTGCCAAGGGCCATGTATCATTTCAAATACAATTATTTACATAGCGTATCATTAAATATTATATCAGCCCATGTCGTTACGCTTTCGCCAATTGCAGGCCTTTCATGCCACCGTGGAAACCGGCACCGTGACCGCGGCTGCCCAGCAATTGGGTATTTCGCAGCCGGGCCTGTCGAATTTGTTGACCCAGCTTGAACGCGAAGTGCGGTTTGCGCTGTTTCACCGCCGGCGTGGGCGGCTGGTGCCCACCCCCGAGGCCGATGTGCTGTTTCGCGAGGTGGATACCGTGGTGCGCGGGCTAGACCATGTGGCCCAAGCCGTGCGTGATTTGCAAAACAAGCAGGCGGGGCAGTTGCAGGTGGCCTCGCAGCATTCGATTTCCTTTGGCTTTTTGCCCAAGGTCATTGCCAAATTTGCCCGTACCCGCCCAGACATGGCGATTTCGTTTCAATCGCAATATTCCAGCAAGGTGCAGGAATGGGTGGCGGCGGGCCTGTTCGAAATTGGGATTTGCGAGCTGCCCTTGGTGCATGATGGGTTTGATGTGCACCCGCTGCATTTTGAAACAAAAATAGCCCTGCCTGCCGGGCACCCATTGGCGCGCCACAGCGTGCTTACCCCGCAGCTGTTGGAAAACCAGCCCTTTGTGATGATGGGGCAAGAACACATGACCCATCGCCGCCTGCGCGAGGCCTTTCAGCATGTGGGCATCCCCATTCGGGCGCGGGTGCATTCGCAGCTGTTTCGCAATTTGCTTAGCTTTGTGAAAGAGGGGATGGGCGTGGCGCTGGTAGACCCGTTCGCGTTGGAATTTGACACCGAAGGCGGGTTCGAGGCGCGGCCCTTTCAGCCGATGATTTTGATGGATATGGCCATTATCACCTCGCGGGTGCGCCCGCTTTCGGCGGTGGGGGCGGCGTTTCTTGCGCTGTTACTGGACGAGCTGCGCCCGTTTCAAGCCAGCCCCGCCAAAGACGAACCGCGGCCCTAGCCGCTGCAAAAACTGCTTTTCTTGCGCCAAATTGCCGGGCAGTGTCTGCGCCAGACACAAGGGGGCAGCGATGATCGCGCAGGGTGGAAAATCGATTTACGGCGCAGCGGTGGGTATCTTGATGCTGGATGCCAAATTTCCGCGCATCCCCGGCGATATGGGCCATGCCGGCACTTGGCCATTTCCGGTTCTTTACCGGATTGTGCGCAATGCAACGCCCGATTTGGTGGTGCGCCGTGGCGCCGAAGGCATGTTGCCCGCCTTTATCGAGGCCGCCCAGCAACTGGTGGCCGATGGGGCCGATGGGATTACCACCAATTGCGGCTTTCTGGCGATGTTCCAAGATGAATTAACCCAAGCCCTGCCCGTGCCGGTGCTCAGCTCGTCTTTGTGCCAGCTCGATATGGTCAATCGCATGTTGCCCGCCGGGCGCCGCGCAGGCATTTTAACCATCTCGGCCAGCAGCCTAAGCGCGCGCCACCTGCAGGGCGCGCGCGTGCCCGAGGGCACGCCGGTTGGCACCACCGAGGGGCTGACGGAATTTACCCGCGCCATTTTAGACAACGAACCCCAGCTAGATGTTGAAAAGGCCCGGGCCGATAACGTGACCGCCGCGCTGGCGCTGCAGCGGGCGCATCCTGATCTGGGGGCGATCGTGTTGGAATGCACCAATATGGGGCCCTATGCCGCCGATATTACAGCCGCCACAGGGCTGCCCTGCTTTTCCATGCTGTCGCTGGTGGGCTGGTTTCAATCGGGGCTTGCCCCCCGGCGTTTTTCCTTGCCGGGGGCCTGACGCGGGCCTTTAGTTCACCGGAATGGACACGCGAAACTGCAGTGTTTCCAGCCCCGGGTTAACCGCGGCGATATCGGCGTTAGAGCGGTGATCATAGGAAAGACCATAGCGCCAGCCGTTGCGGGCCTGATAGCCCAGTTCGATGCCCGAGCGGAATTCCAGATCGTGGCCCAAGTTGGGGCCATCGCCCTTGGCATAAATACCGGGCATCAGATGCAGTTCGACATAGGCTTTGTCGCCCAAAAAGCTGGTGCTCCAGGTGGCGCCAAGGCCTAGCCAGCTGGCATTGTCATCGGTCATGGAAAAGCCAACCGCCGGCTGGAAGGGGCCAAAGCGGGTGTTCATGCTGTAGCGCCCATATATTTCGCTGCCGATGCTGCGATCTTGGAACTGCACATCGCCTGCCGACACGGCCATGCGGGCCTGCGTGGCGCTTTGGGCCAGACAGCCCGATTGGCAGTAATTGGCACTCATGTCGGTCAAACCTGCGACCAGAAACAGCACTGCAAAGGTTCCGTCCATGTCCATGTCCTTTGGTTGTTTGCCCCGGCCTAGCGCAGTTTGCCAGCTTTGTCAGCAGCTGCAATGATTTCATTCCTTAATTTCATTCGGAAATGTCGTGCGCAACCGGGGCGGGCGCCCCGCCATTGGCTGGGCCCGAAGGGGGCTTGGGCTATACAGCGCGCTGCTTTGGGCTATCATCGGGCCAGCGACTTAGGAAAGCGAGGCAAAAGATGACCCCATTTTCGCTGGCAGGCCGGCGGGCCTTTGTCACGGGTGCCAATTCTGGCATTGGGCAGGCGATTGCGCAGGCGCTGGCCGCCATGGGCGCAGCGGTCACATGCGCGGGCCGCACCGAGGCCACACAAACCGTGGCCGCGATCAGGGACGCGGGCGGGCAGGCGGAAAGCTTGCATCTTGATCTGTCCAACCCGATGGCGGCGCAGGATCTGTTCGCGGGCCAAGACTATACGATCTTGGTGAATAACGCGGGCATCATTTTGCGCGAAGACAGTATGGACTACCCCGAAGACATGTGGGACCGGGTGATGGATGTGAACCTGAAGGCGGTGTTTTTCACCTCGCAGGCCTTTGCGCGGGCACTGCCGCAGGCCCCAGATGCAGCCAGTCGCGGCGCGATTGTGCATGTGGCCTCGGTTTTGTCGTTTCAGGGGGGCATCCGCGTGCCCAGCTATGCCGCGGCCAAGCATGGCGTGGCGGGGCTGGCAAAAAGCATGGCCAATGAATGGGCCAGCCAGCGCATCAATGTAAACGCCATTGCCCCCGGCTATGTGCACACGAAAAACACCGCCTCGCTGACACAGGACCCCAGCCGATACGAGGCGATCTTGCAGCGTATTCCCGCCGGCCGCTGGGGCGAGCCTGATGATATTGGCTGGACCGCTGCGTTTTTGTGCAGCCCGGCTGCGGCCTATATCAACGGGGCGGTGATTAATGTCGATGGTGGGTGGCTGGCGCGCTAAGGCGCCAGCCACAACGCCGGGTTAAGCCGCCGCCACAGCGGTTTGGCGCTGCTTCCCCAGGCCCTCTACTTCAAGTTCCATCACGTCGCCCGGGCGCAGGAAGCGCTGCGGTTTCATCCCCATGCCCACACCCGAGGGCGTGCCGGTGGCAATCACATCGCCGGGCAGTAATTTCATGAAACGGCTCATATAGGCGATAATATGGGCTACGCCAAAAATCATGTCATCGGTGCTGCTGTCTTGAACAACCGTGCCATTCAGCGACAACCACAGCCGCAGGTTTTGCGGGTTTGGCACCTCGTCCGCGGTCACCAGATAAGGGCCGGTTGGGGCAAAGCTGGGGGCTGATTTGCCTTTGATCCACTGGCCGGCGTGTTCCATCTGAAACGCGCGTTCGGACACATCGTTTATGGTGCAATAGCCCGCCACATAAGACAGCGCCTGATCTTCGCTGACATAAAGCGCCTCGCGCCCAATGACGATGCCCAGCTCTACCTCCCAATCGGCCTTTTGTGACCCGCGCGGAATAATCACGGCATCATCCGGGCCCGACAGCGCCGAGCTGGCCTTGGAAAAGATGATCGGCTCTTTGGGGGGTTCTGCCCCGGCTTCGGCGGCGTGTTTGGCATAGTTTAGCCCGATGCAATAGTAGTTGGGCGCCCATGCCACGCATGGGCCGATGCGCCCGGGTGCGGCCACCACCGGCAGGCTGTCGATATCCATTTGGCGGATGGTATCCAGCGCCGCCAGCGACACGCCTTGGCCCGCAAAATCGGGCACTTTGCCCGATAGATCGCGCACCTGCCCATTGGCGTCTAACACGCCGGGCTTTTCTTGGCCTTCGGGGCCAAAACGCAATAGTTTCATACAGTCTCTCCTGTTGGGTTTTCGGGTGTGTCATTGGCGCCCGATTGCTGGGCGGCAATCTGGGCGTGGATATCGCTGGCCAATTGGCGCAGGTGGGTTTCTACCGCTTGCCCCGCGGCATGGGCGTTGCGCTGACAGATGGCGTGCAAGATATCGTCATGCTCGCCCAGCACGCGCTGCGCGCTACGGCGAATTTCGGCGGCGCGAAACCGGGGGTACCAAAGGCGCTGCAAATAGCGTTGGTGGGTTTGCGCCAGCGCGCGGTTTTGCGAGGCCTGCGCCAAGGCGCTGTGAAAGGCCATGTCGCGCTCGAAGATTTGCTGGGCCGAGCTGCTGGTGAATTCGCGCGCCATATCGTGGCACAGTTGCGTCAGATGCGCGATATCTGCGGGCGTTGCATGCTGGCAGGCCAGTTGCGCTGACAGCATTTCGAGTGCGATTAAAACCTGCGCTTGGTCTGCCACGGCCTTAGCATCAAGACGCGCCACAATGGGGCTGCGGGCCGGGCGTAGCAGCACCAGCCCCTCTTTGGCCAAAATGCGAATAGCCTCGCGCATGGGGGTGCGGCTGACACGCATTTCAGCTGCGGTGTCGCGCTCTTTTATCAGGGTGCCGGGGGGCAGGGTGCCGCGCAAAATATTGTGGCGCAGCTGGGCGGCGATATGTTCTGCCAATGTATCTTCGGGCATGGCGGATATCCGGTTGCACGGGGCGATAGAGGCGCGTTGCCATTTTGGTATACCACAGCCCCGGCCTTGTCGAGCGCGGGCGCAGGCGCGGCGATGCAAGGTGGTTGACAAGCGGCGGCTGGCAGCATTTTGTGGGTTTGGTATACCATTTCCGGGCGCCGCGCCCAGCACAACGGACCACCCCCCATGCTGACCTTTGCGCTTGCTGTTATCTTGCTGATCATCACCCCCGGCCCGGGTGTTCTAAGCACCGCGGGCTTTGGTGCGGCCTATGGGTTTCGCCCTTCGCTGGCTTACGTGCTGGGGCTGTTTTTGGGCACGAATATGGTGATGCTTGCGGTGATATCCGGCTTGGCTGCGGTTGTGTTTTCGGTGCCTTGGTTGCGGATGGTGCTGATGGGCGCTTCGGTGGCGTATTTGCTGTATCTGGCGGCGCGCATTGGCTTTGCTGGGTCGCGTATTGCCTTTATCGAGGCAAAATCACCCCCCGGGGTTGGCGCAGGGCTGCTGTTGCAGGCCATCAACCCAAAGGCCTATGCGGTGAATACCTCGCTGATCACCGGCTTTGGGTTTGCACCCGAAAATCTGGCCTTTGAATTGACTGTCAAGCTGCTGATCGCCAATGCCATTTGGGTGCCCATTCATCTAGGGTGGCTGTGGGCTGGGGTGGCGCTGCACCGCTTGGATTTGCCCCATCACGTGCAGAGACGTATCAATATTGCCATGGCGCTGGCAATGTTGGCTGTGGTGGGCTTGGCGCTGTGGTCGGCGCTACAGGGCGCATAGGGGGCGGGCATGAATATTTTGATCATCGGCGGGGCCGGGTTTTTGGGGCAAAAGCTGGCCCATCAGTTGGCGCAGCGCGGGCAATTGCGCGGGCAATCGATTGCGCGGCTGATCTTGGCCGATATCCAGCCCCCCACCGTACCCAAAGCGCCCTTTCCCGTGGCCAGCATTGCCTGCGACATTGCCAACCCTGCCGATGTGGCGCAGGCCATGCCTGCCGATGTGGATGTGATCTTTTTACTGGCGGCCATTGTTTCAGCCCATGCCGAGCAAGATTTCGACGCCGGTTTGGCGATAAATCTGATGGGTGTGTTGAACGTGTTGCAACAGGCGCGCGCGCTGGCGCGGTGCCCGGTTGTGGTGTTCACCTCGTCGATCGCGGCCTATGGCGGCGAGGTGCCCGACCCTATTTTCGACCATAGTTTTTTGAACCCTCAAACCTCGTACGGCACTCAAAAGGCGATGGGCGAGCTGCTGATCAACGATTTCAGCCGCAAGGGCTTTGTCGATGGGCGCGGGCTGCGCCTGCCCACAATTACGGTGCGCCCGGGTGCGCCGAACCGGGCGGCATCTGGCTTTATGTCGGGCATCTTCCGCGAGCCTTTGGCGGGCGTGCCCGCAAATTGCCCCGTGGCGCCAGACTATCGCCATTATTACCTGTCGCCGCGCAAATGCGTGGAAAATTTGGTGAAGGGGGCAGAGCTGCCCAGCGAGGCGCTGGGCCAAAACCGCTGCATGATGATGCCGGGCCGCGATTGGAGCATTGCCCAAATGATTGCGGCCATGACCGCGGTTGCAGGCCCCAAGCCTGCCCAGCTGATCAGTTGGCAACCCCAGCCCGAGGTGCAGGCCATCGTGGGGGGCTGGCGCCATGATATTCGGCCGCAAAAGGCCTTGGCGCTGGGCCTAGAGGCGGATGACAGTTTTGAGGACAACATCCGCCACTATCTGGCCGACGACGCCCCGCAGCCCTAGGCCCGCAGGCGGCGGCGCATTGGATAGCTTGGTGGGGTTCAAACCACGGGCGCAACCACAACACGGCCCATTTGATAAAGCGCGTTTGACAGGGCGCGTTTGACAAACAGCGCCCATTGCCGCCCCCCCGCTTTGCCCTAGCTCTGCGCCGACAAAGCGTGGTGTCTTCCATTCGTTGGATGCATTGGATATCACGCATTTGGTATACCATTCAGACAGCTGATAGAAGCTGGCTTTTCACCTAAAGGGGGTCATATGGCGGCGCTAAAATTTGCCGATAGCCTGTCGCGGCTGGGCACTGAATCTGCTTTTGTTGTCTTGGCGCGCGCACAGGCGTTGGCCGCCGAGGGGCGTGACATTATCAACCTTGGCATTGGCCAGCCCGATTTTCGCACCCCCGATCATATTGTCGAGGCGGGCATAAAAGCGCTGCGCGATGGCCATCACGGCTATACCCCCGCCAATGGCCTGCCCCGCCTGCGCGAGGCGGTGGCCGCTGACCTGCATCGCCGCCATGGCGCCGAGGTGAACCCCGATAACGTGGTGGTGGTGCCGGGGGGTAAGCCCACCATGTTTTTTGCGGTCATGATGTTTGGCCAGCCGGGCGCTGAAATCATGTATCCCAACCCCGGCTTCCCGATTTACGAGTCGGTCATCCGTTATTCCGGGGCAACCCCGGTGCCGATTGCGCTGAAGGAAGAAAACGGGTTTGCCTTTTCCGCCGAAGATGTGCTGGCCCAAATCACCCCGAAAACGACGTTGATCATTATCAACAGCCCCGCCAACCCAACGGGCGGCGTGACCCCGAAAGAAGAGGTCGACAAGCTGGTGGCAGGGCTGCAGGCACATCCACATGTGGCACTGATGTCTGACGAGATTTATTCCAACATGCTTTATGACGGGCGCCAGCATGTCTCGCTGCTGCAATATCCCGAAATTCGCGATCGTTTGATCATGCTGGATGGCTGGTCGAAAACCTACGCGATGACAGGCTGGCGGCTGGGGTATGCCGTATGGCCCGACAGCGCTGTGGCCCATGTCACGCGGCTGTGCATCAATGATCATTCCTGCGTGAACGCCGCGACCCAATTTGCAGGCATCGCCGCGCTGGAAGGCCCACAAGATGCGGTGCGCGATATGGTGGCGCAATTTGACGCCCGCCGCCGGGTGATTGTGCGCGAACTTAACAGCCTGCCTGGCATCAGCTGCACGGATTCGGGCGGTGCGTTTTATGCGTTTCCAAACATCACGGGCACCGGGCTTAGCGCCGCGGCGGCGCAGGATTTGTTCTTGGACAAGGCCGGGGTTGCGACCGTGGCAGGCACCAGCTTTGGCCGCTATGGCGAAGGCTATGTGCGCTTTTCCTACGCCAATTCCACGGAAAATATCATCGAGGCGATGGGCCGTATTCGGGCTGTGTTGTCGTGATTGCAAAGCCGCTTTTCCTGCGGCGCATTGCGCCCTAGGGTGGGCGCAAACGGAAAGGGAGCTTGGGTATGCGAAACGGTGGGCAGCTATTGGTAGAATGCCTTGTGGCGCTGGGCGCGACCCGCGCCTTTGGCGTGCCGGGCGAAAGCTATTTGGCGGTGCTGGATGCGCTATACGACACCCAAGGCCAGCTGGATTACGTGCTATGCCGCAACGAAGGCGGCGCGGCCTTCATGGCGGCAGCCCATGGCAAGCTAACCGGCCAGCCCGGCATTTGCATGGTGACGCGTGGGCCTGGGGCCACCAATGCCTCGATCGGGGTGCATACGGCGATGCAAGATAGCGCCCCGATGATTTTGCTGGTGGGGCAGGTGGGCACCCAGATGAAGGGGCGCGAAGCCTTTCAAGAGCTGGATTACAAAGCCGTTTTTGGCACCATGGTCAAATGGGCCGTGGAAATTGACGATGTCGTGCGCATACCCGAAATCATTTCGCGGGCATGGAAAACCGCCACCACAGGCCGCCCCGGCCCGGTGGTTGTGGCCCTGCCCGAAGACATGCTGACCAGCGCCACCGATATGGCGCCTTTGCAGGGCGGCTTTCCCATGGCCGAACCGGCCCCCGATGCCGGCGCTATGGCGCAGATGCATGCGCTGTTGGGCGCAGCAAAGCGCCCGCTGATTTTATACGGCGGGTGCAATTGGCAGGCGGATGGCATGGCGGCGCTGCAGGCCTTTGCCGAGGCGGCCGATATTCCTGTGGTGTCGGTTTTTCGCTATCAAGATCAGTTCGATAACCACTCGGCCTGTTTTTGTGGCGAGGCGGGCGTGGGCATGACCGCCTCGGTGCGGCAGCTGCTGGATCAGGCCGATGTGATCTTGGCTGTGAACAACCGGTTTGGCGAAAATTCAACCGATGGCTACACGCTGTTCAGCCACCCCCACCCGCGCCAAAAGATCATTCATGTGCACGGTTCGGATGCCGAGATTGGCAAGGTCTATCCGCCGGTTTTGGGTATTCAGGCCGGGCCAAATGCATTTGCACATGCGCTGGGCGGCTTGGCGCCTTTGGCAGGTCCTTGGGCCCAGTGGCGCCACGCCGGCCGCGAGGCGTTTTTGCAGGGGCTAGAGCTGCCTGCGCTGCCTTCGCCGGTCGATATGGGGCAGGTCAGCGCCTATCTGCGCAAGGTTCTGCCCGAGGATGTGATTGTGACCAATGGCGCGGGCAATTTCACGGTTTGGCCGAATAAATTTATCCTTTATGGGCCAAAAGCGCGGCTCTTGGCGCCGCAATGTGGCGCGATGGGCTACGGCGTGCCTGCCGCCATTGCGGCCAAGCTGGCCCACCCCGAGCGGCTGGTTTTGTGTTTCGCGGGCGATGGTGATTTTCAGATGAACTGCACCGAATTGGCCACCGCGGCGCAGGCGGGCGCACAGCCGATCATTTTGATTTTGAACAATGGCATCTATGGCACCATCCGCGCCCACCAAGAACGCCACTACCCCACGCGCGTGTCGGGCACCACCATGGCCAACCCCGATTTCGCGGCACTGGCCCGCGCCTATGGGTTTCACGGCGAGCGGGTCGAGCGCACCGAGGATTTTGCCGCCGCCTTTGCACGGGCCACGGCCTCGGGCACGGGCGCGGTGCTGGATTTGGTGATCTCGCCCGAGGCGCTGACGCCACGGGTGACGCTGAGCCAGATGCGCGACACCGCGCTGGCGGCCCAGCGCGGCTAAGCCAAGTGGTGGCTGGCGGGCCTAGTTTGCCTGCCAGCGCCCTTCGAAATCTTCTGGCACAAGCAAGATATCGCGGCCCAGCTCCTCTATGCGGCGGCGCCCGCACAGCGCCATCGTGATATCCATTTCCTTATGGATTACTTCCAGCGCCTTGGTCACGCCGGCCTGCCCCATAGCGCCCAAGCCATAGACAAAGGCACGCCCGATGTAGGTGCCCTTTGCCCCCATCGCGACGGCTTTCAGCACATCTTGGCCCGAGCGGATGCCGCTATCAAGGTGCACTTCGGTTTGGTCGCCCACGGCATCTAAAATGCTGGGCAAGGCCCGGATCGAGCTAAGCGCGCCATCCAGTTGCCGCCCGCCATGGTTGGATACGATCACGGCATCAGCGCCCACCTGCATGGCCATTTTGGCGTCTTCAGCATCCAAAATGCCCTTCAAAATAACCTTGCCGCCCCATTCTTGTTTGATCTTGGCAATCTTGTCCCAGTCCAACGTGGGGTCAAATTGTTCGGCCGTCCATGCGGCCAGATTGGCGGTATCGCTGACGCCTTGCACATGGCCGACGATATTGCCGAAATGGCGCCGTTTGGCGCCCAGCATGCCAAGGCCCCATTGCCATTTTGTGGCCAAGTTCACCATATTCGCCAGCGTTGGTTTGGGCGGCGCCGACAGGCCATTTTTCAGGTCTTTGTGGCGCTGGCCCAAAATCTGCAGATCCAGCGTTACAACCAAGGCCGAGCAATTGGCGTCTTTGGCGCGTTGGATCAGGCTGCTGACAAACCCTTGGTCTTTCATGGTGTAAAGCTGAAACCAGAACGGGTGGCGCGTGGCTTCGGCCACGTCCTCGATCGAGTTGATCGACATGGTGGACAAGGTGAATGGCACGCCAAATTCCTTGGCGGCGCGTGCCGCTTTGATTTCGCCATCGGCGCATTGCATGCCGGTCAGGCCCACGGGCGCCAGCGCCACGGGCATGGCCACATCTTGGCCGATCATCTGCGTCTTGGTCGAGCGCCCCGACATATCAACCGCCACGCGCTGACGCAGGCGGATTTTGTCGAAATCGCTGGTGTTTTCGCGAAAGGTCTGTTCGGTCCAGCTGCCAGATTCGCAATAGTCGTAAAACATCTTAGGCGCGCGGCGGCGGTGCAGTTGCTTTAGATCGTCGATGCAGGTGATTACGGTCATGGCGGGGCTTTCGTGCTGGTTTGGTAAAAAAAGCTTACCGATCAGGGCGGGTGGTTTCAATCTGCAATTCGTTTCTGTGCCAAAGGGCGGCATGCGCGCGCTTTGGCGTTGCGCTTTGTGCCAAGGGGCATAATGTGCCGGGCAAGAAAGGCAGGCCGATGTATTTCGATGATTTCACCCCCGGTTTTACGTATGAAACCGAAGCTGCAAGCTTAAGCGAGACAGAGATCATAGAGTTTGCAAAGCTTTACGATCCACAACCCTTTCATATCGATCCGGTGGCCGCCGCCGCCTCGACCTATGGCGGCATCATCGCCAGCGGTTTTCAAACCATGTTGCTGGCGTTTCGCCTAAGCTTGCAAGCGGGCATCTGGAACGAGGCTTCGATGGGCTCGCCCGGTATGCGCGACGTGGCGTGGACAAAGCCTGTGCGCCCGGGCGACCGGCTGCATGTGCGCGCCGAAGTTACCAGCATGCGCGCCTCGAAAACCCGGCCCGACCGGGGGATGGTGGAATTTGCCTATGCGGTGATCAACCAAGAGGGCGACACAGTGATGCGGTACGAGGCCACGCATATTTTGAAAAGACACGCGTGATATGAGCATTATTGCACTGGGGCTGTTGGCCAGCCTTGCCGCGGGCCTGATGACCGCTTTTGGCGCGTTGCCGGTGCTTTTTGGCAAACATATTTCGCGCCGGGGCAGCGATATGATGCTGGGCTTTGCCGCGGGCGTGATGATTTCTGCCAGTTTCTTCTCGTTGATCCTGCCCGGTATCGAGGCGGGCCAAGAGGTATATGGCAGTGTCACGGCTGCGGCCTTTGCCGCGGGGTTTGGCATTGTCTTGGGGGCCGCATTGGTGGCTTGGCTGAATGCCACCTTGCCGCATGAACATTTCATCGTTGGCCCCGAAGGCGCCGACCCGGGCGCTTTGCCAAAGATTTGGCTGTTTGTCATTGCCATCACCATCCACAATTTCCCCGAAGGCATGGCCGTTGGCATTGGGTTTGGCGGCGGTGATGTGACAAATGGCATTGCGCTGGCCACGGGAATTGGGCTGCAAAACGCCCCAGAGGGGCTGGCGGTGGCGGTGGCGCTGCGCGGGCAGGGCTATTCGGCGGGGCGCGCCTTTTGGATTGCCACGCTGACTGGCTTGGTTGAACCTGTGGGTGGGCTGCTTGGCGTGTCTTTGGTGCATGTCTCGGTTTATGTGCTGCCCATCGGGCTGACATTCGCCGCCGGTGCCATGATGTATATCATCAGCCACGAGATCATTCCTGAAACGCACCGTCATGGCCATCAGAACCGTGCCACAACGGGGCTGATATTTGGCCTTGTGCTGATGCTGCTTCTTGATGTGATCCTTGCGTAAACACGCCATTGCCAGTATGCGGGGCGCGACTTTCATAAAGGAGTGCGCATCATGGCGTGGAAGGTATTCATCGATGGCGAGGCGGGAACCACGGGTCTGCAGATCCGCGAGCGTCTGATCGCGCGCGATGATATCACGTTGGTGCAGCTGGACCCAGAGCGCCGAAAAGAGGCCAGCGCCCGCGCCGAGGCCTTTGCTGCGGCAGATGTGGCGATTTTGTGCCTGCCCGATGATGCCGCCCGCGAGGCAGTGGCGCTGGCCGCACCCCATGGCACGCGGATGATCGACGCCTCTACCGCCCATCGGGTCAACCCCGACTGGGTATATGGCTTTGCCGAATTGGCCGCAGGCCAGCGTGCCGCCATCGCGCGTGCACAATTTGTGTCAAACCCGGGGTGCTATTCCACCGGTGCCATCGCGCTGTTGGCGCCCTTGGTTGCGGGGGGGCTGGTGGCCCCCGATGCCGCGCTGACGATCAATGCGGTGTCGGGCTATACCGGCGGTGGTAAGGCATTGATTGGCGAATACGAGGCCGGTACCGCCCCGGATTATTTTGTCTATGGCTTGGATCATACGCACAAACATATCCCCGAAATCATGCGCGCCTCGGCGCTGCGGCGGCGGCCAATATTCGTGCCCTCTGTGGGGCGGTATGCCCAAGGCATGATTGTGCAAATCCCACTGCTGTTGCAGCCCGGTCAAACCCCGGCCGATTTCAACGATTGCCTGCAGCGCCATTATCAGGGCCAGCGGTTTGTGCAGGTGCTGGCGCCCGAAAATATTGGCCCACGGGTAGACCCGCAGCGCCTGAACAACACCAACCGTATGGAGCTGGCGGTTTTTGGTGGCCCCGAACAAGACCGCGTGGTGCTGTTGGCCACGCTGGATAACTTGGGCAAGGGGGCATCGGGGGCTGCTGTGCAGAACCTCAACATCATGCTTGGCACCGACGAGGGCGCGGGGCTGGTTGGCTAAACCGTCGCCGAGATGGCACAAAAAAGGCGGGCCGCGGTGCCCGCCTTTTTGCATTTCAGGCAAAAGCTTAGGCGCGATGGGCGCCATCGGCCAGCGATTTCACATAGGCCAGCACGTCGGCCACGGGTTTGCCGCTGGCAATCTCTGCCACAATGGCCGAGCCCACAACGCAGCCATCTGCCACGCTGGCGATGGCCTGCGCGGTTTCGGGTGACTTGATGCCAAAACCCACGATGACCGGCAGGTTGGTTTGCGATTTGATCCGTGCCACTTCGGGCGCCACATCGGCGGCCTGTGCTTCGGCGGCGCCGGTGATGCCCGTGATCGACACGTAATACACAAAGCCCGATGTGTTTTGTAGCACCTTTGGCAGGCGCTTGTTATCGGTCGTGGGGGTGGCAAGGCGGATGAAGTTGATACCAGCCGCGGCTGCGGGCAGGCACAATTCGGTATCTTCTTCGGGCGGCAGATCGACCACGATCAGCCCGTCGATACCAGCCGCGACAGCATCGCGCAGAAATGTGTCAACGCCGCGCGAATAGATCGGGTTGTAATAGCCCATCATCACAATCGGTGTTGTGGTATCGGTTTCGCGAAACGCGCGGGCCATATCCAGCGTCATTTGCAGGGTTTGGCCGGCCTCTAGCGCCCGTTGGCCTGCCAGCTGGATGGTGGGGCCATCGGCCATGGGGTCGGTAAAGGGCATACCCAGTTCGATGATATCCACACCGGCGGCGGGCAGGCCCTTCATCACCTCAAGCGAGGTGGCATAATCAGGATCGCCCCCCATGATATAGGATACGAATGCTTTTTTGCCTTCGGCTTGTAAGGCTTGAAATTTGGCGTCGATGCGGCTCATGGGCACTCCTCCGATAGGCGTTGGCCCCGTTTGCCGTGTGCGGGCGGGAAAATCAATGCCCTCTGGGTGCTATCTGCGCCCACGCCATGCTTGCACCCTGTGGCGCGGCGCACTAGAAGCGCGCAGATCATGGCAACAGGAGGCCGGCATGGGTTTCAAAATGGGGATCGTGGGCTTGCCGAATGTCGGCAAATCGACGCTGTTTAACGCGCTCACCAAAACCGCAGCGGCGCAGGCGGCGAATTTTCCCTTCTGCACCATCGAGCCGAATGTCGGCGAGGTGAACGTGCCCGATGCGCGGCTGGACACGCTGGCCGCAATCGCCGGGTCACGCCAGATTATCCCAACGCGCATGACCTTTGTCGATATTGCCGGGCTTGTGAAGGGCGCCAGCAAGGGCGAGGGGCTGGGCAACCAGTTCTTGGCAAACATCCGCGAGGTCGATGCCATTGCCCATGTGCTGCGCTGTTTCGAGGATGGCGATATCACCCATGTCGAGGGCCGGATCGACCCGGTGGCCGATGCTGATACGATTGAAACCGAATTGATGCTGGCCGATCTGGAATCGATCGAAAAACGCCGCGCCAATTTGGTGCGCAAGCTAAAGGGCAACGACAAAGAGGCGGCCGCCCAAGATCGGTTGCTGGCCGCAGCCCAAGAGGCGCTGGAAAACGGCAGGCCCGCGCGCACTGTCGAGGTGGCTGACGACGATCTGAAAATGTGGAAGATGCTGCAGCTGTTGACCACAAAGCCGGTGCTTTACGTCTGCAATGTGGCCGAATCTGACGCCGAGGCAGGCAATGCGCATTCCGCTGCCGTGGCCGCCATGGCACAGGCCCAAGGCAACAGCCATGTGGTTATTTCGGCCCGGATCGAGGAAGAAATCAGCCAATTGGACGACGAAGAAGCGCAGATGTTTCTGGGCGAGATGGGGCTCAGCGAGCCGGGGCTAGACCGGCTTATTCGTGCCGGCTATGCGCTGTTGCATCTGGAAACCTATTTCACCGTCGGCCCGAAAGAGGCCCGTGCCTGGACCATCCGCCAAGGCACCAGCGCGCCGCAGGCGGCGGGTGTGATCCATGGTGATTTTGAAAAAGGCTTCATTCGCGCCGAAACCATCGCCTATGACGATTACATCACCTGCCAGGGCGAGGCGGGCGCGCGTGATGCGGGCAAGCTGCGCGCCGAAGGCAAAAGCTATATCGTCAAGGATGGCGATGTGATGCAT
>RFQY01000340.1 GCA_009924775.1 Paracoccaceae bacterium | reverse complement strand
GCGCACCCGCGCGGTCAAGGATGAGACGGGCAATTACCGCATCACGGGCAATAAGACATGGATCACTCACGCGTCACGCACCCATGTCATGACTCTCTTGGCCCGCACTGACCCCACGACCACAGATTACCGTGGTCTGTCGATATTCTTGGCCGAAAAGACACCGGGCAATGACGCAAACCCCTTCCCCACAGCAGGCATGACCGGCGGCGAGATTGAGGTCTTGGGTTATCGCGGCATGAAAGAATACGAACTTGGCTTCGACAATTTCGAGGTGAAGGGCGAGAACCTTTTGGGCGGCCAAGAGGGGCAAGGCTTTAAGCAATTGATGCAAACTTTTGAAAGCGCGCGCATCCAGACCGCCGCCCGCGCCGTCGGCGTGGCGCAATCTGCCTTGGATGTTTCGATGCAATATGCCCAAGATCGCAAACAATTCGGCAAATCCCTGATCGAATTCCCGCGTGTTGCCTCAAAATTGGCCATGATGGCCGTGGAAATTATGATTGCGCGGCAATTGACCTATTTCTCCGCACGCGAAAAAGACAATGACCGCCGCTGCGACCTTGAGGCAGGAATGGCCAAATTGCTTGGCGCACGGGTGGCATGGGCCGCCGCCGATAACGGGCTGCAAATTCACGGTGGCAATGGATTTGCGCTTGAGTATAAAATCAGCCGTATTTTGTGCGATGCCCGTATCCTCAACATCTTTGAAGGCGCGGCCGAGATCCAAGCACAGGTGATTGCGCGCCGCCTTCTGAGCTAATCATGCGCGCCTTGGGTGTATGTGCCGCCCTTCTGGCACTCGCCGCCTGCAAAGAAAGCACGCCCATGCCCCCTGTCGGGCCGTGGGTCTTGTAGTCTGATCTAAGCATAACCTTGGAGGTGGACGTAGAATTTAACTTTTACTGCCAAGGCCTCTGCAGTCGTTATTTTGGTCGGTTCGAAGTGGTGGAAACAGGCCTCAGCTCTGACCCCATTGGTGCTACGCTGATGGCCTGCCCCAATCTGGACCAAAAATCGCCGATTTCAGCGCCCTTGAGGCGACCCGCAGCGCGGCGGTGGAGGATGGGCAGCTGGTTCTCCGCAGTGCTGAGGGCACAGCCCTCGTTTTCGGCCCTCAACCTTGACGGCTGAGGATATCCACCAAGCGCCCCCGCGCGACGGGAAGCGGGCGATCCCCCAAACTGGAGGCAAGATGGTTGGCCAAGAAATGCCCTGTCAGGCGCAAGCCCGCTTGCCTCTCCGCAGGATCAGCGGGGCCAACCCCCTGCAAAAAGCGCGGCAAGGGCAAAAGGCGATCTGCCCATTCACCCGCCGCATCGCGCGCCACAGCGCGCCCTGTGCGCGGCGACACATAGGCCAAATCCTGTGACACGCCTGTTCGGGCGCAGTGGCTAAGATCAAGGCCAAAGCCCAACTCAGATAGCAGCGCCAACTCCCATTGCACATAGGCATCAAGCCAATGATCCGCACCCAGCCCATCCAACAGCGCAAGGCTATGTGCATAAAGCGCGGGGTAGGCGCTGCGTTCAGGTAGAGCAAAAGACAACAGAGCACAAACCGCGTTGAGCCCTGCAAGCTGCACAGGGTCGTTCATCGCAGGGGCCGCGCGCGAGACTAAAGGCTCGATTGTAAAGGCGCCCATATGATCCGCGAGGCGCGCGCGCCATGTCGCTTGAAGCTGCGTTCCAACTTGCAAATGGGCGGCCA
>RFQY01000339.1 GCA_009924775.1 Paracoccaceae bacterium | reverse complement strand
TGTAAATTATTAAGGATAATAACTAGAAGCTACTACTAAACTTCCAGAAACTGTAAATGTTGCAACTTTATCACCATTTGGTGCTGTTGTAATTGTATTAGTTCCAGGAGTTGCAGATACTGCTGCTGAAACTCCTGATGGATATCTAACAATAACAATACCTGATCCACCAGTAGGAGATCCAGATCCTTGGCCACCTGCTCCACCTCCTGTATTTGCTGTTCCAGGTGTTCCTCCTGGTCCTCCTCCACCAGCTCCTCCAGATCCACCACCACCACCTTGTGTTCCACCACCTCCTCCACCAGCATAAAATACTTCTGCTCCTGAAATAGAATTAGGTGCTCCTGCTCCTCCTGTTTGACCAGATGCCGAAGCGGTAGCTCCTCCACCTCCACCACCTGCTGCTGGACTACTTGGACTTCCATTACCTCCAGGATTTCCTTGAGGTGGGCTAACTGGTGGTGTGTTTCCTGATCCTGCACCACATCCTCTATGTCCTCCTCCTCCAGATCCTCCTGGTGCTCCAAATCCTCCTCCTTGTGCTCCACCTCCGCCACCTGTTGATGTAATTGTTGAAAATACTGAAGGTGATCCATTAGAACCAGATCCACCACTAAATCCTCCTCCAGCTCCAACTGTTACTGGATAAGTTGTTCCTCCTGCTAATGTTAATGCTGAACCTTGTAAAGGTGCTGGTCCATAACCAGAAGCACGATAACCTCCTGCTCCACCACCTCCACCTCCATTAGGTCCTGTTCCACCTCCACCCGCTACTACTAAATAATCTGCACTAAATGGTGATACGTTAACAACTGGTAATGGCCACGTTCCTTGTTTCTTGCTTCTAAATTGTGCACTCAACGGCCACGATCCACTGGCCTTGTTTAATTCTTTTATTGCAACTACGCCTGAACCTCCTGCTCCTCCATTTGCTTGTGCAGATTGAAAAGATGCTCCACCACCTCCTCCTCCGGTGTTAGTTGTTCCTGCAGTACCTGGATTATTTCCACCACCAGCACCTGCTGCTCCACCTCCACCAGTACCTCCTCCTCCAGCTGTTCCACCTTGAAAAGTTCCACCTCCTCCTCCACCAGCTAAAACACCTGAATTAGGTAAACTTGAATAAAAAGGAGAAAAATCTGTTCCCGCTCCACCAGTACCTCCTACTGTATTTGATCCATTACCACCTGTAGCTGCATGTCCACCACCACCTGCTGAACCAAAATTAGTAGCTGTTCCTGTTGTGCTTCCACCTGGATTACCTTCCGAAGGTGTATAACCTCCTGCATTTCCTGAACCTTGTGTGCCTGGTGGATTTGAAGCTCCACCTCCTGAACCACCACTTCCTGCACAATTAGCAGGACCTCTTCCAACTCCACCTCCTGTTGATGAATAAGTTGTACCACATCCGACTATTGATGAATTATTTCCATTTGTTCCTGCTTGGTTTACAGGTGCTCCACCAGTACCACCTGCTCCTATTGTAATAGGTACTGTTCCTGAAGCACTTATACTTGTAAGATTTCTAGCTCCACCAGCTCCGCCACCAGAACCATAAGAAGTTCCTCCTCCTCCACCTCCCGCAACAATTAAAGCATTTATTAATCTAGTGCCTGGTTGTGTTGTTAGTGTTGTTGAAGCAGTTGCAATAGTTTGAGTACACTTTCCAAACGATGTTGGATTAATTACTCCTATGATACCGCCATTCGGT
>RFQY01000338.1 GCA_009924775.1 Paracoccaceae bacterium | reverse complement strand
CGCGGGCGGAATGGTCTGGGCCGGCTTGGTGGCGTGGCTGCGTGATCGCTTTAACGCCAACGAAATCTTGGTCAGCTTGATGTTGGTGTACGTCGCTATCCAACTGCTTCAGTACATGGTCTATGGTCCCTGGAAAGATCCGAACGGTTATAACTTTCCTCAGACGAAAACCTTTGATGCGGTTACGAAAATCCCCCGTCTGATGCAGGGTTCCCGCGTCAGTATTGGGTTATTGTTGGCGTTGGTGGGTGCGGGCGCTGTATGGGTGTATTTGTACAGAACTCGGGCGGGTTTTGCCCAGCAGGTTGGCGGATTGGCGCCCCTTGCAGCGCGTTACGCGGGCTTCTCATCGCGTCGCGCATTGTGGTCTGCACTGTTGATCAGCGGCGGTTTTGCTGGCCTGGCTGGCGCGTTGGAGGTGGCGGGGCCCATCGGACAGTTGACGCCTTACGTACCCGCGGGCTACGGCTTCGCAGCCATCATTGTTGCGTTTGTCGGGCGTTTACACCCCGTTGGTGCGGTGTTTTCCGCCATTCTCATGAGTATGTTTTACATTGGCGGCGAGTTGGCGCAGTCGCGCTTGGGTTTGCCCAAGAGCATCACTGGTGTGTTCCAAGGGCTGTTGTTGTTCGCGCTATTAGCTTGTGACATTCTGATTGCCAATCGCCTTGCTTGGAGGAAATCACCGTGAGCAGTGCATTACTCATAGCAGCCGCATTGGATGCGGGGACCATATTGGCATTGGCGTCGCTTGGCCTGTTGATCAATGAGAAGGCCGGCATCTTGAACTTGGGCGCCGAGGGCATGATGTTGTGCGCGGCTTTAGCCGGTTTTGCAACTGTCGTGCACACGGGTAGTACCCTAGCGGGCTTCGGTGCGGGCATGGTGGTGGGTGCCGCATTGGCGGGCGTATTTGGCTGGTTGGTAATTTGGCTGGGCACAAACCAGTACGCGACCGGTTTGGCGTTGAGCCTGTTTGGTGCGGGCTTATCAGCGTTCGCCGGTACCGGGTATGTGCAGGAGAAGTTGCCCGAAGCCTTGCACTTCAAAATCCCCCTATTGGGTGACATTCCATTTTTCGGTGCGGCGTTCTTCAATCACCACCCCATGGTCTACGCCGGCGTTGCTGTGACTGTTGGGCTGGTTTACTTCCAGTTCAAAACCCGAGCGGGCCTGGTGCTGCGCAGCGTGGGAGAGTCCCCGGAATCTGCCCACGCGCTGGGCTACAACGTACGTCAAATTCGTTTAGTCGCTGTCATGACCGGTGGGGCATTGTGCGGGCTGGCTGGCGCCTATGTGTCGACCATCTACACCCCGTTGTGGGTAGAGGGCATGATCGCTGGCAAGGGCTGGATCGCGCTGGCACTGACCACCTTTGCGACCTGGCGCCCGGTGCGCGTGCTGTTTGGTGCCTACCTGTTTGGCGCGGTCACGATGTTGCAATTCCACCTGCAAGGCATGGGGGTGCACATTCCCAGCCAAGTGCTCAATATGCTGCCGTACCTGGCGACCATCGTGGTGTTGGTGATTATTTCCCGTAACCCCCAGTGGATACGGCTGAATATGCCGCAGAGCATTGGAAAAAGCTTTCATCCGAGTTCATAATGCGCGCATTGGCATATTTTTTACACAGGAGTGACCCCATGACAGAGATTAAATTCAGCACGGTTGCCAAAACTGTTGCTGCCACAGCGGTAGCCGCCGCTGTGTTGGTGGGCTGCGGCCAAAAAGAGGAAGCGGCTGCACCTGCTGCGGCGCCCGCTGCCGCC
>RFQY01000337.1 GCA_009924775.1 Paracoccaceae bacterium | reverse complement strand
TTGAAAAAATAGACGGACTTCCTGAAACAGCTGCAACTGGTCCTGGTGCACCTCCAGCTGGTGCCGGTAATGTTGTAACTGTGTTTGTACCCGGACTTGCTGAAATATTTGATGGTCCTGGCGCTCTGACAATAACTATACCTGATCCACCTGAACCTGCTGGCGCAATTAAATTACCAGGACCTCCACCTCCACCTCCTCCAGTATTAGCTGTTCCAGATTGAACACAAGCACCAGGATTTACTGGACCAGAATTACCACCTCCACCTGCTCCTCCAGTTCCTGAAACAGGAGCTCCTGTTGGGCTTGAACTACCACCTCCACCTCCTGCATAATATCTTCCTGGAGCTGGACCTGGTGTTCCAACTGTTGGACTATCATAAATTATATTTGGAGAACCTACTCCTCCTGGTCCTCCTTGAGATCCAGATCTATCTGTTCCTACTCCACCTGCTCCTCCACCACCACCTGCTGATCCGTTTGGAGCTGGTGCTGATCCAAGTCCCCCTGAATTACCTTGTGGTGGACTTGTTGGAGGAGAATTACCTGTTCCTGCTGTTCCAGATCCTCCTGATACTGATTCTCCTGCTCCACCTCCGCCTGAACCACCTGGCGAAGCATTTCCTGGTCCTCCAGGTAATCCACCTCCTTTACCACCACCTGTTGATGTAATTGTTGAAAAAATAGACGGACTTCCTGAAACAGCTGCAACTGGTCCTGGTGCACCTCCAGCTCCTCCTCCGCCTATAGTAACTGGAACACTGAATGGTCCATATCCTGTTAATGTTAATTTTGTTCCACCAGGGAAAGATGTTCTATATCCACCTGCTCCACCACCTCCACCATGATTATATCCTCCACCGCCACCACCGGCCACGACTAAATAATCTACATTTAAAGAAGTTTGTGTCTGTACCCATGTCCCCTGTTTCCTTGCCTGAAACTGCGCTCTCAACGGCCACGATCCACTAGCCTTGTTTAATTCTTTTACGATAACGATTCCTGAACCGCCGGCTCCTCCATTACCAAAACTTCCTGTTCCACCTAATCCACCACCACCACCACCTCCACCACCTGTGTTAGTTCCTCCTGCTGTTCCTGCTGTAGATCCTGTAGCTCCTGCACCACCACCACCTATGCCTCCAGGTGATGCTGTCATACATGGAGCTGCACCTGCTCTTCCTCCTCCACCTCCTCCACCTGCGTAATTTACTGGTGAACCTGTTATTGAATTTGATAAACCTGCTCCTCCTGTACCAGCAACTGTCCCTAAAGCATTTCCTCCTACAGCTCCTGCACCACCTCCACCGCCACCTACTTCACCACAAACTGGTGCTCTAATTCCTGCTCCACCTGAATTTCCTTGAGGAGGACTCACTGGTGGAGTATTTCCTGATCCACCTGCTTTTGATCCTCCTGCATTTCCAGGTCCTCCACAAACTCCTGCTCCACCACCTCCTGATCCTCCTGCATTTCCTACTGTAGCACAAATAGTTCCTGCTCTATTACCACCACCTCCGCCTCCACCTCCTGATGATGTAATTGATGAAAATACTGAATTTGATCCTGTTGATCCTGTTGTATTAATTACTGAAGATCCTGCTCCTCCTGCACCTACTGTAATTGGATATGCTGTTGCTCCGCAAACTTGTAAACAACTTGTTCTATAACCTCCAGCTCCACCACCTCCGCCTTGTGATGCACCTCCGCCACCACCACCAGCAACAACTAAATATTGTGCTACTCGTGTTCCAGGTTGCGTGGTTAATG
>RFQY01000336.1 GCA_009924775.1 Paracoccaceae bacterium | reverse complement strand
GCGCAAAACCTCTTCGGGGTCATCCGTGGTCAACACGGCACGGCGTGGCGCATCCCCGACCCCAGCCGCATCCAGATACCAACCCAGATGCTTGCGGGCGACCTTTGCCCCCAATGTTTTGCCATAGAAGGACAGCATATCCTCGTAATGGCGCGCGATTATCTGATAAAGGGCCGCGCCTTTGGGGGCATCAGCGCGCGTCTTTCCGGATAGACCCACCGCGATATCGCGCAGCACCCAAGGCCGCCCTTGCGCACCGCGCCCCACCATGACGCCATTTGCCCCCGATTGCGCCATCGCCAGCGTGGCGGTTTGCGCATCCACGATATCGCCATTGGCGATCAGCGGAATATCAACCACCTCACGAAAGGTCCGAATGGCCTGCCAATTGGCATGGCCCTTATAGAACTGTGCCCGCGTGCGGCCGTGCACGGTCAGCATGGCAATACCCAAATCTTGGGCCATACGGGCGACCTGCGGTGCGTTTTCGCACGCATCATCCCACCCAAGGCGCATCTTTAGGGTGACGGGAACAGCAACCGCACGTGTCACCGCCTCAAGCACGGCGCGGGCATGAGACAGATCGCGCAGCAAGGCCGCCCCACAGGCCCCCGGACCTGAGCCAGATGTGACCTTTTTCGCAGGGCAGCCCATGTTGATATCAATGATGTTTGCCCCTTCGGCCTCTGCCATGCGGGCGGCTTCCCCCATCCAATGGGGATCGCGGCCAGCCAATTGAACGGCTGAGGCCACAATGCCGAACCCAAGCTCGGCCTTCGCGCGGGCGGCGGGCTTAGCATTGACCATATCTTGGCTTGCAACCATCTCTGAGACGACCAACCCCGCGCCGAAAGACGCAACCAATTTACGATACGGCAAATCGGTGATCCCCGCCATCGGGGCCAGAAAGACGGGCGGGTCAAGACTGATATCGCCAAGTTGGATGGGCATGTGCGCTGTGCTGCCTATTCTTTGTGCAGATGGGTTTGGCCTAATCTGCTTTGGGGCGGGAGATCAAAAGAAACGCGACCTTATACTGGGGCAATTTACACAAATGCACAATATTTAATCACCACGACCAAAAAATGTGCAGGGCGCTGATCCGTATTGTGCGTCATAGGCTTAGCCCCTATCACCTGATCCATGGATAAATCTGGCCCATCCCACACCGCACACTCTTTGACGGCTGCACCGCTCGTGGCGCTGGTTGTGGCCGCGGGTCGGGGCACGCGCGCAGGCGGCGGTTTGCCCAAACAATATCGCAGTTTGGGGGGCGTCCCCGTTTTGCGCCGCGCCGTTCGGGCGCTCTGGGATGCTGCGGATTTCGCGCAAACCATCGTGGTTATTCACCCCGATGATGAGGCGCTCGCCCGTGAGGCGCTTGGGACGGATGCGAAGCGAATTACGCTCGCCTTTGGCGGGGCCACGCGCAGCGCCTCGGTGCAGGCGGGTTTGGCTGCTGTGAGCGATAAAACCGCCCATATCTTGATCCATGATGCCGCGCGCCCCTTCGTGGCGGCCCGCATCGTGCAAGATGTGATTGCCGCGCTGCGCGAAACCGGCTGTTTTGCCACCGCACCCGCCCTGCCCATGACCGATGCTCTGTGGCGTGCGGGGGAAGGTCACGTTTCACAAATTCAATCGCGAGACGGGTTATTTCGCGCACAAACGCCACAAGCCTTTCACTATTCCACCATTTCACAGGCCTATGCCGCCGCAGGGGAAGACGCCGCTGATGATGTCGCCATTGCCCTTGCACATGGCGTTAAAATTAGGGTGGTTGCGGGGGATGAACAAAA
>RFQY01000335.1 GCA_009924775.1 Paracoccaceae bacterium | reverse complement strand
GGCCTCGAACACCGCGGCCAGCGCCTCGTCTTCATGCGGGGTCAGTGGGCGCAGCTCTTTTTCGGGCACCCCCAGCAGTTGCGCGACCTCGGCCCGCTCGGCAGGGGCCATGGGGGCACAAACCACCGCGTTCCAATAGCGCCGGCTTAAGGCCGCCTGCGCAGTCCGCGGTACGCGGCCCTGCGCCTCGGCCCCAGAGGTGGCCAACACCCACCAAGGGTTTTCTGCTGCATCCGTGCCCATTCTTGGCGTGCCCTAACTGCCCCGGCCTTTTGTCAGGCCCGATCAGGGAAACGGCGCGCCAAAGAAAAGGTTTACGGTTGTTCTGCGCGCCAGAACGGATTGCTCCACGCGCGCTTGCCCGCCGCATCCACCACCGTGACACGCAGCCAAGGCGAGGATGCAAACCGCGTCAAAGGAATGTGGCCCTGCGTCAGCGACTGCCCATGCAGCGCCACCGCAGCCTGCCCATGCCCCTGCACGATGATGCTGCGCACCGCCGTGCAGCGCACCTCTACCCGGTCTTCCAACACGCAGACATCGCGCAGCTCGGGGCCTTGGCTGCTGTAATAGGCCCCCGCTTTCAGCGCTGCCAGCAGCGCCTCGGGGGTGTTTTCCAGCGCCTTCACCATGACCCAACCGCCAAAATGGTCGGGCTCGGTGAAATGGGCATCGTCGGTTGCGATCAGATCCAGCCGCTGGCCTTCGGATAGCAGCAAATCCAGAACATGGCCGCCGCCCTCGCGGTCGCAGCCAGTGGCGCAGCCGTGGTTGTAAATTTCCACCGCATGCGCCGCTTTGATGGTGCGCGCATCTGCCAGCGTCAACCCCGACCAATGCGGGTGTGCAATGGCCACAAAAGCGCCCGCATCGCGCGCACGCTGGGCCAGTTCGGGCCCGGTTTCTTGGCCCGTGACAGGCTTAAAGCCGGGGCTGTGCGAGGGCGCAAAATCCGCCGGCAGGCCCACGGCCAAAATGTGCCACAACTCGCCATTTTCCATGGCGCCAGAATGCAGCTCGGCGCCAAGAAGCGTGGTGAATGTGTCATCGCGAAAAGCCAGCGTATCGGCGATCGGGTAGCCGTAGATGCCGATGAAATGATCGGTCAAGGCCATGAAATCATAGCCCTCGGCCTTGTAGCGCCGGCATACTTCGGCCGGATCTAGCGCGCCATCGGACAGGTTGGAATGCGTGTGCAGATTGCCGCGCCAAAAAGTGCCAGCAGCAGAAAAAGCAAGAAGCGACATTGGGGGGTCCTTTTGGGGGTTCCGGTTCATTTTGTGCCCTCTTAGGCCGCCAGAGCGACGCTATTGTGACAAAACTGTCGTTATTTCCGGGTAACTGCAGGGCATGGACACACACGCATTAAACACCGCCCTGCAGCGGGGCGATTGGCCCCGCGCCGCCGCCCTGCTGGCTCCGCTGACGCAAATGCCCGGCGCGCATCCTTCCTTGCTGTTCAATCACGGCAAAGTGGCCTTGGAAATGGGCCAGACAGCGCAGGCACAGGCCCTGCTGCGCCGCACGGTGCAGGGCGCCCCGCTGCATCAGGCCGCGTGGTTTGAACTGGGGCGCGCAGCACTGGCGGCAGACATGCTGCCCGAGGCCTGCACAGCGTTTGAGCGCGCCTTGGTGCTACAGCCCAGCGATAGCGATGCCCTGCGCAATCTGGGCCGCATGTGCTTGTTCATGCCGCAATAGTCTCTCATCTTGCAGGCGTTCCGGCAAGACGTAGATGCCCCACGGGAGGGTTACTCCAATGAAGCCATTGCGGCGAAGAACCCAGCCAATCAGGCCGTT
>RFQY01000334.1 GCA_009924775.1 Paracoccaceae bacterium | reverse complement strand
GCGCCGCGATCAACCGGTTTGGCTTTAACAACGAGGGGATGCATGCCATTGCCGTGCGGCTGGCCAAACGCCCAAAGGACATGGTGTTGGGGCTGAATTTGGGGGCCAACAAAGACAGCCCAGATCGCGCCCAAGATTTTGCCCGCGTCTTAGCCCATTGCGGCCCCTATCTGGATTTTGCCACCGTCAACGTTTCCAGCCCCAACACCGAAAAGCTGCGCGATTTGCAGGGCGGCGCGGCGCTGTCGGCCTTGTTGGCGGGGGTGATGGAGACGCGCAACAGCCTGGCCCGGCCTATCCCGGTGTTTTTAAAAATAGCCCCCGATCTTGGCCATGAGGAGCTGGCCGAGCTGGCCCAAGTGGCCCAAAGCGCAGGGGTGGATGCGATCATTGCCACCAATACCACGCTGTCGCGCGAGGGGCTGCACAGCCCCCATAAAACGCAGGCGGGCGGGCTGTCTGGCGCGCCATTGTTTGAAAAATCAACGCGCGTCTTAGCCCAGCTGTCGCAGCTGACCGAGGGGCGCATCCCCCTGATCGGCGTGGGCGGCGTGGGCGATGCCCAACAGGCCTATGAAAAAATCCGCGCCGGTGCCAGCGCCGTGCAGCTTTATACCGCCATGGTATTTGGTGGGCTGGGGCTGGCGGCTGATATCGCCCGCGGGCTGGAGCGCTTGCTGGAACGCGACGGGTTTGAAACCGTGGCGCAGGCGGTGGGCAGCGGGCGTGGGCAATGGCTGTGATCGAATTTTGGCACAACCCGCGATGTTCGAAATCGCGCCAAGCCTTGGCGCTGGTGGAAAATCAGCCCGGGCTGCGCCTGCGGCTTTATTTACAAGACCCACCAAGCGAGGGCGAATTGCGCACGCTGCATGCCAAATTGGGCGGCCCCGTGCGGGCGATGATGCGGGTCAAAGAAACGCTCTACAAAACCTTGGATCTGGCGCAGGCCAGCGATGATGCGCTGTTTGCCGCCATGGCCGCGCACCCCGTTTTGATCGAGCGGCCAGTGGCCCAAACCGCCACAGCGGCACGGATCGGGCGCCCGCCAGAGACGGTGGTGCAGCTTCTGGCTTAACCGCGCCCTTGCGCCGCCGCGCGCTGGGCTGCACGCTCCAGCGCCGGATAGCGCCAAGCCAGCGTCACCCCACGCGCCAAAAACGAGATATGCAGCGCCAACCACAGCCCGTGGTTTTGCAGCGGCTCGATCAGCACCATCACCGCCAGCGCATAAATCACCGCCGCAACAGCCATCATGTTGCGCATGTCTGCGCTGCGGGTGGCGCCAATAAAGATGCCATCAAACATCACCAAACCCAGCATCATCACCGGCGCGCCCACCATCCATGGCAGATAGCTGCGCGCGGCGCTGCGCACCTCGGGGGCGGTGGTCATCAGGTCAATCAGCCACGGGCCCAAGGCCCAAAACCCCAGCGCCATCAGGCAGGCGATGACCGCACCCCAAAAACTGGCCATCAGCGCGCTTTGGCGCAGCTGGCGCACCTGCCCCGCCCCATAGGCCTGACCCACCAACGCCTCGGCGGCAAAGGCAAACCCATCCATGCCATAGCCGGTGATTTGCAAAAACTGCAGCAACACTTGGTTGGCCGCCAAGGTCACATCGCCAAACCGCGCGCCCACCAACAGGAACGAGACAAAAATGCCTTGCAGCAGCGCCGAACGGATCAAGATATCTGTGTTGACCACCGCCATATGGCGCAGACGGGCGGCATCGAACACCCGGGCCCAATCGCGCCATGCGGGTTGCGCAAAAGCCCCGCGCGCCAACCACAGGCCCAA
>RFQY01000333.1 GCA_009924775.1 Paracoccaceae bacterium | reverse complement strand
CCGTGCCAACCCGCGCGCGCTCCTCATCGGACAGCACGGGGCAACTGATGGCATTGGGCATATGATCTTCTGCAAATTCAGACGGGCTGCGAACATCCAATATCGCATCAAATTCGGAGAGGGCCGCAAAATTCAAACCATCAAGGGCAATCATAGCGTGGCATCCGCAGGGATCAGGATGGCCCGAAAATCATTCACGTTGGTATGGGTTGGGCCAGTTGTGACAACCCCATCTGCCATCTCAAAAAACTGCAACGCATCATGGGCAGCAAGGAAGGCGCGTTTATCAAGATCTGCGCCTTGGCGGGCCACGCGCGGCGACCAGATCGCGCCCGCATTAGTGCCCGCCCCATCTATCCCATCAGTATCACAGGCCAAAGCATAGACCCCTTCAGGGGCATAGATGGCAAAGGACAAAAGAAACTCGGAATTGCGGCCACCCCGCCCGGGCTTGGTCTGCCCAATGGTGACGGTGGTTTCTCCGCCTGACAAAAGCAATACAGGCGCAGAGAATGGTGCGCCGTGACGCAAGATGGATTGCGTGATCCCTGCCATGGCTTGGCCCAAATCGCGCGCCTCCCCCTCCAAAGCGTCGCCCAAGATCACCACGTTAAGATCAGGCCAAAGCGCCTCCGCGCGAGCTTGCGCGGCGCGCAACGCCGCCATAGGCGTTGCAATCATATGGGTCTGTGCAGCCCCAAAAACAGGGTGATCCGCGGACGGCGTGCCCTGCCCTGACGCAAGGCGCGCCGATACGCTTGACGGCAGATCAAGGGCGTAGCGCTCCACGATTGCGCGCGCCTCATCTTTGGTTGATGGGTCAGGCACAGTCGGCCCTGATGCAATAATCGCGGGGTCATCGCCCGGGACATCCGAGATCAAGAGGGTCACCACCTGCGCGGGATGGGCTGCCACGGCCAGATGGCCGCCTTTGATTGCTGATAGTTGCTTTCGCAGAATATTCATTTGCGAAATGGATGCGCCCGAGCGCAAAAGCGCGCGATGCACCGCTTGCTTATCAACGAGACTAACCCCTTGGGCAGGGGCGGCCAAAAGCGCCGATCCCCCACCAGAGATGAGAAACAGCGCAAGATCATCCGCGCCTAAGCCTTGCGCCAGTTCAAGCAGACGCACCGCCGTGGCTTCACTGGCCGCGTCAGGCACGGGGTGGGCGGTTTCCACCACCTCGATCCCCTGCAAAGGCAGGCTTGCGCCATGGGGCACGGCAATCAGCCCCTCGCATGGCCCCCATGCGGCCTCAACCGCCTGCGCCATCCGCGCTGTGGCCTTACCCGCCCCCATAACCACCACGCGGCCCTTTGGGCGCTGAGGCAAATAATGGGCAAGGATTGCACGCGGATCAACGGCGGCAATTGCCGCGTTAAAGATATCCCGCAAAAACCCCTCAAGATCCGTGGGGGCCGCCGACTGTTCCATGCGTTAGATATCCATATCATGCAATTTGCGGAAGCGTTGGATCAGGCTAGACGTATCCCAACGCCCGCCCCCCAATGCCTGTACATCGCCGTAATATTGATCCACCATGGCCGTCACTGGTAGTGAGATGCCCAATTCTTTGGCCTGACCTAAGGCAATGGCGAGATCTTTGCGCATCCAATCCACCGCAAAGCCGTGATTGAACTTATTATCCACCATTGTCTCGGCGCGATTGGCCAATTGCCATGACCCGCCCGCCCCTTGCGACACAAGGGCGGCCACTTTTTTCGCATCAAGCCCTGCCTGCATAGCGAAGAACAGCCCTTCAGAAACGGCTTGAATGGCGCCTGCGATGCAGACTTGA
>RFQY01000332.1 GCA_009924775.1 Paracoccaceae bacterium | reverse complement strand
ATGGCCAAGGCTGGGCACAACCGAAACTGCCCCGGCCCCCATGCCCACCCTGACCGCGCAGGCTGGCACGGCCCAGCTGGCGCCTGCGGGCTATGCGAAAACGGCCATTTTAGGGTTCGAGGGCCGCGTTCCCGGCCCCACCCTGCGGGCACGTCAAGGCCGCTGGCTAGAGCGGCGCGTTGTGAACCGCCTTGATATGCCGACCTCGGTGCATTGGCACGGGGTGCGGCTGGAAAATGGCATGGATGGCGTCTCGGGGCTGACCCAAGCGCCCATCGCGCCCGGGGACAGTTTCGCCTATCGCTTTCCCCTCCAAGACGCGGGCACCTTTTGGTATCATGCGCATCACCGCTCTTACATGCAGGTGGCACAGGGGCTTTATGGCGCCTTGATCGTGGACGAACCGGAACGCCCCGACATCGATGCCGACGAAGCACTGCTGATCGACGACTGGCGGCTAGACCCGGAAACCGTGCAGATCCGCGCAGATTTTGACAACCGCCACGATCACAGCCATGCCGGGCGCCTTGGCAATCTGGTCACGGTGAACGGGGCATTCACCCACGAGGGGGCGAGGCCCCAAAATAGCCGCCTGCGCCTGCGCCTGATCAATGCCGCCAATGCACGGGTGTTTCGGCTGGGTGTGCAGGGCATGTCCGCATGGGTGATGGCGCTGGATGGCATGCCAGTGGCGCAACCTTGGCCGCTCAACCAACCCATCGATCTGGCACCGGGTCAACGCGTGGATCTGTTCGCCGATATCACCGCAGCCCCCGGCACCCAGGCGCATCTGGTGGACATTGCCCAAAACGGCGAGGGCTGGGCCCTGGCCAGCTGGACCGCCCAGACCGGCGGTACCCGCCTGCCGCGCCCTGCCCCGCAGCCCTTGCCGGAAAACCCCCAAATGGCCGTGCCAGCCATAGACACCGCACGCCAAGTGCAGCTGGACATGACAGGCGGCGCCATGGGGGGGCTGCGCGAGGCACGCTATCAGGGCCAGATGCTGGATGCGCGCAGCTTGGCGATGCAGGGGAAATTCTGGGCATTCAATGGCCGCGCCGGTGACATGGACAGCCCCCTGCTTAGTGCCTTTCAGGGCGAAACCCTGCGGCTGCGCCTGCATAACAACACCGCATTTGCCCATGCCATGCACCTGCACGGCATGCATTTTCGCGAAGTTTTACCCAATGGCAGCACCGGCCCCATGCGCGACACGGTGCTGATGCAGCGGGGCCAAACACGCGATATTGCCTTCGTGGCCCACAGCCCGGGAAAATGGCTGCTGCATTGCCACATGCTGGGCCATGCCGCGGCGGGGATGATCACTTGGATCGAGGTTCTGGCATAAGCGCGCAGGCTTTGGCCCTTTGCCCCCTTGCGCCCGGGCGCGCTGTGCGCCCTTATGGCGCTAAGCAATGCAACGAGGCCCGCGATGTTCCAACAGTTTCATGAAACCGCCAGCCCCGATCAGGGCCCCGCCCGCCTGCAAGCGCTGCGCGCATGGATGCAGGCGCAGGGGCTGGCCGGGGTTTTGGTGCCACGCGCAGATGCCCACCAAGGCGAATACGTGGCCGATCACGACGCAAGGCTGGCTTGGCTGACAGGCTTTACGGGCTCTGCCGGGTTTTGCATTGCCTTGGCTGATGTGGCAGGCGTGTTTATCGACGGGCGCTACCGCACCCAAGTGAAGGGGCAAGTTGCCCTGTCGCATTTCACCCCTGTGCCCTGGCCCGAAACCCAACCCGCACCATGGCTGTGCCAGCACCTGCCCCACGGCGGCGAGGTGGGCTTTGACCCATGG
>RFQY01000331.1 GCA_009924775.1 Paracoccaceae bacterium | reverse complement strand
CCGCAATTTGCCACCCATAACGCCCATTCTGTGGCGACCATTATCGCAATGGCAACAGACCCCACCCGTTTTGAATTCCAACGCCTTCATGGGATGGGCGAGGCGCTGCATGATCTGGTGCTGAAGGGCAACGCCACGCGCTGCCGTATCTATGCGCCCGTTGGGGCGCATCGGGATCTTTTGGCCTATCTCGTGCGCCGCTTGTTGGAGAATGGCGCAAATTCTTCTTTCGTGAACCAAATCATGGATGAAAACACGCCACCTGAGGTGGTCGCAGCCTGCCCCTTTGAACAGCTCGAGCGCGCAGGGCCAAATCTTGCCGTGCGCCATCCAAGCGCGCTTTTTGCGCCCGAGCGCGCAAATTCACGCGGGTTTGACCTCAGCGATCCTGCAAGCTTGGCCGAGCTAGACACGGCGCGCGCGCCATTTCGGACGCATCAGTGGCAAGCAGGCCCTATTTTGGCCAGACCTGCGACAGGGGCCGATGACATCACCCAAACCTGCCCTGCCGATCCCACCGACATCGTGGGCCGTGTTACAGAGGCCTCCGCGGGTGATATTGAGACCGCGCTGACATCTGCGCAGGTTTGGGACGTATCCGCCACAGAGCGCCGCGCCTGCCTTGAGCGGGCCGCCAATCTTTACGAAGCGCATCATGCCGAATTATTTGCGCTTCTCAGCCGCGAGGCGGGCAAAAGCCCCGCCGATGCAGTGGCCGAACTGCGCGAGGCGGTGGATTTCTTACGCTACTACGCGGCCCATGCGCCGCTTTTGCAGCAGCCCGCGCGCGGGGTGTTTACCTGTATCAGCCCGTGGAATTTCCCCTTGGCCATTTTCACAGGGCAAATTGCAGCAGCACTTGCAGCGGGAAATGGCGTTTTGGCAAAGCCCGCTGAGACAACCACCCTCATCGGTGCGCGGGCCGTGGAATTGCTCCATAACGCAGGCGTGCCTCGTCACGCCCTGCAATTTCTGCCAGGGCAAGGGGCCAAGGTTGGGGCGGCCCTTGTCAGCGATGCGCGTATTGCGGGCGTGTGCTTTACGGGGTCCACGGCAACCGCCCAGGGGATCAATCGCGCCATGGCGGCCCATCTGCACCCCGCAGCCCCTTTGATTGCAGAGACAGGCGGGTTGAATGCAATGGTCGTGGACAGCACCGCCCTGCTCGAACAGGCCGTGCACGACATTGTTGCCTCGGCCTTTCAATCGGCGGGTCAGCGTTGCTCGGCCCTACGGTTGCTTTATGTGCAAGAAGATATCGCAGAGGGTCTGTTGCAGATGTTGCAGGGCGCGATGGAGGAACTCTCCCTCTCCCATCCATGGAACATATCCTGCGATGTGGCCCCCGTGATCACGGCAAGCGCAGCGGCAGAGATTAATGCCTATGTCCAAAAGGCCCAGACACAGGGGCGTTTGATTAAACAGATCACCCCGCCAAGCACGGGGCATTATGTGGGGCCTGCGTTGATCTCATTGCCAGGCGGGATCAACGATCTGGAGCGCGAAGTCTTTGGCCCTGTCTTGCATGTTACCACCTATAAGGCCCGCGATCTAACGCGGGTAGTGGCCGATGTGAATGCCAAGGGCTATGGCCTGACCTTTGGGATGCACAGCCGCATTGATGACCGCATCGCTGAAGTGGCGAGCCAGATCAGGGTTGGCAATCTCTACATCAACCGCAACCAAATCGGTGCCATCGTGGGCAGTCAGCCCTTTGGGGGCGAGGGTCTGTCTGGCACGCCGCGACGCGAAACGCCGAACGAGATCCGTTCGGATCGGCAGCCGATCGGCAGTAAGCAGGTTGGACTGGAGCTCGGCGGCAACGTCGGCGGCCTGCTGGCGC
>RFQY01000034.1 GCA_009924775.1 Paracoccaceae bacterium | reverse complement strand
CACCTATATCTGTCGCAGCGAGGTAATCATGTCTGATCCAGCCCTTCCCGTGCGCGTTCCCTTGGTCACCGAACCTTGGGGCATCTTGAAAAGCCTGTCCGCGGCCCGGCGCAACGTGCTGTCGATCTTGCCCGAGATCGCCACGCGCCAGCCCATGGTATCGGGCAAAACCGGCAAGCGCTGGCATATGGTGATGGACCCGGGCGCCATTCGCCATATGCTATTGGACAGGCTGGAAGATTATCCAAAATCCGATGTCACAAAAAACCTGCTGCGCCCCGCGATTGGCGAGTCGCTGTTTATTGCAGAGGGCGCGCATTGGCGCTGGCAGCGGCGGGCGGCGGCCCCGGTGTTCAGCCACCGCAACGTGACCAACCTTGGCCCCATCATGACCGCCGCCGCCGAACGCAGCGCGGCGCGGGTGGCGCAGGCGGGCGCGCGTGCGGTGAACATGGCCGATGAAATGGTGGCCGCCACCTTTGATGTCATCTCGGATGTCACCTTTTCCGGGGATGGTGCCTTTGACCGTGACGCGGTGCACAAAGCGATTGATGCCTATATTGCCGAGGCAGGCAAAATCAGCCTGTTTGATATTTTGGGCTTTCCCGAATGGGTGCCGCGCCCCGGGCGGGTGATGTCGGGGGCGGCCTTGCGACAGATGAAATCGGTGGCCGATCAGGCCATTGATGCCCGCCGCCAGCGCCCCAGTGGCCGCACGCCAGATTTGCTGGATCTTCTGCTTGCGGGCCAAGACCCCGAAACCAGCCGCCAGATGGACACGGCCGAGCTGCGCGACAACCTGCTGACGTTTATCGTGGCGGGCCATGAAACAACCGCGCTTACGCTGTCTTGGGCGCTGTATCTGTGCGCCTTTGACCCTGCGGTTCAGGCCCGCGCGGGGGCCGAGGCGCGCGCGGTGCTGGGGGCACGCGCGGCATGCGCCGAAGACCTGCCCGCCCTGCCCTACACCCGCCAGATCATTGACGAGGCGCTGCGCCTATACCCGCCCGCAGGCATTATCAGCCGCACCGCCCAGCGCCACGATACCCTGTGCGGGCGGCAGGTTTTGCCCGGCGATACGGTGATGGTGCCGATCTATGCGCTGCATCGCAACCACCTGCTGTGGGAAAACCCCGATCAGTTCAACCCCGACAGGTTTGCCCAACGCAAAAGCATAGATCGCTACGCCTATCTGCCCTTTGGCGATGGGCCGCGTATCTGCATCGGGGCCAGTTTTGCGCTGCAAGAGGCGGTGATTATTCTGGCAACCCTGCTGTCGCGGTTTCGGTTCACACCGGTGCCGGGGCGCAACCCCGACCCGGTGATGATTTTAACCCTGCGCCCCCAAGGTGGCGTGTGGCTTATGGCCGAACCGCTGGGCACCGGCGCCTAACGCTTAGGTAAAGCGGTTATCGCGCGGAAAGCCCCGTGGTGCCATGCGCCCGCTGCTGGCCCGTTTGCCCAGCCATTCCGACAATTCGGTTTCGTTGCGGGTGCGCCCTGCCGGGTCTTGCCAGCTGAGCCCGTCGGCCAACACAAAGGTGCGCGCATCGCTGAGTCCGCCATCTTTGTATTTTTGCAAACGCACGCCTTTGCCGCGGGCCATTTCGGGCAATTCGGCAATATCAAACACCAGCACCTTGCGGTTTT
Source organism: Paracoccaceae bacterium (assembly GCA_009924775.1). Classification (GTDB taxonomy): domain Bacteria; phylum Pseudomonadota; class Alphaproteobacteria; order Rhodobacterales; family Rhodobacteraceae; genus CAJXSO01. Next base: position 17,657 of record RFQY01000034.1, on the reverse strand, counting down.
CGCCCACCACTGCCACGGCATCGCCCTCGACGGGGCGGCACACTTGGGCGCGCACATCGTCTTTGACGTTTAACACCACTTTGCCAGCGCGGGTTTGGGCCACAACCTCGTCTTCGGGCACGATAAACCCATCGCCCGCGCTCGAGGCAACCAGCAGCTTGCGCCCCGGTTTGTGGATCAAAATTTCCAAAATCTCCGCCTCGTTGGGAAGATCGACCATCAGGCGCAGCGGTTCGCCCATGCCACGCCCGCCGGGCAGGTTGGCCGCCATCAAAGTGTAAAACCGCCCATTGGTGCCAAACACCAGCAGCTTGTCTGTGGTTTCAGCATGAAAGGCAAAGCGCGGGCCATCGCCATCTTTGAATTTCAACTCGCGGCTGAGGTCGATATGGCCGGTCATTGCCCGGATCCAACCCATTTTCGAGCAAATCACCGTCACCGGCTCGCGCTCGATCATGGCCTCTAGCGGCACCTCTTCCACCTCGCCGGCTTCGGCAAACACGGTGCGCCGGGCACCGCCCGTGGCCTTGGCGCCAAAGTTTTTGCGCACCTCGCGCAGCTCTTCGGCGATGCGGTCCCATTGCAGGCCCTCATCGCCCAGCAGGTCAACCAGTTCGGCGCGCTCGGCCATCAGCCGGTCTTGTTCGGCGCGCAGCTCCATTTCTTCAAGGCGGCGCAAACTGCGCAAACGCATGTTCAAAATGGCCTCGGCCTGCACATCCGACAGGCCATCATCGCGCCCATCAAAGCGGTGTGGCACGCCGGCGGCGCTGGCCTCGTCGCCCTCGTCTACCAATGCGCCCGGCACGGCGGCAGCGGGGTCGGCCACAAGGCGCAGCGCGCCCCGATCTACCCCGCGCAGGGGCGACAAATAATCCCGCTCGGATGTGGCACGCACCAGCCCAGATTGGTGGCCGCGTGACCAATCTTCATACATCAGCGCGGCTTTTGGGTCGTCGTCATAGCGGATGATATCGATCACCCGATCAAGGTTCAAAAAGGCAACCAGCAGCCCCTCTAACACCTCTAGACGGTTGTCTATCTTGGCCAAACGGTGGCGGGTACGGCGGCCCAAAACGTCGCGGCGGTGGTCCAAAAACGCGCGCAGCACCTCTTTGAGCGAGCATACTTTGGGCGTGAGCCCGTCAATCAACACGTTCATGTTAAGCGAAAACCGCACCTCGAGATCCGAGTTGCGAAACAGCATGCCCATCAGCATATCTGCCTCGACATTGCGCGAGCGCGGTTCCAGCACGATGCGCACATCGTCGGCCGATTCGTCGCGCACGTCGGCCAGCAGCGGCACTTTCTTGGTTTGGATAACCTCGGCCAGCTTTTCGATCAGCTTCGATTTTTGCACCTGATAGGGTATTTCAGTGACCACAATCTGCCACTGACCACGGCCCAGATCTTCGACCTCCCATTTCGCCCGCAACCGAAACGCGCCGCGCCCGGTGCGGTAGGCCTCGGCGATATTTTCGCGCGGCTCGACGATAACGCCGCCGGTGGGAAAATCGGGGCCGGGCACAAAGTGCAGCAACGTATCATCGCGCGCATCGGGGGCTTTGATCAGGTGCAAACAGGCCGCGACCAGTTCGTCGATATTGTGGGGGGGGATATTGGTTGCCATCCCCACCGCAATCCCAGACGAGCCATTGGCCAGCAAATTGGGATACGAGGCAGGCAGCACCACCGGCTCGTTCAGGCGGCCATCGTAATTGGGGCGAAAATCAACAGCGTCCTCGTCTAGCCCGGCCAAAAGCGCCTCGGCCATCACCGTCATCCGCGCCTCGGTGTAGCGGCTGGCGGCGGGGTTATCACCGTCGATATTGCCGAAATTGCCCTGCCCATCCACCAGCGGGTAGCGGATGGTGAAATCTTGCGCCAAACGCGCCATAGCGTCGTAAATCGCGGCATCCCCGTGGGGGTGAAAATCGCCCATCGTGTCGCCACTGATCTTGGCCGATTTCAAAAACTTCCCCGTTGGCGCCAGCCGCAGGCGGCTCATCGCGTAAAGAATGCGCCGATGCACAGGCTTTAGCCCATCGCGCGCGTCGGGCAAGGCCCGGTGCATGATGGTGGACAAAGCATAGGTCAAATACCGCTCGCCAATGGCGCGGCGCAGCGTTTCAGAAATGCTTGACGGGTTGGGCCCGGTATCGTCGGATGTATCGCTCATAACTTGGTGATAGACGCAGGCGGATTCGCCGTAAAGGCAGCATCGTCAAAATACTTCCCCGACAGCGCCGCCCAGCGTTGCAAATTGGCGTCAAATGTCCTCTATCAGGGGTATGACACAGCGTTCCATTTTGATCACCGGCTGCTCTTCTGGCATTGGCTATGACGCGGCCCATGGTATGCGCCGCGCCGGCTGGCGGGTGTTTGCCGCCTGCCGCCAAAACGCAGATGTAGCGCGCTTGGCCGACGAGGGCTTTGACGCGGTGCAGCTGGATTACACCGACGAGGCCAGTATCAGCGCCGCATTGGCGCAGGTCTTGGCCGCCACAGATGGGCGGCTGGACGCGCTGTTTAACAATGGCGCCTATGCCTGCCCCGGCGCCGCCGAAGACCTGCCGCGCGGCGCGCTGCGCGCGGTTTTCGAGGCCAACCTCTTTGGCTGGCACGATTTGACGCGACAGGTCATTCCAGTGATGCGGGCGCAGGGCCATGGGCATATCGTGAATTGCTCGTCGGTATTGGGGCTGGTGGCCGCGCCGTGGCGCGCCGCCTATAATGCCAGCAAATTTGCGCTAGAGGGCTTAAGCGACACGCTGCGCCTGGAAATGCGCGGCACTGGCATCCATGTGGTTTTGATCGAGCCGGGGCCGGTGACATCCAAGATACGGGTCAATTCGATCGCGCATTTTGAAAAATGGATCGACTGGCAAAACAGCCCCCGCGCCGAGCAATACCAAAAAACCCTGCTCAAGCGGCTCTATGAAAGCCGCGGGCCAGACCGGTTTGAACTGCCCCCATCGGCTGTGACGGCAAAATTGCTTAAGGCGTTAAACAGCACAAACCCCGCGCCGCGCTATTACGTTACCACGCCCACCTATATCATGGGCACCTTGCGCCGGCTGCTGCCCAGCCGCGCGCTGGATTGGCTTTTGGCCAAGGGCTAGGGCCAGATGCCGCAGGGCGCGGGCCGCGGATAAAACGATTCGGGGTCGCCTTTTGCCAAGGCGCTGCTACATCAGCCCAAAGTTTCGAAGCTGGAGATGCGACAATGCTAAACGACCCACTTTTTCTTGTGGTTGCCGGGGCCTGCCTGTTGGTGGTGGTGATCTTGATTTTTGGCATCGCAAATTTCGGCAAGGGCACGATGGAGGCCGCGAAACGCTCGAACCAAATGATGCGCTGGCGGATCTATGCGCAATTTGCCGCCGTAGTGCTGATTTTGCTGTTCGTTTGGCTGCGCAAATAACAGGGGGCTGACATGGTTGTTCTTAACAAGATTTACACAAAAACTGGTGATCACGGCGAAACCGCTTTGGGCAATGGCGCACGTGTGGCCAAACATGCGCTGCGGGTATCGACCTATGGCACATCGGACGAATTAAACGCGTTTTTGGGCGTGGCCCGCCTGCATGCGACGGGCGAAATGGACGCCGCGCTGGCGCGCATTCAAAACGATCTGTTCGATCTGGGTGCCGATATGTGCACGCCAAACATGGAAAAAGACGCCGAGCGCGAATACCCGCCCCTGCGCATGGCCCCCGAGCAGGTCATCCGACTAGAGGCCGAAATCGACGCGATGAATGCCAAGCTAGAGGCGCTGCGCAGCTTCATTTTGCCCGGTGGATCGGCCTTGGCGGCGCAATTGCATGTCTGCCGCACCGTGGCCCGCCGGGCCGAGCGGCTGGCGGTGGAACTGGCGACGATGGAATCGGTAAACCCCGAAGCGGTGAAATATTTGAACCGCCTGTCGGATTGGTTTTTCGTGGCAGCGCGCATCGCAAACGACGAAGGCCGCGCCGATGTTTTGTGGGTTCCGGGCGCGAACCGCTGACTATGTCAGCGGTGGGCCGTGCGCACAGGAGCTGCGGTAAAAACGGGGCAGCGCATGCGCGGGTTTTTCTGTGACTGGCGGACATAATCTGGAAAGGATCTGGGCCCAAAAAACCAAAACGCGACGTCGCGGGGCGCTAACGTGACGATTTTGCCCTGTTTCATCGCCGCGCAAGAATATATCAAGCCCGGGAATGCTTTTTGGGGGAGTCGCCGGCGCGGCTGTCCGAAATTTAAGGGAGACCACGCAAATGAAGGTAATCGTGCCTGTGAAACGCGTGATCGACTATAACGTGAAAGTTCGCGTCAAAGCGGATGGCAGCGGCGTCGATCTCGCCAATGTAAAAATGTCGATGAACCCCTTCGACGAGATTGCCGTAGAACAGGCGATCCGCCTGAAAGAGGCTGGCAAGGCCGACGAAGTCGTGGCTGTGTCTGTGGGTGTGAAACAGGCGCAAGAAACCCTGCGCACCGCCTTGGCCATGGGGGCAGATCGCGCCATTTTGGTTGTGGCCGCCGATGACGTACACGAAGATATCGAACCGCTGAGCGTGGCCAAAATTCTGGCCAAGGTCGTGGAAGAAGAGCAGCCCGGCTTGGTGCTGTGCGGCAAACAGGCCATCGACAACGATATGAACGCCACCGGCCAGATGCTGTCGGCGCTTCTGGGCTGGAGCCAAGCCACATTTGCCTCGGAAGTGGATATCGCCGGCGACAGCGCCGCCGTGACCCGCGAAGTGGATGGCGGTTTGCAGACCATCAAGGTGAAAATGCCCAGCGTTATCACCGTTGATTTGCGCTTGAACGAGCCGCGCTATGCCTCGCTGCCCAATATCATGAAAGCCAAGAAAAAGCCGCTGGATGAAAAATCTGCGGCCGATTACGGCGTGGATGTAACGCCGCGCTTGAAGGTTGTGAAAACAACCGAACCAGCCGCGCGCGCTGCTGGCATCAAAGTTGGCTCGGTCGACGAGCTTGTGGCGAAACTCAAGGAAGCGGGGGCTGTATAATGGCTGTTCTTCTTCTTGCCGAAGTAAACAATGGTGAATTGGCGCTGGACGCCACTGCAAAGGCCGTGACCGCGGCCAAAGCACTGGGCGAGGTGCATGTGCTATGCGCGGGCGCCTCGGCTGCTGCAGCTGGCGCCGAAGCTGCCAAAATCGACGGCGTGGCCAAGGTGCTGGTGGCCGAAGACGCGGCGCTGGGCCATCGTTTGGCCGAAGCCACCGCAGACCTGATCGTGGGGCTGGCCGGCAATTACGAACATATCGTGGCCCCTGCCACAAGCGATGCCAAAAACGTGCTGCCGCGCGTGGCGGCACTGCTGGATGTGATGGTGCTGACCGACGTAACCGCCGTGATCAATGGCAACACGTTCGAACGCCCGATCTATGCCGGCAACGCCATTCAAACCATCGAAAGCGGGGATGCCAAGAAGGTAATCTCTTTCCGCACCTCGACGTTTGAAGCCGCGGGTATGGGCGGGTCTGCTGCTGTTGAAACCATTGGTGGCGCAGCGGCCTCGGGCCTGTCGGAATGGGTGGAAGACAAGGTTGCCGCCAGCGACCGCCCCGAACTGACCTCGGCCAAGATCGTGGTTTCGGGTGGCCGTGGTGTTGGCTCGGAAGCCGATTTTGCCATGATCGAAAAACTGGCCGACACGCTGGGTGCCGCCGTTGGCGCCAGCCGCGCTGCGGTGGATTCGGGCTATGCCCCCAACGATTGGCAAGTGGGCCAAACCGGCAAGGTGGTCGCCCCCGAGCTTTATGTGGCGGTTGGCATCTCGGGTGCCATCCAGCACTTGGCCGGCATGAAAGACAGCAAGATCATCGTGGCGATCAACAAAGACGAAGAAGCCCCGATTTTCCAAGTGGCCGATTTCGGCTTGGTTGCAGACCTGTTTGCCGCCGTGCCCGAGCTGACCGAAAAACTGGGCTAAGCCCCGCCAAAAGCAATGCTTGGAAAGGCCCGCAGTTTTGCGGGCCTTTTTACATGCCCGCAGCGGGTAGGTGGGGCTGCAAATTTGGCAGCAACGCCTCGGCAATTTGGTGGTGGGCGTGCTGATCCAGTTGCGCGCCGCCCTGGGGCTGATCGGGGCTGATACGCACCAGCCCCGCCGCATGGCGCAACACTGGGGCCAGCAGCTGGGGCGTAATAAACAGCGGGTCGTTCCAGCCCTCGCTTGGGCGTGCGCCATCGGGGCGCGGCCGTTCGACCCACAGCAGCACAATCGGTGGGCCCAGCACCTCTAGCAGCCGTCGCATGCGCGCCTGCCACGCTGTTTCCAGCTCGGCGCGTAACAGGGCAAAGCCTGCTGGATTGTCTTGCGCCAATTGCCCCACCATATGGCCTACAAAGGCAAAATCGGTGAAGTCCACGCCAGCAAACTGCTGACGCATCTGCGCCGAGGCCTTTACAAAGCGGTCGTTGCGGCGGGGATGCACGCTGTAAAAACGGTTCGACAGCATATGCGCCCCGCTAAGCTGCACAACCTTCACCCGCGCGGCGGCGGCCACAGCCAGCAGCGCAGGATCGCCCATATAGGCATCTGGCCCCGCGCAAACCGCCGCCAAATTTACGCAAGTCACCCCCAATTGCCGCTCTAGCACAGCCGGAAAGGGCCGCGCTGTTTCCTTGGCAAAGGTTTCCGCCCCCCCAAGGAAGGCCACATAAGGCTGGTCCAGCGCCCGTTTCGGCCCCCGCACCAACAGCCGCGATGCCCCATACCGGCACAGCACCGTTTCACACGGCGGCACCCCGATCAGCTGTATTGTCATCAGCTCACCCCTAATAATTACTCACCCACGGGCAGCATCCAGCAAGAAAATTACCAGCCTGTTAAACTAGGCCTTTAAACTAAGTTGAAACGATTACATGCCCTTGCCCTGCCCCCCGGCAGGTGCCTATTGTTGCCTGACCATGTTGCAGGAGGCACCAAAATGGACATTCAAAGCATCGGTGTTGTGGGTGCGGGGCAGATGGGCAATGGCATTGCCCATGTGATGGCGCTGGCGGGCTTTGACGTGATCATCACCGACATCAGCCAAGATGCGTTGGATGCAGCCATTGCAAATATCTCGAAAAACATCGACAGGCAGGTCAGCCGCGGCAAGCTAAGCCAAGGCGAAAAAGATGCCGCCATGGGGCGCATCCGCACCACGCTGACGCTAACAGATATTGGCCCAAGCGACCTGATTATCGAGGCCGCAACCGAACGGGAAACCGTGAAACAGGCCATTTTCGAAGATCTGCTGCCGCATTTGCAGCCCCACACGATTTTAACATCGAACACCTCGTCGATTTCTATCACCCGTCTGGCCAGCCGCACTGATCGCCCTGAGAAATTCATGGGCTTTCATTTCATGAACCCAGTGCCCGTGATGCAGCTGGTCGAGCTGATCCGCGGCATTGCAACCAATGAAGAAACCTATAACGCCTGCCTGAAAGTGGTGGAAAAGATCGGCAAAACCGCGGCCTCGGCCGAAGACTTTCCCGCCTTTATCGTGAACCGCATCTTGATGCCGATGATCAACGAGGCCGTCTACACCCTATACGAGGGGGTGGGCAACGTGCGCTCGATCGACGAGTCGATGAAACTGGGGGCAAACCACCCGATGGGACCGCTAGAGCTGGCCGATTTTATCGGGCTTGATACCTGCCTTGCCATCATGAACGTGCTGCATGATGGGCTGGCCGATACGAAATACCGCCCCTGCCCGCTGCTGACGAAATATGTGGAAGCGGGGTGGCTGGGCCGTAAAACCCAGCGTGGGTTTTACGACTATCGCGGCGAAGTGCCCGTGCCCACGCGCTAAACCGCGCGCGGCGATGGGCAGCGCCGTGGCCGGGCGTTATACCAGCCCTTCGGCCTGAAACAACGCCCGCACGTCACGCTCGGGGCGCGCGCCGTAATGGCCGATCACCTCGGCCGCGGCAATGCAGCCCATACGCCCTGCCACTTGCAACGGTGTGCCAGTGGCCAAGCCATATAAAAACCCAGCGGCAAACTGATCGCCCGCACCCGTGGCATCCACGGGCGTGACCGCCTTTACAGGCACGGTTACGGTTTCTTCGCCCCGCACCAGCACCACATCATGGCTTGAGCGGGTGCACACAACCATGCCCGCCTCGGCGGCGGCCTGTTCCAGCGCGTGGCCCAGATCTTCGGTTTGATAAAGCGATTTCCACTCGTGCTCGTTGCCAATGACGTAATCCAAGGCGCCCACAAGGCGGCGGAAATCGGCGCGGTGGCGGTCTACGCAGAACGGATCGGACAGGGCAATGCCCGCCTTGCCCCCCGCCGCCCGGCACAGGGCCGCAGCCCGTTCAAACGCAGCTTTGCCTTTGTCCTTGTCGTAAAGATAGCCTTCCAAAAACAAGATATCGGCCTGCCCTGCCACGCTGTCGGCCACATCCTCGGGGCCCAGTTCCGACGAAATGCCCAAATAGGTATTCATCGAACGTTCGCCATCGGGCGAGACAAAAATCATCGACCGCGAGGTGGGCAATTCGCCGCCCGCCACCGGCGGGTTCACAAAATCGGTGCCCATTTGGCGCATTTCTTGCGCGTAAAACTGGCCCAAGGCATCCTCGAGCACCCGGCCAATAAACCCGGTTTTCAACCCCAAGGCCCCCAGCCCCGCAATGGTATTGGCCACCGAGCCGCCCGCCGCCTGACGCCGTGTTTGCATGCTATCATACAGCAATTCGCCGCGGGGCTGATCGACCAGCTGCATCACGCCTTTTTGGATGCCCATTTGGGCCAGATAGCCATCATCGGCTTGCGTGATCACATCAACGATCGCGTTGCCGATGCCAACAATTTGGTAGGTTTTCATTGGGTCTTATCCTCGAATTGGCACAAATCACGTATCAGGCAGGCACCGCATTTGGGCTTGCGCGCCACACAGGTATAGCGCCCGTGCAAGATCAGCCAGTGATGTGCATGCTGTTGAAAATCAACGGGAATATTATCTTCTATGGCGCGTTCTACCGCCACCACATCTTTGCCGGGGCAAATGCCACTGCGGTTTCCCACGCGGAAAATATGGGTATCGACCGCCTGCGCGGGATAGTGCCACCACATATTCAGCACCACATTGGCGGTTTTGCGCCCCACCCCCGGCAAGGCCTGCAGGGCAGCGCGGGAATTGGGCACTTGCCCGCCGTATTGATCCACCAAGATCTTCGACAGCTTGATCACATTCTTGGCCTTTTGGCGAAACAGACCGATGGTTTTGATATGCTCGGTCACGCCCTCTAACCCCAGCGCCAGCATCTTTTCGGGCGTATCGGCCACCTGAAACAGGCCGCGCGTGGCCTTGTTCACACCGGCATCTGTGGCCTGCGCCGACAGCGCCACCGCCACCACCAGCGTATAGGCGTTCACATGCTCCAGCTCGCCCTTGGGCGCGGCATCGGAGGCCTGAAAGCGGGTAAAAATCTCGCGGATCGTATGATAATCAAGCTGTTTTGCCATGGGCCTGCTATGCCCCGTTTTCACCCCACCGGCAAGGGCTGGGACAGAACCGGGCGGGCATGGATAGGCAATTCAACGCGGCTGTTGCAAATGCGCAAGTTTCGGGTCGCACTGGCACTGGGGTTTTTCTACTCTGGTACAAAGCAGCAGGATACACCATGCAAGACACACCGCGCCCCCCCCAACAGCCCATGCCCCCAGAACAGGCGCCGGGCTATCATTACCACGTGATCCGCCGGGCCATTGCGCTGATCGATGCGGCGCCGGCCCCCCTGCCATTGCCAGACTTGGCCGCCCAAATGGGCATGAGCGCGGCGCATTTCCAGCGCCTGTTTTCGCAATGGGTCGGGGTTTCGCCCAAGCGATATCAGCAATATCTGGCAATGTCGCATGCGCGCAACCTGCTGACCCAGCGCCATAGCGTGTTAGACGTGGCCAGCGATATCGGCCTGTCGGGCAGCGGGCGGCTGCACGATCTGTTTTTGACATGGGAGGCCATGACGCCGGGCGAATACGCCCAAGGTGGCGCAGGCCTTGATATTGCCTATGGCTGGTTTTCTGGGCCCTTTGGCGACACGCTGGCCATGGCCACGGCGCGGGGCCTGTGCGGGTTGGCCTTGGCCGATGAAATGGGCCGCGAGGTTGCTTTTGCGGATCTGTGCCACCGCTGGCCAAAGGCGCGCTTTCACGAAGACAGTGGCGCGCTTGCGCCTTGGGTGCAGGCCGCTTTTGCCGCCAAAGGTCAGGCACCGCTGCATCTGATCGGCGCGCCCTTTCAAATCAAGGTCTGGGAGGCGCTTTTGCGGGTGCCCACCGGCCATGTAACCACCTATGGCGATATTGCGCAGGCCATCGGCAGCCCGCGCGCGGTGCGGGCGGTGGGCACAGCCGTGGGGCGCAACCCGATCAGCCTGCTGATCCCCTGCCACAGGGCCTTGCGGAAATCTGGGGCCTTGGGGGGCTACCATTGGGGCCTGCCGGTAAAACGCGCAATTTTGGCATGGGAAAGCGCCCTGACAGGGGCCTAAGGCCCCAGCCCGCCCAGACATTGCGCGGAATGCCGCCCAAGGCGGGCGTGCCATGGCATCCGCCCTTTGGCACTGTGACTTTGCCCGCTATACTGTAGCACGCCCCATCAGAGGGCCGCAGTATCGCAGATCGAGGCAATAAAGATGAGCAAACGAAACAAACTGGTGCTGGCCTTGGCTGGCCTGTCGATGATGGCCACAACCGCCTGCACCGTAGAGCCGGGCGAAAACACCCAGCGCGGGGCGCTCACCGGCGCATTGATTGGTGGCATCACAGGCATTTTGACCAATGACAACAAAATGCGCGGCGCAATCACCGGGGCCGCCATTGGCGCCACGGCCGGTGGCGCGATTGGCTACAGCTTAGACAAACAAGCCGCCGAATTGCAAAGCAGCTTGGGCAGCGCGGCCACCGTCACCAATACCGGCGACCGGCTGATCGTGTCGATGTCGCAAGATATTTTATTTGCCACCGACAGCGCCAGCTTGCAGCCCTCTATCCAAACCGAACTGCGCAGCGTGGCGACCAGCCTATACGACTATCCCGCCTCGACCGTGCAGGTGATTGGCCACACCGATAACGTGGGCGATGCCAGCTATAACTATGATCTGTCGCAGCGGCGCGCCAATGCGGTGACAGATGCGCTGATCAGCAATGGTGTGGCGGCCACCCGCCTGCAAAGCCTTGGCCGCGGCGAAGACCAACCCGTTGCCTCGAACCTAACGGCCGAGGGGCGCGCCCAAAACCGCCGGGTGGAAATCGTTATTTTGCCCGACGCATAAGGGCCCACACCCCGCCCCTGTTCGACCACGAACAGGGGCTGTGCGGCCTTGGCACTGGTCGCGCGCTGAAATGGGCATAGGTTTGGCGGGTAACTGCCACAATAGGACCACCCATGACACAAATACATCTTTTGGGCCTGTGCGGGGCGCTGCGCAGCGGCTCGACCAACCGGCTGCTGTTGCACGAGGCCGCGCGCCTGTTCGGTCCCGCCACCTTTGCCGAAGCCAGCCTGCGCCTGCCGCTTTATGATGGCGATGTCGAGGCACAGCACGGCATTCCCCAAGAGGTACAGGATTTGGCCCAGCAAATCATCGCAGCCGATGCGGTGCTGATTGCGGGGCCTGAATATAACAAGGGCATTTCCGGCGTTTTGAAAAACGCGCTGGATTGGCTCAGCCGGGGCAATCAGCGGCCTTGGGCGGGCAAACCCGTGGCCATCATGTCGGCGGCAGCGGGGCGCGCGGGGGGCGAGCGTATGCAAGTGATGCTGCGCAGCTGCCTAAACCCGTTTCAGCCACGCGTCTTGCCCGGGCCCGAAGTGATGATTGCCGCGTCAGATCAGGCCTTTGACGCGGCAGGCCAGCTAAAAGACCCCCGCAGCACCGAAACGCTTAGCGCGCTGATGGCGCGCCTTAGGGACGAAATAGCACTGGCACGCGCCGCACAGCCTTAAAGCAGCTGGGAAATCTCGATCAGGTTTTGATCGGGGTCGCGCAGATAGATCGACAAGATCGGCCCAGTGGCGCCTGTGCGCGGCACCGGGCCTTCTACCACCTCTTGGCCCAAGCGCTGCAAATGCTGCTGCCATTCGGCTATCAGCGTGGTGCTCAGAAAACACAAATCTGCACTGCCGGGCTGTGGCACATGGGCCTTTGGCAAAAATTCGTGCCCGGCCTGATGCAGGTTGATTTTTTGGCAGCCAAACTTCAACGCCCAGCGGGTGCTGCCATCTTTGGGATGAAATTCTTCGGCCTGCATCCCCAAGACATCGCAATAAAATTCCAATGTTTTCTGTATGTTGACCACAGTCAGCACCAAGTGATCTAACGCATGCACCTTTGCCATATTGCCCCCCCGGCCTGTGCTGGTAATTTAAGGGCAAACCATGAGGCGAAGATGAGCAACAGTCAAACCGAAGAGCGCCACGATACGATGGATCCGGCCCGCGCCTGCGCCATGCAGGCGATGTTGGGGCAGACGCCCGATATCACCGCAGGCCAGCCCTTGCCGCCATTTTTCCATCAGCTCTATTTTTGGGCGCCCGAACCGCCCGCCAATTTGGGCCGCGACGGCCACCCCAAAACCGGCATCGGCCTGATCCCCGATATGGGCCTGCCACGCCGCATGTGGGCAGGCGGGAGGCTGCGCTTTCACGCGCCCTTGCTGGCTGGGGTGGCGGCCCAAAAACGCTCGGTCATCGAAAGCACCGCCCAAAAAGACGGGCGCAGCGGGCCTTTGGCCTTTGTCACCCTGCGCCATGAAATTTTGCAAAACGGCCAAATCTGCGTCAGCGAATGGCAAGATCTGGTGTATCGCGAAGATCCGGCCCCCGGCACGCCACAGCCCACACCCCCCATGGCCCCCACAACCGAAGATGCCTGCGAAGAAATGGGGTTTGATAGCACGCTGCTGTTTCGCTATTCGGCCCTTACCTTTAACGGCCACCGCATTCACTATGACATAGAATATGCCCGCCAAATTGAGGGGTATGCGGGTTTGGTCACCCATGGCCCGTTGCTGGCGCAACTGCTGATGCTGATGGCCGCGCGCAAACTGGGGCGGTTGCAGGGCTTTTCCTTCCGCGCCACCTCGCCCTTGATGCACACCGAAAGGGCACAGTTTTGCTGGGCCAAGGGCGGCCAAATGTGGGTGCGCGGCCCCGATGGGCGCCAATGCATGAGTGCTCACGCCGAATAAGCCCGCCAAAGACGCTGCAATTAAACAAGGCCAAACCCCTATGACATCGCCCACCCAACCCACCGACGCCCAGCTGATGGCCGCTTTCGTCAATGTTTTGACGGTTGAAAAAATCGAGCAAGATTTCTTTCGCGGCATCGCCACGCCACAGGGGCGCGGGCGCAGTTTTGGCGGGCAGGTTATTGCACAAGCCGTCAGTGCCGCCACAATGACCGTGCCCGAAGACCGGCCCGTGCATTCGCTGCACGCCTATTTTATGCGCCCCGGCGATGCCACCCAGCCGGTTCTTTATCAGGTCGAACGCGACCGCGACGGCGGCAGCTTTACCACCCGCCGGGTGGTGGCCATTCAGCATGGCCAGCCCATTTTGAACCTTGCCGCCAGCTTCCATGTGCACGAGGCGGGGCTGTTTCACGCCGACACCATGCCCGATGTCGCCATGCCAGAAGAGCTGTTGACCGAAGAGCAGCTGGTGGCGGCCTCGGATGTGGCGATGTCGGATATGTATCGCAAATGGATCGCCACCCCCCGCCCGATCGAGATGCGCCCCGTCACTCTGCGCCCGCCGATCGACCGCACGCCGCGCCCGGCGGTGCAAAACATGTGGTTTCGCACAAAGGGCCCATTGGGCGACAACCGCGCGCTTCAGCGCGCCGCCTTGGCGTTTGTGTCAGATTTCGGGCTGCTGGGCACCTCGATGATGCCCCATGGCCGCGCCTTTGCTGACCCTGATATGCAATTTGCCAGCCTCGATCATGCCCTGTGGATTCACGATGATTTCCGTCTGGATGACTGGCTGCTTTACGCCATGGACAGCCCATGGGCAGGCGGCGCGCGCGGCTTTAACCGTGGCCGTATTTTTACCCGCGATGGGCGTCTGGTGGCCAACACCACCCAAGAGGGGCTGGTGCGCCAAGTGACGCCGCGCAGTTAGGGCGTGGCGCAGGCACCGCCCTAGCGCAAAATCGGCTCTAGCGGGTCATAGCCAATGCCGCGCCCCCAGGCCACATGGGGCAAGCTATCGGGCTTGAAACGGATCACACCGCCCTCTAGCTCGGCGCGATCAAACCAGCGCCGATGTGTCACCACGCCGGCCGGGTCGCGCCATGTTTCATCCAACTGCCCGGCCAGCAATTGGCAGCGAAAATAAATATCGACCTGATGAAATGTGCCGTCGGGATCGTGAAATTCGTTCACCAAACAGGGTGTGCCCACCTTGATCGTCAATCCGGTTTCTTCATGCACCTCGCGGCGCAGGTTATCGGGCAGGCTGGCGCCCCGCTCGACCCCGCCGCCGGGGGCGCACCACAGATCCTGCGAGACGGGGCCAGTGGCCTCGGGACCATAGGCATTGACCATCAACAGACGGTTTTCGTGCAAAATAATGGCGCGGGCAGCAAGGCGTGGGCTGTTCATAAAAACCCCCAAATATGATGGCTTGTGTGTATGCCTGCCAAAGGCCCGCGCCAAGCCCTGAAAAACCAAAGGGCAAAAATTGGCCGATCTGGCATTTATGGGCAAAATCGGCTAGGCGCAGCCCAACACAGACTGCGGCCAAGGGGGCCAAAACATGCGCTACAGCCTGATCGATGCCACCGTGCTGGCCCCCACCGGGCCGGGGCCGGGCGCGGTGCATGTAAGCGCGGGCCTGATCTGCGCCCAGCCCGCCGCCCAAGCCGCGCGCATATCGCTGCCGGGCTGCACGGTTTTGCCCGGCATCATTGATGCCCATGGCGATGGGTTCGAACGGCACATGGCCCCCCGCCGCGGCGCGATGCGCGACTTGGCGCAGGGCCTATCGGCCACCGAGGCCGAGCTGGCAGCAAATGGCATCACCACCGCCATGCTAGCCCAATTCTGGAGCTGGGAGGGCGGCATGCGTGCGCCCGAATTTGCCCAGCGCCTGCTGGGCGCGCACAAAACCTATGCCAGCCGCGGGACAGACATGCGCGTTCAACTGCGCTTTGAGACGCATTTGCTGGACGATTACACCGCCTTTGCCCAATGCGTGCAGGACTATGGCGTGGGCCAAGTGGTGTTTAACGACCATCTGCCCCATGCCGCCTTGGCTGCGGGCAAACGCCCCCCCCGCCTAATGGGCCAAGCCCTGAAAAGCGGCCGCAGCCCCGAGGCGCATTTGGCCCTGCTGCAAGCGCTGTCTGCCCAGTCGGCCCGCGTGCCCGCCCAATTGGCCCAGCTGGCGGCCCGCTTGGCCGCAGGTGGGGTGATTTTGGGCAGCCATGATGATGCCAGCCCCCAAACCCGGGCGCAGTGGCGCGCCATGGGGGTGGGCCTGTGCGAGTTTCCCAAAACCCACGCTGCCGCCCAAGCCGCGCGGCACGGCGGCGATGGCATCGTTTTGGGTGCGCCCAATGTGGTGCGGGGCGGCTCGCATTCGGGCAATGTTTCGGCCCAAGATCTGGCCGAAGCTGGCTTATGCGACGCGCTGGCCTCGGATTATCATTACCCAGCGCCGCGGCAGGCGGCGCTGCAACTGGCGCCCCAATTGGGGTTGGCTGCGGCTTGGGCCTTGGTTTCAACCGGGCCCGCGCGGCTGTTGGGACTGCATGACCGCGGGCAAATTGCGCCGGGGCTACGCGCCGATCTGGTGGTGCTGGATGCCCGGGGCGATGTCTGCCTGACGGTGGCGGGGGGGCTGCCCACCTATGCCACAGGCCAAGGCGCAGCCGCGCTTTTGGCGGCGCGGGGTTAAACCCAGCTGAGCACCTCGTCAATCTCTGCGCGCGCGGTGCGAAACCCATTGATCGGGTGGCTTTCATCGGCATAGCCAAAGGAAATGGCGCACAGCACCAGCCGCGTATCGGGCAGGGTGAAATGCGCCCGCACTGCCGGCGCATAGGCGGCAATCGCGGCCTGCGGCACGCATGCCACGCCTGCGGCCTGCGCGGCCAAGGTAAAGGCCGCCACAAACCCACCGGTATCCATCGCCCCATAGCCGCCCAGATCGGCCTCGGAGGTAATGACCGCCACGTGGGGGGCGCCAAAAAAGCGGTAATTCTCTAGCATCTGCGCCCCACGCGCGGCTTTGTCTTCGCGCGCGATGCCCACCGCGTCATATAGCTGAAAGCCACAGGCGCGGCGGCGCTGTTGGTAGGCGCCGGTATAGGCGGCAGGCCATGCGATATCGGGCTGGGGCGGGGTTGTGCCAACCTGCGCCAATAACATCTGCGAAAAAGCCCGGGTTTGGGGGGGGCGTGTGACGTGCACCTGCCACGGCTGGGCATTGCACCAGCTGGGCACCCTGCCCGCCACGCGCACAATTTCGGCCACCACCCCATCGGGCACCGGATCGGGCAGGAAGGCACGCGCGCTGTAGCGACTGTGCAAAATCCGCGACAGGGCGGCAAAATCGTCGCCCAAATCTGGGGTTTCGGGCGAGGTTTGGGGGGCGTTGGCGGTCATCTTTTTGGGTGCTCTTTCTAAGGGCCTGTTGGCCTAGGTTAACAAGCCCTGCCCAAAGGTCCAGATGGCGCGCCACCCTTAGCCGCCCTGCGCCAAGCCATAGCCCAGCGCCGCCGCCACCACCGCCCCCAAGCCCAAGGCAAACGCCAGTTTCCACACCGACCAAGGGCGCTGCCCCTGCACCCTGCCATTGTGGCCATTGACCACAAATTGATAGGTCTTTCCGCGATATTGATAGGCCGCCACCCAGACTGGCAGCAAAACATGCTTGAATGTCACGTCAGACAGGCGCGTATCGACGTGATCGATCTGTTGGCGGTCGCCGCCAATGTCAAAGCGGATATCGCGGGAAATCACCGCGGCCATGTCTTGGCGCGCCTGCTGAAAGCCTGCATCCAGCGGCAGTGTGTAGGCCTCGGCGCGAAAGCCTGCCAGATAGTGCGGCTGGTAGGGCTGCAAACCAGACAGATCCCACGGCGCCAGCCCTTGCATATGCCCCGCAGGCAACCCGCCAGAGGCCAGCACTAACACGTCATCAAAAAACCGCGCCACCCGCCCGGCCACGGGCGCCCAGCGCACGCGCGGCACTTGGCGCTGCTGGCGCTTGCCGTCGATCACCACGCTACGGGTTTCGTAATAAACCGTGCCGCGCTGGCCCCGGTATTGGGTGTCAGATTGCGCATCAAACGTCCAATAGGGCACATAGATGCCCTGCATGGGCCGCCCCTTGCGGGCATAGCGCTGCAGCCCGTTTGGGGCAAACCACAAGCGCCCCAGCCACGCCGTCATGGCGGTGCGCGCCGCCTCGTCATCCAGCGCAAAGGGCAAAACCGCCCCCGGTTTGATCTGGCGTAGGCGGGCGGTGCCCAATACCACGGGCGTGGTGCAAAACGGGCATTCTGCGGCATGCTCGGCCCCATCAAACACCACATCCCCCCACAATTGGGGCAATGCGACACGCGCGCCTCTTGCAGGGCGTCGGCGGGCAGATGTTCTGCCAGCCCAGTGTCAAAGGGAA
>RFQY01000330.1 GCA_009924775.1 Paracoccaceae bacterium | reverse complement strand
TGCGCGGCCCGCTCACCGCCCGGTTTGGTCAGATCCGGGAGTTGTCCGCCGATGTCCGGTGGCCTGAGCGTGTCCGTCTTCATGTCCTGCGCGCCAGCGGGGCGCCGATGGCGGAGGTAGACGCGGCGGAGCGGGCGGAAGGGGCGCGGCTGGCGGAGGTCTGCGAGGGCATGGCGCGGGAGATCGAAGCGCTGCTCGACTGCGGCGGCGCACCCTCCCCGCTTGTCCGCGTCGCCCTCCGAAAGAGCCTGTTTCCGGCCCGCGACATGCGATGGTGTACGCAAGAGTTGAAGGCCATCCCTGCCCGCACCTACCTCGCTACACTCGATGACCCCCTCAACGCAGTCGGCATCCGGGCTGAGGAAAGTAGAAGCCGCGCCCTCATGCCCGAGCGGGAATACGATGCGGCGATGGACTGCGAGGTGTGGAGGCCGATCATCCGGTGGACGCTGGATGATGTGATCGCCATCCACGCTCGCCACGGGCTGCGCTGCTTACCCCATTGACAAGGTGATGGAGTGGGCAAAGACCGGCAGGGGCGGGCGCCAGTACGAGCTTTTCGCCGCTGGCCGAGAGGAGGGGTGTATGCGGTGGGGGCTGTGCAACACCGGTCGCCTGCGTCGCGTCCCCGTCGAGATTCGGCCCTGGAACTACCGCCCGCGCCGCGCCCGCCTCGACCCGTACCGCCACCTGTTCGGCATCCTCCCCGACCGCGAGATCGCCCGCCGCTGTGGGGTCGCCTCCTCGGTCGTGCGCGACATGCGGCGCAGGTCTGGGGTAGCGCCCTACACGCCCCCCGGATCTGACCAGCCTACCCTCTGACCGGCAACGACACCGCCGCGCCCGCCAGCACCTCGGGACTCACCGACCGCAGCCCCGAGGCCAGCCAGCCGCGCCACGTTGCCCACGGGATCAGCGCCGTGACCTCCCCGCCCCGGTGGGTGAGGCGGGCGAGGATGTAGCACGCGCCGCCCGCCCGCTCGATCCCGTCCATCGCCTGCGCCTGCGCCGAGCTGATCCCGGCAGGCTCGGCGGCCCCGTCCAGCGGCGCCACCCATAATCCGGGATGCCGCCCCGGAGTTTGTAACCCGCCTGTACGGGCGGCTCGTTCCGATGCCAGAAGCCACCCGTAGCGGACAACAGTTTCTCGCAGTACTTCTCCAGATCCTTCCCGCGCCCGCTCATGCGCGCACCGGAGGGAGGGTCAGATCCGGGGAGGTATTGTTAGACGGCGTTGTCATAGTGTTAGGCTCCTGCGAATAGTGTTAGCTGCCCCCGGTGCGGGGCGTGTTGGGGCGGGCGGTTCATTGTAAGAATCTCCTCATTTTGTACGGAGAATGTCCTTTTTTGGCCCTTACGACCATGCGTAATCTCGACCTCATGCCAGCCCGCCCCGAGGTCGCCCGCCAGCCCAACACACTCGCTGATCGCCACCGTCGCGCCCCGCTCGCTCCACTCCCGCGCCAGCCTCACCACCGTCTCCCGGCTACAGGTGCCGTGGGGGTAGCCGGTGATTTTGCGGCTTCCATCGCCGAGGTAGGGTGGGTCGAGGTAGACCGTCCAGCCCGACAGGTCGGCGGGCAGGTCGAGGGCGTCGGCGCTGCCCTGCCAAACGGCAAGAGGCGGGAAGGTGGGCGTGGCGGCGACGCGGGTGGCGCTGACATCAGGCGTAGTCGGACGCCATGTGTCCTCCCTGCCCGTCTTGTCAACATAGCGAATCCCGGAGCCTGCGGCCTCGGAATATGAACTCATCGCGCCGTCCTTGACGTATGACAGCATGGCGCAGTGGATCAGCCGCGCCACCTCCTCGACGCCCTGCGGCCCGAGCCAGCGCCCGCCCGTCACCGGCATCAGCGACGG
>RFQY01000329.1 GCA_009924775.1 Paracoccaceae bacterium | reverse complement strand
AAGGGCCTGTGACGAAACTGACCCGCGCGCCCAAATCGCGACAGGCCGCAGCAAGTGCCGCCCCCTGCGCCCCTGACGAGCGGTTGGCGATATAGCGCACAGGATCTATGGGTTCATGTGTTGGGCCAGAGGTAATCAGAACATGTCGCCCCGCAAGCGGGCCTTCCGCAAATTGCGCGGCAATTGCGCTGGCAATCTCATCGGGTTCGGCCATGCGGCCTAGTCCAAATTCGCCGCAGGCCATGCTGCCCTCATTGGGGCCAACAGAACGAATCCCATCCCCCAAAAGCTGCGCCAAATTGCGCTGGGTGGCGGGATGTTCCCACATCCGCACATTCATTGCAGGGGCGATCAGCACGGGCTTGTCAGTTGCCATCAGCAGGGTCGAGGCCAGATCATCTGCATGACCGCCCGCCATTTTGGCCATCAAATTCGCCGTTGCTGGGGCCACCACCACTAGATCTGAGGCGCGGGATAATTCGATATGGCCCATTTCGGCCTCATCGGTCAGATCAAAGAGATGCATGTATGGCTTTTGGCCCGCGAGGGCTGCGACCGAAAGTGGTGTCACAAATTCTTGTGCCGCCTGTGTGAGAACAGGGGTAACAGCGGCCCCTTGGTCGCGCAAACGGCGGATCAGCTCAAGGCATTTATAGGCCGCGATCCCGCCCCCTATGATCAACAATATACGTTTCCCCGAAATCATGATGATCTCACCTTTTCGCCTGTTCTGTTGCGAAACCTATGTGGCGCGGCGGCGTGGGGCAATGGGAAATGCCCCTCACGCGGCCCCTTTGCGGCGCAGCGCGCCCAGAATTTCTCCGAATGAAAAGGCGCCTAACAGGCGACCAAAAAGGGCATAGGCCCCGGCACCAACTGCAATCAGCCCCGCAAGCGCGAGATAGCGCACGCCCCCCACCTCAAGAACGGGGGCAAGGATCAATCCCGCACCATAGAGCACCGCCCCCATCGCGATGGCCGCCCCCGCAATGCGTGGAATGCGCGCGAGATACCGCGCATCATAGGCAGCGACATCACCATAGGTCTTTGCACCACGGCGCAGCTGATAGGCCATGACCCATGCAGAAATGGTGGTGGCCAATGCGGCGGCAATATAGCCGATGACAAAGGCAAGCCCGATGGCGAGAGCGGCATTTATGACCATTGCCACCACGGCATAGTGAAATGGGCGCTTGGTATCCTCGCGCGCGTAAAACACGGGCTGCCAGATTTTCTGAAGAACAAAGGCAGGCAACCCTGCCCCATAAATCGCCACCGCCCAAGCTGTGGCGATAGTGTCTTGGCCCTCAAAGGCCCCACGTTCGAACAAGACAGAAACCAAAGGCACAGGGATAACCATCAACGCAACCGCGGCAGGAATGGTCAGGGTCATCCCAATCTCAGCCGCACGCGATAAAGCCTGCCGCCCCCCTGCATCATCGCCTGCCCGCAAGCGGCGCGAGAGATCTGGCAACAACACAATCCCGATTGCGATCCCAACCACACCGAGCGGCAATTGATATAGCCTGTCGGCATAAGACAACCATGCAATCGCCCCATCAAAGAAGCTTGCAACCTGACGCCCCACCAAAAGATTGACCTGCACCACCCCGCCTGCAAGCATGGCAGGCCCTGCCACAACGGCCAGTCGGCGCAGATCAGGCGTGAATTTCGGCCAAGTTGGGCGGATGACCAACCCTGCGCTTGCAGCTGCCCACCACACCAAAACCAGTTGCGCCACGCCCGCCACGGGCACCCCCCAAGACAGGGCCAGCCCGATCATGCGCGCGGCTTCGGGGCTGTCCGTAGCGCTCTGCGCGCCAAAGATCAGCGCCGAGACGAGGATCACATTCAACAGCACAGGCGCCGCAGCAGCAGCCGCAAAGCGAC
>RFQY01000328.1 GCA_009924775.1 Paracoccaceae bacterium | reverse complement strand
CAGCAACACGAGTGATTACCATGTGTTATTTCGCAAATACCAGCAGCGCATAGAGCATGATGATGTTGATACAGAAAAAACCGATGATGTATTTGATGGTCCACGCATTGATGGTGAATATCTATACAGCTACATCCTGCGCATGAATGAACACGATGCTATACTTTTGCGATTGTACTCACAACCTGATTTTTCATACACGACATTATCAAAGCACACAGGCATTCCGGTGATGTATCTTTATAAAGCAGTAAACAATGCACTAAATCGTATAAGGAAAAATGCTAAATTTCAACGTCCTTCCGAAGATTCGCAATGAGCGATTCAACATCTGCAAATCATGCAAGTTTTTTAATGGCACATTTGGCACATGTGGCACACCTATTATTGGTGAATACATTGAACTGGATGAAAATACCAAAAAGCATTACAAGGAAAAGATACAATTGTGTGGGTGCGTTATGCGCATCAAAACAAAGCTACGATTCGCATCATGCCCGGCACATAAATGGTCAGCTGAAAATTTCAGTGCAAATGAAATCAGGCAGTTGACAGATTTTGTCAAATCCATAGATGGCAAATCGAAGTTAGATGCAGATCAGTTACGCACGCTGTTCAATTGGAAATCCAAAATCACCAATAAACCTGAACAGATATCGCAGTGTGGATCATGCATACGCGATTTGATTACAGAATTGAAAAAACAATTAGGTGATATTTACAATCCTGATCTGCTGAAAAGTGAAGCACATGAATTAGAAATACAAATGCAGTCGTTAATACGTTCAAAGAAATGAGATATTTAATACTCGATAAAACACGTGTGTCATTCGATTACGATGGCGTGTTAAGCACTGATGCAGGTAAAGAAAAGGCAAAGCAATTTATCCGCGATGGATTTCACGTGTACATACTTACTGCACGTTCGCCAAAAGAAGGTGATACAGTCTACAACACAGCTGAATCATTAGGCATTAAACGTGATGATGTGATATTTACCAGTGGTCAGGACAAATGGAGGTTCGTATTGCGCCACAACATTGACAGGCATTACGATAACAATCCTGAACAGATAGATAAAATCAACGAAAAAACGCAAGCAAAAGGAATACTGATATGATTACCATACTAATCCTGCTGATGATTGTGTACATCATCGCATGCTTTGAACATCACTTTGAACAACGTAAATACAAATAACAACATGCCATTACCAACACCAACAACAAACGAAGAAAGCAAACCTGATTTTTTAGCAAGATGCATGAGTGATTCAAAGATGCTTGCTGAATATCCGGATGCATCACAGCGTTATGCTGTTTGTCAAATGCAATACACAGAGAAATAATTGTAATTATCAAGTAATAACAAATGTTTAAGAAAGGTGAATCAGGCAATCCATCAGGCAGACCTGTGGGTAGCGTAAGTGAAAAAATAAAGATGTGGGAATCATTAGGTAATTACGTAGTGAATCAAGGTGCAGAACGTGCAATGCATATCCTGCACACGATGGATGATGATGAATTCCTGAAATACTACCTAACCATGTTGGAATTTTTTAAACCAAAACAGGCACGTGTTACACACGCTGGTGATGCAAAAGAGCCGGTGGTGATCAACATGCACGGAAATTTGTAACCTAAATTCTACAATATCACAGATGGCAATACGCATTAGCATACCACAATCACAGGGCGCAATAACATTGCGTCAATACATTGACTACAACGAAAGCAAAGATGATGTGGAAAAGGTGATTGTGATTACAGGCAAACCACGCACGATCATCGAAGGATTCAAGTTAGATGTGGTGCGCGAAATCATTGGCATGTTTGATTTAGCGTTGACATTAGGTACAGCTAAATTGCAGAAACGCATAAAGCTTACTGA
>RFQY01000327.1 GCA_009924775.1 Paracoccaceae bacterium | reverse complement strand
AGTCAGCGGCAAAGGCTGGGAACTCCGCGTATATCTGCCGTACTGCACGGGTGCCGGTGACCTTGTGGACCGTGGCCCCGAAACCGGCCCCGCCGGGAAAGCCGCAGCCGAAGCGGCGTATCGCCGGGCGTGTGGACTTCCTGCTATTCCGCCTTGCGCTGGGTAAGGCGGCGGGATAGGGGGCGGATACACCGAAAGTGAAGCCGCGAAGGCGGCACAGGATGCACAATGACCCCCGCCCTACACGCCCGCCTCACCGAGCTTCTGGCACAGGAGCCGCGCCCCACCGCTGCCGAGCTGCGGCGCAAGCTGAGAGACGAGGGCCACGATGTCAGCCCCACCACCGCCCACCGTTGGCGGCGCAACGGCATCCCGCCCCGGTGCGAGCTCCCCGACGTGGAGGCTACCCGCGACGTGATCCGGGCGCGGGCGAAGGAGCTGGGCTTGCTGGAGTCCGACGGGCTGACCCTCCGCCACGGTGCTTTCGTGGCCATCGCCAAGCAGGCCACGAAGGAGGGGCGCGGCATCACGCGGGTAGCCATCCGGTGGGCGTGGGAGCATGGCATTGTGGCGGATGACTGGAAGTTGTTGGCGCCCTTCGCCGTGAATCCGGCGGGCGCGAAAGAGAGTGAAAAAAAAGATACCGCGCCGCCTTGCAATCCGTAAGCTGGCGCGGTAATATGTATCCACCAGGGCGGACGACAACCCAGCCGCCCATAGGAGTCAGGATGCCTCTCTACCACGGCGCAAATACCGGCAAGTTCACCGCCCACATCGGCCTCTGTCTGGTCCGCGACCTGGACATCGCCCGCGCCTACACCCGCCGCGACGGTGTGGTGTACGAGGTGGCTCTGGACCTCGGACCCCTGGAGGTTGTTTCGGTCGATGTCTCCCGAGAGGACATCGACAACAACGACTGGCCGGGCGATACCGCAGAGGGTTGCGCCGCCTTCGCGGCGGACGGCGCCGATGTCATCCGCTACATCGACATGACCGAGAGCGGCACCACCCACACCACCTACCGGCTGGTATCTGCCCGCGCGGTGGCTGCCGTCTCCGGCGCCACCGAGCTGGTGGACGCCGAAGAAGAGTAGCCCACACCTTCCCGGCTGCATAGTGCCGCCGGGGCTCAACAACGCTGTAACGGAGGATTGACGGGATAAAGCAGGTAATCCGGTCGGCGGTTCGGGTTCAAGGGGCCGCCGACCATCACCCCACCCGCCTCGACCACCACCACAGGAGCCCCCATGTCTCGCGACGAATCCATCGCCCGCCGCCAGAACCAGCGCGCTGCCAACGCGGCTCCGCTTCTGGCATGGGCCGGGCTCCTGCCCACGGTGACGGCCGATGATGTGTCCGCCCGTCGCGAGAAGGGCAAGGCTGCCGCAGAAGCCCACATGGCGCAGCAGGAGGCCTGGGAGGCGGAGCGAATCACCGCCATGCAGGCGGAGCTACAGGCGCTCTGCACTCCCGAAGCCATCGCCGAATGGGAAGCAGCCTCGAAGGTCGGTCAATCCGGCTATGTCCCGCTCTACATCGGCCTGTCCTCTGCCCTGGACCGGGCCAGGATGGGCCGCCCCCTCTTTGACCCGCTCCCGACCGCCTACCATGCACAGGAACGCCGTCCGCTGCCCGTGGCTGCCGTTGTAGCCACCCTGGACGCAATGGGCGGCCGTGCCACCGTCTCTGCCCTCTGTGACCGTATGGGCTGCGGGGTGGGCACCCTGGACATGGCCGCGGCGCTGCGGGCTGCCCGTGACCAGGGGCTGGTGCAGGTGGCTTCAGGGGGCCGCGGCTGGGAGCTTCTACGGGGGTAGCCGCCTCGCCCACCACCAAAGCGCGAGGCTCCACCACGTCAGCCCCAGAGCCACCAGCATCGGCCACTCGCTGCACAGCCGGGGCAGGCGATGGGGGCAGTGG
>RFQY01000326.1 GCA_009924775.1 Paracoccaceae bacterium | reverse complement strand
CGAACTCCTTGAGCGCGGCTTCAGCGGCCTTCTGCGCGGCCAGCTGCACAACATCCTGCTCGGCGCTCATCGCGGCAGGATCGTCGATAGGTACCTGATCTGGGGCGACGGGCGTGTCATTGGCAATCGGGGCCTGAAAGCCTTCGCGGCGGCCCTCGGAAGCACCCCGATTGGAAATCACATCCGAGACGAGCCACGCGGCATTGCGCAGTGCGAAGTCTTTCTGGCTGAACCCGTCGCCGCGCCGGGGGGCGGCCTCGATCCGATACGAGGCAAAAAACCCGTCGGTTTGGGCGCTGCGCACCGTGTTATCCCACATGGCGCGGCTGAAAATATCGTTGCGCTGCACAAAGGGCGCAAACCCTGGGCCGGTTTCAATACCGGCTGCGGCATCGCTGGGGCGGTTGGGAGGCGGGGGTGCTGTCATAGGGGGACAGTATTTCTTGCGCGTAATCCTGTCTATGGGTCGCAAACAGAGGCGACATGTCGCAATACCGGCGTTGGATTGGGCGCAACCAAAGGAGGGGTACTTATGAATGTAGGATTTATCGGGCTGGGTGCTGTGGGCGGCAAATTGGCAGGCAGCCTGTTGCGCAATGGCATTTCCTTAAGCGTGTTCGATCTGGATGGCGCGCGCGTGCAGGATTTCGTGCAACGCGGCGCCCGCGATGGTGGCTCGGCCGCACAGGTGATGCAATATTGCGATGTGGTTATCACCAGCCTGCCAAGCCCCGCAGCCAGCGCGGCGGTGTTGGATGAAATGATGCCTCATATTGCGGGCAAAACATGGATGGAGATGTCCACCACCGATGCCGCGCAAATCGTGGCGCAGGCGCAGGCCGTGGCCGCGGCAGGGGGGCGCGCGGTGGATTGCCCGGTATCGGGGGGCTGCCATCGGGCGGGCACGGGCAATATCAGCATTTTCGCCGCCTGCGACCGCTTGACATTCGAACAGGTCTTGCCGCTGCTCACGATCATGGGGCGCCGCGTGCTGCACACGGGCGATGTTGGCACCGCCTCGACCTTGAAAGTGATGACCAACTATCTGGCCACCGCCAATTTGTTGACCTGCTGCGAGGCGCTGGTGACGATGAAGGCGGCGGGCATGGATATGGCCACCACCTATGAGGCTATTCGCATCAGCTCGGGCACATCGTTCGTGCATGAAACCGAAAGCCAGCTGATCTTGTCTGGCTCGCGCGATGTAGATTTCACGATGGATCTGGTGCTGAAAGATATTGGCCTGTTCCAGCGCATCGCCGAAGAAAACGGGGTGCCGCTGGAAATTTCCCCCGAGATTATCCGCATCATGAAAGATGGTCAGGCCCGCTATGGCGATCGGGCCCAGTCGGACCGTATCATCGAGCGGCTGGAAGAGGCGACGGGGCTGCAAATTTTGGCCGATGGTTTCCCCCAAGAGCTGGTGGATGACGAACCCGAGGAACGCGGTTACGAAGTGGGCCGCGGTTTGGGCCGGGCATGACCAGCGATTGACCTAAGCGCTGCGCTGGGGCACATCAGCCCCAGTGGTGACTAGGGGGCGCAAAATGGAAGAGAATGTTTTGGCGCGGCTGCACGCCTCGCCGGTGCGGCGCTGGCTGGGTATAGGTCTGCTTGCGGTTTTGGGGGCGGCGCTGCTTTGGCTGGCGCTGTCTGGCCCGGCGCAGCAGGGCTGGGCGCGGGCGTTGTTGGCGCTGGCGGGCTTGGCGGCGGTGGCTTTGGGCGATGTCATGCGGCGCGCCACGGCCCATGGGCTGGAACTGACACGCCATGCGTTGCGCGATACCAGCGGGCGGGTTCTGGTCGAGGTAGACCAGATCGCGCGGGTTCATCGCGGGGTCTTTGCCTTCAAACCCTCGAACGGGTTTACGCTAAGGCTGTCGCAGGCGCATGGCGCGGCATGGATGCCGGGCCTGTGGT
>RFQY01000325.1 GCA_009924775.1 Paracoccaceae bacterium | reverse complement strand
AGGTGGGGGTCCAGTGCGAGGCCGCCGGCCCCATCCAGACCGTGGGCGCCGCCGAGGACATGGCCTCCCACGTCCAGGTCACCTACGGCCTCGATGCCGACGCCGCCCCGCTCGGGATGCTGGAGGTGGCGCTGCCGGGCGCCGAGATCCAGCTCGGGGAGCGCCGCGTGGCCCTCCTCGCGCTGCGCGCGGTCATCGAGCGTGCAGGGGCGGAGGCATCGGCGCGGGCCTGGGGCGAGGTGCGCTGGCGCCCCTGGCTCGCCGTAGAGGTGCAGGTCCCCTACTCGACGCGCCCCCCCCGCGCGGGGGAGGTGCGGCTGCTCACCGATGCCCGTCTCGGGTCCGCCAGGCGGGCGCTCGTCTCCATCGTGCGAGCGGCCCGCCTGGGATGGTCCATCACGCTGCTGGTCCCGGCCTGACCGATGGCCGGTACCAATCCGGCTTCCCGTCCACCGCCACGTAGTCCCAGGCGGCCACGTAGGCGGCGACCAGGCGGCGCTTGGGCTCGACCAGCGATGCGGGGTTCAGATGGGGGGGCAGGTAGACCCACCCCTCCAGCTCGGGATGCTGCCGGGCCAGACGGCGCTCCACGATGCCAGCCCGCTCCATCACGATGCCAGCCCGCTCCATCACGATGCCAGCCCGCTCCATGTCGCGGGCACCCGACCAGACGAGCGAAAACAGCACCATCTCCCGGCGCCCGGGCTCGTAGCAGGCGTCGGCCTGCGAGGCGGAGGCCGTTTCCTTCCACCCCATCGCGTGCAAGACAACGCGGGCCACGGTGAGCAGCCCATCCAGCGCCCGCCGCTCCAGCCGCGGGAGGTAGAGGTAGACGCGGTTTCCCCGTTTCTTGACCCCTATCCCTGGCTCCCTGGGACGCCCGCAGGCGGCAGAGTAGAGGTCTTCGAGCAGATGGAGGACGGCCGCCGCGGTGGCCGGCGGGGTGCAGTCAGGCGTTATCGAGGCTCCAAGGGCCATCCCCTGGCCCGTCTGGAGTCGTACCGCCCCGGCCCTGCGCCGCCAATTGGTAGTCCTACCTACCTCCGACCCTCACCACGAGGTCGGCGTCGGGCGGAGCCTCCAGCGCGCAGGCCTCCGCCGAGCCGGAGGGCCAGCAGAGCACCCCCATGACCCGCACCCCGCGGGAGTCGGCGACGCACCGACCGTCGGGGTAGCAGACCTCGACCTGATAGAGGGCGTCGCCGACGGGGAGGCCGGGCGCGACCTCCCCAGCTGAGACCTCGGCCGCCGTGCTCTCGGCCGGCCAGCCCTCCGAGGTGTCGCTCCCCTCGGAGCAGGCGGCGAGGGACAGCAGGGACGGGAGCAGAAGCGAGAGCAGTGTGGTAGACATGGTGTACCTCCTGCCTGGAGTATACCCCGTGGCACTGACGCTCCCCACCGAGGGCCATCCCCTCCCATACACCTGTGAGGGAATGGTGACGACCTCCGGGGTCGAGATCTTCGCCGGCCTGTCAGGTCGGACCCAGCCGGTGGCGGTGGACTTCTACACCACCTCCTCGGATGTCCAGGTGGCCCTGTGCGCGAGCGGGGACACGCCGGTCTACGTGCCGGTCCCCGCCGACACTCACTGGACGGCCTGGGAGCGCGGCCCAGCCGCGCACGGGTCCAAGATCTACGTGAAGACCGCCTCGGGGAGCCACACCCTGCAGGCGATCCTCCGATGAGGGGGTGCCGGCGCATGGGAGTGCGCCCCCGCTACCCCGCCCTGACCGCGGCTTCGCCCTCGGCGCAGGCGCTGACCTCGGGCACCACCTCCACCACCGTGGCGTTCGCCCCGGCCTCGGGGGGCTCTGGCGTCTACACCTACGGCGCCCCCTCCACCTCGGCGGGGTCGGTGTCCGGTACGGCCCCGGGCACCGTCACCCTGTCGGGCCTCTCCGACGGCAGCGTGGCCGTCGTCTCCGTGCTGGTCACGGACACCCGCACGGGG
>RFQY01000324.1 GCA_009924775.1 Paracoccaceae bacterium | reverse complement strand
AAATTAAAGATAGTGTTAAGCTAATACCGATGAGATTAGCAGAATTCCCAAAAGCATTTAAATTAGATTATGTAAAAGAATATATGCCTTATGATTTGTATACGAGTGATAATATTAATATCAGATATATTGAATATGAAGCTGTATTAGATTATATTGATAATGATAAAGATAAAGAAATATTTGATGATAATATTGTTAAATGGAATTTACTAAAAGATAATAAAGTGGATATGATTGAATATGCAAGACTATATTGTGAGATTGATGTTGAATTGTTACGTGATGGTTATAACATTTTTAGAGATAATTGTATTAGCCATTTCAATATCGATGTAAATAAAATATTAACCATTCCAACTCTTGCTGATAAATATTTTATCAAGCAAGGTTGTTATGATGGAGTATATGAATTAGCAGGACAACCTAGACAATTTATTCAAAATTGTATTGTTGGAGGTCGCACAATGTGCTGTAATAATGAAAAGCATATATTAGAAAATGTTAAAGTAAATGACTTTGACGCTGTAAGCTTATATCCTTCTGCGATGTATGCTATGAAAGGATTTCTTAAAGGTCTACCAAAAGTTATAACTAATTTAGATTATAATGTAGTTAAAAATTATGATGGTTATTTTGTGCAAATTAAGATTAAAAAGATTGGTATTAAAAGAAAATTTGCTTTGTGCAGTTATATCGATTCTGATAAAGGTGTTAGAAATTTTACTAATGATTTAATAGGTGAAATTATATATATTGATAAAACAGGTCTAGAAGACTTAATTAAATTTCAACAAGTAGAATTTGAAATAGTAAAAGGTTATTACTTTGATCAAGGTCATAACAATAAAATTAATGAAGTAATTAAGTTTATATTTGATAAAAGATTGCAGCTTAAAAAAGAAAAGAATGTAGGACAACTTATATATAAACTAATTATGAACTCGGGATATGGTAAAGCAATCCAAAAATCACACGATGACGAAACTAAACTATTTGATAATAGAAAAGAATTTGAAGTGTATTTGTCAAAAAATTATAATAAAGTAAAAAACTGGATTGAATATGATGATGGTAAAAAGTTTAAAGTATGTGTTGGTTCAACTATGACCGATCATTTTAATAGATGTCATATTGGATGTCAAATATTAAGTATGAGTAAAAGAATTATGAACGAAGTAATTTGTTTAGCAGAAGATAATGGTTTAAATATTTATTACCAAGATACGGATAGTATTCATATTGAAGATAAAGACATTAAGGTATTAAGTGAATTGTTTAAAAATAAATATAATAGAGAATTAATCGGTAAAGATTTAGGACAATTTCATAGCGATTTTGAATTAGATGGTGCTGAAAAAAATATCATTGCAACTGATAGTATATTTTTAGGAAAAAAAAGTTATATTGATAAACTCGTTGGTGAAGATAAAAATGGTAATAAAGTTGAAGGTTATCATTTTAGAATGAAAGGCATACCAAGTAAAGTTGTTAAATATTATTGCGATACAAAAAATATTGATTTATTTAATCTATATAAACAAATGTATAATGGTGATAAGATTGAGTTTGATTTAACCTGTGGCGGGTCGGCATTTACAATTAAACACAATAAAGATTACACCATTAACATTATGGAAGAGTTTAAAAGACAAGTATGCTTTGCATGATTTATTTTTTTTTATTATTATATCATAATAATAAGAAACTTTTAAATGTTTTTTAAAAATTGATAGTGGGTAGTGGAGCGTGTAAAAGTATATAAGGATTAAATACGTTATATATATAACATGGAAAAACCCACTATTAAGATTGACAGAACCCTATACCCCACTTGGGAAGATTATTTTAATAGTCCCCAATATAGAAAAGATTATTACCAATTAAATAAAAAAAGAATTGCAGAATATGGTAAAAATTATTATAAAGAGAATAAGGAAAAAATAAAAGAAAATGAAAAAAAATATCGTGAAGAACATA
>RFQY01000323.1 GCA_009924775.1 Paracoccaceae bacterium | reverse complement strand
GTTGAATTCTTTGCGTGAAGATATTGATTCGTACAAAAGAAATAAAATGAATGTAATTGAAATTCGTGGTACATTAATGATTGAATGGTTAGAGACAAGTGGAAGAATTGCACACGATTATTTTTCTGATGAAGAATATAAATTAGCGAAGCGCAATGCAAAACAAATTGTGTTCTCTGATTTGCAAATGTCACAAGCCAAATTCGATAGAATGGTTGAAGGCAAGAAACAAAAAGTACGTGATTATATTCGTGTTCAAGGTTTGCGTGAATTGTATAAAATTTATTTGAGTAAGCAATAATGCAATACCAACCAACATATCTTGATAGACAAAAAGAAGCACTGTTATATTTAGCAATTGATTCACCAGTTGAGCAAGTATTGTATGGTGGTGGTGCAGGTGGTGGGAAAACAAAGTTAGGTTGTATGTGGCAGATTCAGCGCAGATTAAAGTATGCAGGTACACGTTCTTTGATTGGTCGCAGTAAGTTAGATACACTAAAGAAAACAACGTTAAACACGTTCTTCGAAACTGCGCACGAATTTGGATTGGTTGCAGATAAGCATTACAATTACAATGGACAAACAAATGTGATTACATTCTTCAATGGTTCTGAAATAATCTTAAAAGATTTATTTGCATATCCATCAAATCCAAATTTCGATTCACTCGGTTCATTGGAAATCACAGATTACTTCATTGATGAAGTTGCTGAAGTAACTGAAAAAGCAGTTAACATTGTTCACTCACGTTGTAGATACAAGTTAAATGAATTCAATTTAATTCCAAAAGGTTTTTTGTCTTGCAATCCATCGAAAGGTTGGTTGTACAATGAATTTTATTTGAAAAACAAACAACAAGAATTACCAGTTCATCGTGCATTTGTTCGTGCATTACCAACTGATAACAAGTATTTACCACAAGCATACATTGAATCTTTGCGCAGGTTGCCCGATTACGATAGAAAAAGATTACTCGAAGGTAATTGGGAGTTTGATGATGATTCAGATAAGTTATTTGCAACAGATAATTTGTTGCGAATGTTTAGAAACGAATTGTTAGAAGGCAACAAGTACATCACATCTGATATTGCGCGATTCGGAAAAGACCGTACAATAATTTGCGTGTGGAATGGATTGACGTTAATTGAAATCAAAGTAATGCATCGTGCATCTGTTGATGAAGTTGTTAATGAAATACGCAACATTGCGAAGAACAACAACGTGTTGTTGCAAAACATAGTGTGTGATGAAGATGGTGTTGGTGGTGGTGTTGTGGATTTTCTGAAGTGTCGAGGATTCGTGAATGGAAGTAAAGCAAAGAAACCACAATATCAAAATCTGAAATCTGAATGCTACTATTTGTTGGCGCAATTCATTGAGCAAAATTACTTAACGTGTTTAGTAAATTCGCACAAAGAACAAATTGTTAAAGAACTGGAAATGATTAAGCGACATCGCGCTGATGTAGATGGTAAACTGCAAGTCACACCCAAAGAACAAATAAAATTGCGTGAAGGAATTTCACCCGATTTCGCTGATGCGATTATGATGCGAATGTTCTTCGAACTCAATCCATCTTATGGGCAATATGTTGTAGGTTAAATAAAAATAAACTAAATTCACACAATGAAATACATCTACGAAACAATGGGAATCACGCAAGACCGTGAACGATTCCTAATTATAATGCTATTAACATTAGTGCAACAACAAAAACAAATTGGTGATATTCTTGCTGAATTTCACAAATCAAAAAATCTAACGTCAAAAGAAAAAATGTACTTGTCATTTTGCGCAGGTGCAATTTTAGAAAAGAAACACAACGAAGAAAACTAAATTAAAAAACAATGCAAACAGACGAAGAAAAATTAAGAGTAATTAACTTGCTGATGTGGTTGCAGGTTGCAATCTATGCGTGTGATGAAGTCGAAAACATAAGATGGTTCAACAAACACAGAACTAAACAATCATTACAAG
>RFQY01000322.1 GCA_009924775.1 Paracoccaceae bacterium | reverse complement strand
GCCAATGGCCTGCACCCGCGCCAGAGCCAAAACTTGGGTCAAAACCAGTGTTTCGACAATCGCCTCTTGCGGCCAATCGCGCGGCGGGACGCGGGCGAAATGCGCCTCTTCGCGGCACAGGTCTTCGACCAGCGGATCGATCACCTTGCCGCCGCCACCGGGGTAGCGATACCACCCCACCCCAGCCTTTTTACCCAAACGCCCCTCTTCTACCGCGCGGTCTGCGATGGGGGCCGCAACTGGCCCGCCCGGCACCTGCCCTGCCACGCGCTGGCGCATATGATAGGCCAGATCGGTGCCAATCAGATCTTGGGCCTCAAAAGGGCCCATCGCATAGCCAAACCATTCCGCGGCCTCGTCCACCTCCCATGGGGTGGCCCCCTGCATAAGCATCCGGTCCAAACCTGCAAGATAGGTCAAAAGCAGGGTTTCACTGGCAAAAGCAGCGCTGTCGCCCACCGCAAGCGGGCTTAGCCTGGCCCCCTCTAACAGCGCCAGCATCCTTTGGGCCACGGCAGCGGGCGTGTCTGTGGGCAAGGCAATTTCGGCCACGCCCCCGGCAATCATCGGCGTGGCCAAAAGCAGCCCCAAGACTGCCTGCCCCGCCTGTTGCGCCTTGGCGGCAATCTGCGCCAAGTCCCGCCCTGCAAGCGGCAGGGCCAGCGTGGCGCCCGCCTGCAAATGCGGCGAGACCTGCGCCCAAAGCGCGCCTTTTTCGGCCAGGCTGCCCATGGCAAGGTCCAGCACCACGCAGCACGTGCCCAGATCTGCGGGATCGCCCGAAAATTGTACCCTGTCGCGCAGCTTTGCAGGGCAATCGTGGCGCGAAAAGTAAAACTCTGCCCGCTCTAGGCTGCCGGGATCCTCTTCGAAACACAGTACAGAATGGCCCGTCGCGGCCAAGCCCACCGCCAAAGACAGGCCCAAACCCGCCCCGCCAATCAGCGCCACGTTCAGCGGCGCAAGGGCGCCAAGGGGCGCATCACCCACCAAGGGGGGCGGTGCCGGGGCGGCCATATCGGGCCGCAGGATGGGGGGCAGATGCAGCGCCAAAACCTAGTCACACAGCCCGTTTGCATGCAACAAATCCAGCAATTCAGCCTGCGATTGGGCCAAGGTTTTGCCCGATGTATCCAAGCTGTGTTGCGCGCGCTCGTACAGGGCCTCGCGGCTGGTCAGGATCGATTTCAGCTCTTTCATCGCTTCGGGGTTGCCCGCCATGGGGCGGGTATCGCCCTGTGCGCGCACGCGGCTCATATGCTCGTCGGGCTGGGCCTTGACCCAAATGGTGTGAAAGCGCGACAGCAGCGTGGCATAGGTATCGGGCGACGACACGATGCCCCCGGCAACCGCCAAGATCACCTGTTCATGGGTTTGGATCACCCGGCCCAAGGCCTGCGCCTCGAGCTTGCGGTAGCCCTCTTGACCATAAAGCGCCATCACCTCGGTGACAGGCATGCCGCTTTGTTCTTCGATCTCTTGGTTCAGTTCCAAAAACGGCATGCCCAATTCGGCGCAGGCCCTTTGGCCCAAGGTCGATTTTCCCGCCCCCCGCAGCCCAATCAGGCAAATACGCCGGGCGCGCATTTCTTCGTCGGATGCGGGCTGTAGCAGCGCTTTGACCTGCGCGCGCGTATCGGCGTTGGCGTTTTGGTATAATTCGGTGATGAAATGCGCCTCGGAATTCCAGGGGTCATCCTCGATCATCAGCCATTCGATACGATGGTCCAGCGCGATGGCAACGCGCTGCAACAACCCGATGGAAATATTGCCCTCGCCCGCCTCGAGCTGGGCCAGATAGCGCGGTGAAACCCCCGAGATTTCCGACAGCACGCGGCGCGGAATGCCCTTGCGTTCGCGCGCTTTGCGCACCCTGTCACCGACGCGCAAGATCAACGTATCAACAGCATGATCGGCAAATGACTTGGCCTCGCTGGGCGTGGCCTCGCCGCGGAAATTTGTGATCTCGCCCATGGGCCCT
>RFQY01000321.1 GCA_009924775.1 Paracoccaceae bacterium | reverse complement strand
CGAATCAGGTCATCCGGCACCCCCAGCTCGGTGGTCTTTGCCGCGTTGGCATAAGTCACCCAGCCGCGCTCGAACCAGGCGCTTGAGCCCGACAAGTCCGTGCAGGCCGCGGCGATACCACCGCCTGTGCAGCTCTCTGCCGTTGCCATTTGCTGTTGGCGCTGCATGAGTCGCGCCGCTAATTGCAGGACCGTATCTGCAAGGGGAGGCGTTGATGGGGTCATGGTGGGGGCGATCAATGTGGCCAAAGGGTGGGGAGGAAGCGGACACCCAACGCCCACACCAATAGCGTGAGTGCGGCAGCAATCAGGTCGTCAAACATGACGCCAAAGCCGCCCCGCCAACCGAAGCCTTTGAAGGTTTGATCGGCCCAGCGTGTGGGCCCGAACTTCACCGCATCAAAGAAGCGAAACAAGCCAAAGGCCAACAGCTGCCCGGTGAAGCCGATGGGCATCACCAGCCAAAGTACCAGCCAAAATGCAATGATCTCATCCCAAACCATATGCCCTGAATCGGCGATGCGTAAATTGATCGCACAGGTCTTGCTGGCCCAACAGCCGACCACAAAGCCGATGGCGATGAGCGTCAGCCACTGGCGGTCGGATAAAAAAGGATACAGCGCCAAAAAGCCAACCCATGCCCACAGGGTGCCGACCGTTCCCGGCGCAAACCGCGTGAGCCCCGAACCAAAACCAAGGGCAATCCAATGCGCGGGATGCCCCAGCATGAAGCGCCAAGTCGGCCGCAGCGGGGGGGTAGCAGTCGCTTGCGGTGTGGCTTCAGCGGTATCGGCGGTGGAGGTGCTCATTCAGAAAAGTGGTCAAACCCGCGGTAGTCGTTGGCGATCACTACGCCGTTGGCGTCGCGCAGGACCAGCGCAGTGTCATCGGTGATGTGGCCGATTCGGGTTATTTTGACACCAACTTGTGCCGCCAGGTGTGTCAGCCGTGCGGCCTGCTGAGGTGGCGCAGCAAATAGCAGCTCATAGTCATCACCACCCGCGAATGCCAGTGCACGCCGCAGGTCGACCGGTAAGGTCGCGACCGTGGGGCTGACAGGCAGGGTGTCGATCGTCACTTCCGCGCCACACTGGCTGGCCGCAAGCAGATGGTGTAAGTCGCCTGCGAGGCCGTCGCTGATATCCATCGCGGCAGTGGCCACACCCCTGAGTGCTTGACCCAGCGCGACACGGGGTGTGGGCATGGTCATACGGCTTTCAACGGTTTGACGTGTCTGTACCGTCGTGCTGGTTTGCACTGTGGCGGTTTTGGGGTCTTGTAGCGCCCAGCGCAGCGCCAACGCCGCGTCACCCAAAGTGCCCGATACATACAGGTCGTCGCCCACCTGTGCGCCGTCGCGCCGCAATGCTTGCGTAAGCGGCACCTCGCCGATCACCGTGATGGCGATGGTCAATGGCCCGCGCGTGATGTCGCCACCAATCAGGGCGCAGTTATGGGCGCTGGCCAGCGTCAAGAGGCCCTTTGAGAACGCAGCGACCCAGGGTTCATCAAGGGTTGGTAATGCCAGTGCGAGCGTGAAGCTGCGCGGTGTGGCACCCATGGCTGCGAGGTCACTGAGATTGACGGCCAGTGCCTTATGGCCCAGTTGCTCGGGGTCGGTGTCTTCAAAAAAATGTTGCCCAGCGACCAACATGTCGGCTGAGATGGCTTGCACCATTTGTGGCGTGCTCTGGGTCAGTGCGCAGTCATCGCCCGGCCCCAGCGCTACGTGCGGCAGCCTGCCGGCACCCGCGCCTTGCGCGTTGGGTGTCACGAAGTAGCGTTTGATCAAAGCAAATTCGTTCATGGCCGTTGCGCCTGCTGCGCATCATCCGTTACATTTTCAGGCTCATTCGTGGGCTTGTGGTCGTCAGCGTCACCCGACCAAAATAACGCGCGAGCCACCATGGGGGGGCCCACTGTCTCCAAGATCGCGACCGCTGCAAAAACGACTGATGCGACAACCGAGCCAGAGTAAGGGAACTGAGCAGTGGTGGTATTTGCTAACCCA
>RFQY01000033.1 GCA_009924775.1 Paracoccaceae bacterium | reverse complement strand
GGGCCCAAGCCCATGCTCATTTGGCCCGGGCCCGGCATGGCCAGTTGCAGCGCAAAAAACAGCAATGCATTCAGCACCGAAACCAGCACCAGCCCCAGCCACAAAATGGCCGGGTCCAGACGCATCGCCAACAGGCGATGGGCCGCGGTTGATGGGTCGCGAAAGCTTTGTAGAACCAACGCGCGAATTGTTGTGCCAAAGCTCATTTTTGCCCCCAGCCTGCGCGCATCATGCCCGCAATCCAAAACCACGAAAACACGATCACCCACAAGATGCCAACAGCCGAAAGCGCCGCACCTGCGCCAATGAACCCCGCCACCAAACCATAAAGCAGCAGCACCGGCGCGCTGGCCAGAAACGCCCAAAACAGCGCCAGCCTTGCGCCATAGGCGCTGCCCTGCCCGCCCACCAGCCGTGCCACCCCATGCGCCAAAAAGGCAATCAGGTAAAACATCAGCGGCAAGATAAAGACCAACCCCAGCAGGGCGGCGCCCATCAGCATTTGCAGGTCTGCGCCCTCTAGATGGGCCTGCCGCGCCAAGGCGGGCCAACGCGACACAAACAAAACCGCGCAGCCCCCCATCAAGATGGCCAGCGCGCGGCCCTCGTGCACGGGGGCTGCCAACAGGCGCCCCAGTACACGGCCCGGGCCACGGTATGTGGCCACGATATCTTGGACCAACGACATCAGCTGCGGTGACGTTCAAGCCAACCGGACAGGCGTGCACTGACATGCTCGCGCAGGTCTTCGTCTTCGATCTCGTCCACCGCTTCGGCCAAGAAGGCCAGCACCAGCAGATCTTGGGCATCAGCCAAGGGAACACCGCGCGAGCGCAGGTAAAACAGCGCGTCATCGTCAATGGCACCGCTGGTCGAACCATGGCTACAGGCCACGTCATCGGCGTAGATTTCCAGCTCGGGCTTGGCCAAAAAGTTGCTGTCCTCGTCCAACAGCAGCGACTGGCTGATCTGGTAGCCATCGGTTTTCTGGGCGCCCGGTTTCACCAAAATCTTGCCCTGAAACACGCCCGTAGCGCCGTTGCGCAGCACTTTCTTGAACACCTGCCGGCTTTCGCAATTCACTGCGTCATGGGTGATGAATACCGTGTCATCATGGTGAAAATCACCATCCCCCAGCGCCGCACCCGCCACATGGGCCTGCGCGTTATCGCCCAGCAATTCGATCACGCATTCATTGCGCGTCAAAACGCCATTCACCGTCATGGTGAAGCTTTTAAAACGGCTTTCGGTGCCGAGGCGGGCAAAAATATGGGTGGCAGCGCGGCGTTCGTGATCGCGGCCTTGAGCGCGCACATGGTGGAAGGCGGCTCCATCGGCCACGTCCACCTCCATCACCTTGTTCAGCCGCGCGGCGGCAGGCCCGTTTTCCAGCACGCTGACGCTGGCGCCTTTTTCCACCCTGATCACGTGGTGTAAAATCGCATCGGAATTTAGGTTTTCGTGGCGATAGATCATGCTGATTGGGCGGGCCACAGGGGCCGTGACGCGCAAAACGATGCCATCGCTGGCATAGGCCGAATTCAACGCGGCCAAGGGGCGCGCAACGGGGGTTTGGCCGTTGGTTTCCAGCACACCATACAGGTCTTTGGCCCAATGAATGTCTTGTGCCATGGCGGTTTCAAGACGCTCGATTTCAAGGCCGGTTTCGGCCAAATCATCGCTTGCATCGGCGTCAAACACACCATCGACAAACACCAGCTTTAGCCGCTCGAGCCCTTCAAAGGGCGGCAGTTCGTCGTTTTGAAAAACCGCCGCAGGCACCACATTGGCCTGTGTCAGCGTGTCGGGGCGGGTATATTTCCAATATTCATCGCGCCGCCCCGGCAAGCCCGTGGAACGCAGCCGCGCCAAAGCGGCCTCGCGCACTGCACGGCCCCAAGCGCCACAGCTTGGCATCGTCAACGCCGCCAGCCGGTCTTCGGTGGGGTCAGATTTTACTGCCAGATCCGCCATTACACCGCCTCGCCCAGAATGTCGGCATAGCCGTTATTTTCTACCTCCAGCGCCAGTTCAGGGCCGCCGGTTTTCACGATGCGGCCATTGGCCATGATGTGCACAACATCGGGTTTGATGTGATCCAAAAGCCGCTGGTAGTGGGTGATTACCAAAAACCCGCGGCCCGCATCGCGCAACGCGTTCACGCCTTCGGACACCAGCTTCATCGCGTCCACATCCAGGCCTGAATCGGTTTCATCCAGAATGCACATCTTCGGTTCCAGCATGGCCATCTGCAGAATTTCGTTGCGCTTTTTCTCGCCGCCCGAAAAGCCCACATTGACGGGGCGCTTTAGCATATCGGCGTCAATTTTCAGGGTTTTGGCCTTTTCGCGCACAACTTTCAGAAACTCGGTGGCGCTCATTTCCTCTTGGCCGCGGGCCTTGCGCTGGGCGTTCACTGCGGTGCGCAAAAAGGTCATATTGCCGACGCCGGGAATTTCCACCGGGTATTGAAAGGCCAAGAACAGGCCCGCCGCGGCGCGCTCTTCTGCTTCCATCTCTAGCAGGTCTTTGCCGTCCAAATGCGCGCTGCCCGCGGTAACCTCGTAGCCATCGCGCCCCGACAAAACATAAGACAGGGTCGATTTGCCCGAGCCATTCGGCCCCATGATCGCATGCACCTTTCCCGCCTCGACGGTCAGATCCACGCCTTTCAAAATTTGCTTGTCCTCTTCTTCAAGTTTGACGTGCAAGTTTTTGATCTCGAGCATTTTTTACCCTTTCCATTCGCGCTTTGGGCGGGCCACTAGGGCCGCATCATTAGTTGTGTGATCCGCAATAACCGCCCTTGGGGCAGCGATTGAGGAACCAGATCGAAGCGTGCCATGCGGCCCGTAATTTGGGCCGGCGCGCCAATAAATTTTTCTACTTCGTGAAACCGCGGGCGGTTCACGTAGTCGTCGAAATACAAGGTCACCGGCCGCGTGATGCGATAGGCCGTGGCCAAGGCGCACCCCACCCGAAACCGCCCATCCACCAGCACCACGTCTGGATGGGCAAATTCCGCCAGATCCCAAACTTCCAGCGGATAGCGCGAAAATCGTTTCCACGCCCTGTCATCCACCGGATGGCCCCAATCGCGGGTTGGGCCAATGTCACACCAAACCACCGTTGCGGCGCCAGTTTTGGGCGGGTTGTGCTGAAACCACGCCTGCATCATCTGCGCCCAGTCCCGGTCGCTTTCGACCGCAACCACCTTTTTACCCAAATCAGCGGCCAGCACAGTGCTGCCCCCCGACCCGTATTCCAAAATCACCTCGGCCTTGTCATAGGCCGCCGTGATCAGTGCCGCCTCTGCTTCGGGCAGGGTCAGGGTGGGCCTGTCAGGCCCGCTCACCCCAAAACAACCGCTGTGCCGCTGGCGCTGACCATCAGCATAGATTGACCCACAACCTCGTAATCCAGATCCACCCCTACAACGGCATTGGCACCCAAATCGGCCGCTTTCTCCTGCATCTCGCTAAGCGCCGTGTCGCGGGCATCTTGCAGCTTGCTTTCATACGCCCCCGAACGGCCCCCGATCACATCGGTGATATTGGCAAAAATATCGCGCACGATGTTGGCGCCCATAATCGCCTCGCCCACCACAATGCCTTTGTAAGCCAATATCTTATGCCCCTCTACCGAGGGCGTTGTCGTTACAATCATATCCAACTCTTTACCCCGACCCCACGGCATTTAGCCCACCGATCCTTCCAGCGAAATGGCCACCAATTGCTGGGCTTCCATGGCAAATTCCATGGGCAGCGCCTGCAGCACTTCCTTGGCAAACCCGTTCACAATCAACGCAACCGCCTCTTCCTCGTCCATCCCGCGCGAGCGGCAATAAAACATCTGGTCGTCATCCACCTTTGATGTGGTGGCCTCGTGTTCGACCCGGCTAGAGTTATTCTTCACCTCGATATAGGGCACCGTGTGGGCGCCACATTTATCGCCAATCAACAAGCTGTCGCATTGGGTGTAGTTGCGGCTGTTCTTGGCCTTGGGGTGCATCGACACCAGACCGCGATAGGTATTTTGGGCAAAGCCCGCGCTGATGCCTTTGGACACGATGCGCGATTTGGTGTTGCGCCCAAGGTGGATCATCTTGGTGCCGGTATCGGCCTGCTGGTGGTTGTTGGCGATGGCGATGGAATAAAATTCGCCTTGGCTGTCGTTGCCGCGCAAAATGCACGAGGGGTATTTCCACGTCACCGCCGAGCCGGTTTCAACCTGCGTCCACATCACCTTGGCCCGATCGCCACGGCAATCTGCGCGTTTGGTGACAAAGTTATAGATCCCGCCCCGGCCCTCTTCGTCGCCCGGATACCAGTTTTGAACGGTCGAGTATTTTACCTCGGCGTCCTCTTCGATGATAATTTCCACCACGGCCGCATGCAGCTGCGCAGTGTCGCGCTTTGGCGCGGTGCATCCCTCAAGATAGGACACATACGAGCCCTTGTCGGCGATGATCAGCGTGCGTTCAAACTGACCGGTATTTTCGGCATTGATCCGGAAATAGGTGCTTAATTCCATCGGGCAGCGCACCCCCGGCGGGATGTAGACAAAGGAGCCATCGGAAAAGACCGCCGAATTCAGCGTGGCATAGTAGTTATCCGAGACCGGCACGACCGAGCCCAGATATTTGCGCACCAGTTCGGGGTGTTCGCGGATGGCCTCGGAGATCGAGCAAAAGATCACCCCGGCCTTTTTCAGCTCGGCTTGAAAGGTGGTGCCCACAGATACGCTGTCAAACACCGCGTCCACCGCCACTTTGCGCGCTTCGACGGGGGCATCTTCGGCGCCCTCGACCCCGGCCAAAATCAGCTGTTCTTTCAGCGGGATACCCAGTTTTTCGTAGGTGGCCAGCAGCTTTGGGTCGACATCATCCAGCGATTTTGGCTTGTCTTCCATGCTTTTGGGGCGGGCGTAATAATATTGGTCCTGAAAATCGATTTCAGGGTAATTCACCATGGCCCATTTCGGCTCGGTCATTTGCGTCCAGCGTTCAAAGGCGGCAAGGCGCCAGTCGGTCATCCATTCTGGTTCGCCGTTTTTTTCGCTGATCAGGCGCACGATATCGGGGTTTACGCCCTTTGGGGCATATTCCATCTCGATCTCGGTTTCCCAGCCATACTTGTATTTGCCTAGGGATTTGACTGCATCAACCGTTTCCTGGTCGACGCCTTCCTTGACCTCAAGTTTGTCCAGTGCCGTCATAGCAACCCCCTTCTTATGCCCTCACGCGGCGTTGCGCGCACGGTGACGTTTCCATTTTTCCAACCAGACATCTGCAAAGCGCAAAACGTCTTGTTCTGTTGTCTTTGGGCCCAAAGACACCCGCAGCGCGCATTGCGCCTGTTCGGATGTCAGCCCCATAGCCAGCAACACCTTGCTGGCGCGCACCTTGCCGCTGGAACAGGCGCTGCCCGCGCTTACGGCAAACCCCGCCAGATCCATCGCCATCACCTGGGTTTCGCCCTTCCAACCCGGCGTGACCATGCACAAGGTATTGGGCAGCCGTGGGCTGCCTTTCCCGACTAAAATAGTCTCTTTCGAACCGGCCTCAATGGCTTTTTCTAGAATATTTCTAAATTGTTCAACCGGCTCCCAGCAGCCATCGGCCAGATCGCGCGCCGCAGCGGCGGCGGCGGCCCCAAAACCGGCAATCGCGGCCACGTTTTCGGTTCCGGCGCGCCGGCCCATTTCTTGGCCCCCGCCGCGCAATTGCGCCGCGATATCGGTGCCGCGCTGCACCACCAATGCGCCAATGCCCTTTGGCCCCCCCAGCTTGTGCGCCGAGATCAGCGCCATCTTGGCGCCCGACCAGTTAAACGCGATCGCAAGCTTGCCAAACCCTTGGGTCATATCGCTTAGCGCCAAACCCTGCGGCAGGTCTTGGATTATGCCGGTTTCGGAATTGGCCAATTGCAGCGCCGATTGAGCCGGATCTGCCAAAGCCACGCGGCCATCGGCCCCCACTGGCAGGCAGGGATCCACCCATGCGGCCACTGCCTCGTGCTCGATCTCGGCCCCTTGCAGCGGCTGCCCTGCACAGGCCAAAGCCGCCGCCTCGGTGGCGCCAGAGGTAAAGATAATATCGGCGCCATCGGCACCAAAGGCCTGCGCCACCTGCGCCCGCGCCTGTTCGATCGCGGCTTTGGCCGCGCGCCCCTCGGCGTGCACGCTGGATGGGTTGCCCACCAGATCAAACGCCGCCAGCATCGCCTGCCGCGCCTCGGGGCGCAGGGGGGCTGTAGCGTTATAATCCAGATAGGTGCGCGCCATCATCAGGCCTCGTCCACCACGGCAAAAAGCGATGGCACCGCCGGGCATGGCGCCAATTCGTTGGCCACCACATCCGACAGACGGGTTTGATGCAAAAAGACATAGACATGCGCGCTAAGCGATTCCCACAAACGGTTGCTGAGCGATTGGGCGCGGCTGCCCGAAAGGCCACCGCTGACGCCTGCGCCCTTGTGCATGGCGTCCACCGTTTCATCCACCGCACTAAGCACATCCACGACACGAATTTCGCTGGGCGCCCGCGCCAGCCGGTATCCACCACCCGGCCCGCGCACAGATTTGACCAGCCCACCCCGGCGCAGTTTCACAAACAGCTGTTCAAGATAGGGCAGCGATATATCTTGGCGCCGCGCGATATCGCCCAGCGTGACCAATTCTTCGCCGGGCCGCAGCGCCAGATCGGTCAGTGCCACCATTGCGTAGCGGCCCTTGGTGCTTAGTTTCATCGCAACAGCTCCGTCAACTCATTGACCTTGAACAGCTTAGGCCTTATCTCGGCGCAAGCCCTACTGGAGCAGCCAGCAGGTTTAGAACCGTTCTAAAGTGCCCGATTAATTCTGTCAAGAATTCTCGGCGCCAGCAGGAGACAGGGAACACCATGCCCGAGGTCATTTTTCCCGGCCCAGAGGGCCGTCTAGAAGGTCGCTACCATCCGCAAAAAGACCGTGACGCGCCGATTGCTATCGTTTTGCATGCCCATCCCCAATTTGGCGGCACGATGAACCACAAGGTTGTGTATAATCTGCACTACGCATTTTATAACATGGGCTTCACCGTTTTGCGGTTCAACTTTCGCGGTGTTGGCCGCAGCCAAGGCGAATACGACCAAGGCATTGGCGAGCTGTCAGATGCAGCCTCGGCGCTGGATTATCTGCAATCGATGAATTCCAATTCCAAACATTGCTGGGTGGCCGGGTTTTC
Organism: Paracoccaceae bacterium; assembly: GCA_009924775.1. Taxonomy (GTDB): domain Bacteria; phylum Pseudomonadota; class Alphaproteobacteria; order Rhodobacterales; family Rhodobacteraceae; genus CAJXSO01. The sequence continues at coordinate 12,097 of RFQY01000033.1, read as the reverse complement.
CTTTGGCGCATGGATCGGCATGCAATTGCTGATGCGCCGCCCCGAAATCACCGGCTTTGTTTCGGTCAGCCCGCCGGCGAATATGTATGACTTTTCGTTCCTTGCCCCCTGCCCGTCGTCTGGGCTGGTGATCACTGGCGCCGCCGACCGCGTGGCGCCGCCCGCAGATACGCAGGCTTTGGTTGCCAAACTGCACGAGCAAAAAGGCATCACAATCACCCATGATCAAATCGAGGGCGCCGATCACTTCTTCCGTGACGAGGCGCATATGGATCATATGATTGGCAACGTCACCGGCTACGTCAAACGCCGGCTAACCGAAACCACCCGCTGAGCATGGCACAGGGTGATTTGGCGGCGCGCATGGCCTTTTTGGCCGAAGCGGACAAGCTGAAACAAATCACCCGCGCCACAACTTTGGGGGATGGCAGCCGCGCCGAAAACTCGGCCGAGCACAGCTGGCACTTGGCGCTTTATGCGCTGGTGCTGGCCGATCACGCGCCCGAAGGGGTAGATATAAACCGCGTGATCCGCATGTTATTGGTGCATGATCTGGTGGAAATAGATGCCGGCGATGTGCCGATCTATGCCAATCACGACCCTGCCGCCACAGCGCAGGCAGAAGCTGCGGCCGCCACGCGCATTTTTGGGCTGTTACCGCCGGCCCAAGGCGCAGATCTGCGCGCGCTTTGGGATGAATTCGAGGCCGCAGAAACCCCAGATGCCCAATTTGCAAAGGCGCTGGATAGGTTTCAGCCGCCAAACCAAAATTTGGCCAGCGATGGCGTCAGCTGGCGCAGCCACGCGCCCACATTGGCGCAGGTCGAGGCCCGCGTCGGCGCCCCTATCGCGCGCAGCGTGCCTGAATTGTGGGCCTGGATCGCGCCGCAAATTCGCGCATGGTTTGCGCGCAATATGCCCGGCCATTAGGCGGCCATCACAGCACTGGCCAAACGCCCGCGCAGCCAGTAGACAGGCAGCATGGACAGCGCTTTTCTGATCACCGCTTTCGTCACGTTATTTGTGATTATCGACCCAATCGGGCTGGCCCCGCTTTTCGTGGCCCTGACCCATGGGATGGATGCACGCACCCGCCGGGGCATTGCCATTCGCGCCTGTGTGATCGCCGCGATGCTGTTGGTGCTTTTTGCCGCTTTGGGCGAGGCTGTGCTGGGCTTTGTCGGCATTTCCATGCCAGCCTTTCGCATTGCGGGGGGCATTTTGCTGTTTTTGACAGCGCTTGATATGTTGTTCGAGCGCCGCAGCAAGCGCCGCGAAGATCAGGCAGACGAGCGGCCAGACCCATCAGTTTTTCCCTTGGCCATTCCGCTGATTGCAGGGCCCGGCGCCATTGCCAGCGTGATCTTGCTGACCGGCGAAATGGGCGGTTTGCAGGGCTTTGCAACCACGGTTTTGGTGATGGCGGCCGTGCTGGGCATCGTGTTTGCGCTGTTTATGGTTGCGGGTCTGTTAGAACGGGCCTTGGGCCGCACCGGCATCAACGTTGTCACAAGGCTTTTGGGCATGTTGCTGGCCGCGCTTGCGGTGCAATTCGTACTGGATGGTTTGCGCGCCTTTGGTTTGGGCGGTTAACGCCTGCCACGTGGGCTGGGCGCGCGGCCACCATTACCGCATGCCACCACCCTGCCTATATCCAAACGCGTAGCAGCACATAGGGGCGATATGAGCGGGATCGAACTGGGGCATCTGGCCTATCTGGGGCTGTTGGGCGGTGCTTTGGCGCTGTGGCTGCTGGTTGAGGGGCGCAAAAACATGGGGCGCACGGTGAAACAGGCCAGCGCGTGGGTGTTGATCTTTGTGGGCGTGATTGCCGCCATTGGGCTGTGGGGAGATATCCGGCGCACGGTTTTGCTGCATCATGACGTGGCCCAAGATGGCAGCCAGATCACCCTGCCACGGGCCCCTGATGGGCATTATTACCTAACAGCTTTGGTCAATGGCACGCCGGTGCGCTTTGTGGTGGATACTGGCGCCAGCCAAGTTGTGCTAACCCCGACAGATGCCGAAAACGCAGGCATTGCACTGGCGGATCTGGTCTATTCGGGCCGCGCAAACACCGCCAATGGCAGCGTGCGCATTGCGCCGGTGCGGCTAGACAGTATCGACGTGGATGGCGTGCAGATGCGCAATATCCGCGCCTCGGTGAACGAGGGGCAGATGAAAACATCGCTCTTGGGTATGACTTATCTTGAGCGGTTCAGCCGTATCGAAATTGCCGGCGGCGCCTTGGTGTTGCACCGCTGATCACGGGCTAAGGGGGGCTGCTTTTTCTGCCTTCATCTGCCAGCGCCCGCTGTCTTCGGACCAATATTGCGCCGCGCAGCCTGCATCGGTTAGGGCTTTCCATTGGCCGCGTGCGGCGCTTACGGCCTGCGCGTCTGTGCCATCAAACAAGATGCAGACCCGCTCCATCGCCTGCACCTCGGCCGCGGCGACCTCGGCACCATCTATGGCCATCAGGCAAGCCGGGGCATTGCCTGCCTTTTGCGCGGTGGTCAGCAACACGGGCTGCAGCGCATCATGGGCACCCCCGGCCTGCCCATGGGGCAAAAACCCCTCTGGCGGTGATATTTGCCACAGTTTTTGGTCCAGCCACTCTATCCGGGCGTCATCGCAGCCGCGCACACACACCCGCCAGCCCGCCTGCAGCGACTTTTCCAGCAGCATGGCCAAAGTCACCTCTAGCGGGCGCTGGGTGAGATGATAGAACATCGCCTTGCCCATGGCCTATGCCTCTAGCATCTCCTGCACCAGACGGTTCAGCGCCAGCACCCCCCAGCCCGTGGCCCCCTGCGGCGCAAGCGCGGTTTCCGATTTAACGCTGGCCACGCCGGCAATATCCAAATGGATCCACGGCATGTCAGGCTTGACAAACCGCTGCAGGAATTGCGCCGCCGTGATCGAGCCCGCCGCCCGGCCGCCGGTGTTTTTCATATCGGCAATCTGGCTTTTGATCAGATCGTCATAGGCCTGCCCCAAGGGCAAACGCCACGCGCCTTCGCCCTCGGCTTGGGCGGCTTTCAAAAACCGGTTGGCAAAGGCATCATCATTGCCAAAGACGGCTGCATTTTCATGGCCAAGGGCAATGATGCACGCCCCCGTAAGCGTGGCCAAATCCACCATGGCGCAGGGGGAAAACCGCTCTTGCGCGTACCACAGCACATCGGCCAACACCAAACGCCCTTCGGCATCGGTATTGATCACCTCGATCGTGTCGCCCTTCATGCTGCGCACAACATCGCCCGGGCGCGTGGCCGTGCCCGAAGGCATGTTTTCCACCAGCCCAACCAACCCAACCACATTGGCCTTGGCGCCGCGCAGCGCCAAGCTGCGCATCACACCAGCCACAACGCCCGCGCCGCCCATATCCATGGTCATGTCTTCCATGCCGGCGGCGGGTTTCAGGCTGATGCCACCGGTGTCGAACACCACACCCTTGCCCACCAGCGCCAGCGGTGCTTGGTCTTTCGGGCCGCCCTGCCATTGCATGACAACCAATTTCGTGGGGCTGGCACTGCCTTGACCCACAGACAGGAAACTGCCCATGCCCAGCTCGTGCAGCTGCGCCTCGTCCAGCACCTCGATTTTCAGGCCCAGATCGGCCATCGCCTGTAGGCGCGCGGCAAATTCCGTTGTGGTCAGCACATTGGCAGGCTCGTTGGTCAGATCGCGGGTGAAAAACACCCCTTCGGCCATGGCCATCAAGGGGGCGGCATTGGCCTGCGCCTCGGCGGGGCGGGTGCACATAATGCGCACGCCTTGGCCCCGCTTGGCAGGGGTTTTACGATGCACGTCAAAGGCATAGCCGCGTAGCGCCAGCCCCAGTGCCAGCTCGGATATGCGCACGGTCGCCCCCGCCAGCACCAGCAGCGGCTGGGCGCCTTGCCGTTTGGCCAGCTGCGCACCCGCGCGCCGGGCCTCGGTTTGCGTGGGTCGGCGCGGCAAACAGACCAGATCCAGCGCCACCGCCTGCAGCCCCACGGGCATTTCCAATGTGGTGATATCGCCGGGCTTAGCCTCGGCCCAGCTGGGCGCCGCCAGAACCCGCGCCACGGCCCCTTTGCACAGCCGATTGAGCCGCCGCAGGCTGGCATCCATCTTGCCATCGGGCGGGGCAAGGGCGGCAATGCGTCCGGCCACCTGCGCCAGATCATCCAACTGTGTCTCGACAAAGGCGATATCTTGCGGTTGCGTCATGGCTGTTTTCTCCCTGTTTAGGCGATACCTAGCGCGCATCGCCCACCTTGGCCAGATAGCAGTTTGCCCTGCCCGCCTGATCCTGTAACAACAGGTTAACCGCTGCCACGGGGGATAGGTTGTCAAGATTCGACAGGTATATGCTGTCGCAGCTCATGATGCTGTTTGGGTTTTTCGCCCTCGTATTGGTATCCATATACTGGATCAACCAAGCTGTGCGGCTGTTTGACCGGCTGATTGGCGATGGCCAATCGGCGCTGGTGTTTTTAGAACTGACCGCGCTGACATTGCCCAATGTCATACAATTGGTGTTGCCAATGTCGGTGTTTGCGGGGGCAGTTTACGTCACAAACCGCCTAAGCAGCGATAGCGAGCTGGTGGTGATGCAGGCCACCGGCTTTAGCCCGTGGCGGCTGGCGCGGCCGGTGGTGTATTATGGGCTGCTGGTTGCGCTGTTCATGTCGGTTTTGACCCATATTTTGGTCCCCGCCAGCCTGGCACAGCTGAAATCGCGCGAACGCGATATCGCCCAAGATGTCACCGCGCGGTTGCTAAGCGAGGGCACGTTTTTGCATCCGGCGACGGGTATGACCTTTTATATCCGTGCCATCACCCCAGAGGGCGAGCTGCGCGATGTGTTCTTGCACGATGCCCGCAAACCGGCCAAGCCCATCACCTATTCCGCCGCCCGGGCCTATTTGGTCAAAGACGATGGGCGCGTCACGCTGTTGATGGTCGACGGGTTATCGCAGTCTTATAGCGCCCAAACAACCCGGCTTTTCACCACGCATTTCAGTGAGTTTGCACATGATATCAGCGCATTATTCACCGGAATTCAAGCAGAGGCGCCGCAGTTTCAACATTTGCCAACCCACCAGATTGTGGCCGATTATGCCGCCACAGTTGCCGCCACCCAGCAAAGCCCGGGCCGCGCCGCAGAATTGCTGCATGCGCGGTTTCAACAGCCCCTTTTGTGCATCGTGGCGGCCTTGATCGGGTTCTCAACGCTGCTGCTGGGTAATTTTTCGCGCTTTGGGGTATGGCGGCAGATCGTGGCGGCGCTGGTGCTGCTGGTCTTTGTGAAAATGATCGAGGGCGTGGTCGCCGCGCCCGTGCGCACCGACCCTGCGCTTTGGCCCTTGATCTATTTGCCCACGCTGGCGGGGCTGGCGATCAGCGCCACATTGTTGGCCATAGTCGCCAACCCCCGGCGAAAAGGCCAGCGCGCCCAGCCCAGCCCCCCATCAGAATTGGGGGCCACATGACGCTGCATTTTTATTTTGCACGCCGCTTTGCCTTGGTTTTCACCGGGCTTTTGGGGCTGTTTTTCCTGCTGATCACGCTGATTGACTTGGTCGAGCAAACCCGCCGCCACGCCTCTAGCGGCACCAGCTTTGGCGAGGTATTCGGCCTGACATTGCTGAACGCCCCGGTGGGCCTGTATCAAATGCTGCCCTTGGTGATGATCTTATCCACCGTCACGCTGTTTTTGGGCCTGTCGCGATCAAGCGAGCTGGTGGTCACCCGCGCGGCGGGGCGGTCGGGGTTGGTGGCATTGATTGCGCCTGCGCTTGTGGCAGTGCTGGCGGGTGTGATCACGATTTCCGTGTTCAACCCCATCGTTGCTGCCACCTCGAAACGGTTTGCCATGCTGGACGAGCGCTATTTAACCGGGCGCGAGGCGGTGTTTTCGATTTCGTCACAGGGGCTGTGGCTGCGCCAAGCCGATGCCAATGGCCAAACCGTGATCCGCGCCCAACGTGCCGGGGTAGATGGCGCTGCACTTTATGATGTGACGTTTTTGTCCTTTGGCGCCGATGGCAGCCCCGAACGCCGGATCGAGGCGGCAAGCGCCCGTCTGGAACCGGGGGCGTGGCATTTGCAGCAGGTGAAATTATGGCCACTGGCGGCGGGCCAAAACCCCGAAGCGCTGGCGCAGGTCTTGCCAGAATATACCGTCACCTCGGCGCTGACCCAAGACGGCATTCGCGACAGTTTCGGCGACCCTTCGATGATCCCGATATGGGAACTGCCCGCCTTTATCACCCAGCTGGAACAGGCCGGTTTTTCCGCGCGCCGCCATGCTGTGTGGCTGCATATGGAATTGGCGCGGCCGGTGTTTTTCTTGGCGCTTTTGTTGGTGGCCGCCGCCTTTACCATGCGCCATGCCCGCGCGGGGCGCACAGGCATTGCGGTGCTTAGCGCTGTTTTGCTGGGCTTTGGCCTGTATTATATTCGTAACTTCGCGCAGATCTTGGGCGAAAATGGCCAAGTTCCCGTTGTCTTGGCTGGCTGGGCCCCCAGCCTCGCGGCCTTGTTACTGGGTTTGGGCATCGTTTTGCATCAAGAGGAGGCGTAATGCCACAGTTTCGGCCCCTTTTCCTGCCCCCTGCCTTGGCCTTGATGCTGGCTCTTTTTTGCGCCCTTGCCCCCGCCCAACAGGCCGCTTTCGCGCAAACCATTGCGGCCCAGCCCAGCCTGCCCCCCGCCACAGGCGATAGCGCGCAAGATGCCATTTTGGTGGCCGACCGCGTCAGCGTCGAGGGGCGCGATATTTTGGTGGCGCAAGGAAATGTCGAGGCGTTTTTTGGCACCCAACGCCTGCGCGCCAGCAAGATCACCTATGATCGCAGCCAGGGCCAGCTGGTTTTAGAGGGCCCCGTGGTGCTGACCCAAGGCGACAACAGCGTGCTGATGGCCGATACCGCGCAACTGGACACCCAGTTTGCCAATGGCCTGTTGCGCGGCGCCCGCATGATTTTGGACCAACAGGTGCAAATGGCGGCCAACCGCATTGATCGCGTCGATGGCCGCTATACGCAATTATACAAAGCCTCCGTAACCTCGTGCCGCATTTGCACAGACAACAGCACACCCTTGTGGCAAATCCAGGCGCGCCGGGTCATTCATGATAATGAAGAAAAACAGATTTATTTCGAAGACGCCCAAATACACCTGAAAGGCACGCCCATTTTTTGGCTGCCCCGTTTGCGCCTGCCCGACCCTTCGTTGAAACGCGCCGGCGGGTTCTTGTTTCCCTCGACGCGGCAAAGTTCGCGTTTGGGGGCGGGCGTGAAGATACCCTATTTCTTTGCCCTAAGCCCGCATCGTGACCTTACGCTTACGCCCTATCTAACGCCGCAGACCCGCACGTTAGAGTGGCGCTACCGGCAGGCCTTTTCCAGCGGCGAGATTACCTTTAACGGCGCGTTTTCCGACGACAGGCTGAAACCCGATGCCCGCGGCTATTTGTTTGGCGAGGGGCAGTTCGCGCTGCCCTATGATTATCAACTGGCTTTCAAGCTGAAAACCACCAGCGACCGCACCTATATGGTGGATTATGCCTATGGCAACGAAGACCGGCTGCCATCGGAGATTTCGCTGTCGCGCGCAAAACGCGATCAGTTTTTTCAGGCCGAGATTTTATCGTTCCAAAGTTTGCGCGATGATGAGACAACCACCAACACCCCAACGCTGCAGGGGGATATCACGCTAGAGCGGCGGTATTTCCCCACCGCCCTTGGCGGCGAGCTGCGCACCCGCCTGTCGATGGTGGGCCATCACCGCTATTCCGATGCCGATATCGATGGTCGCGACATTCGCCGCGCCAATATCGGGCTGGATTGGCACAACAGCGCCACGCTTTGGGGCGGAATGCGCGGCAGCCTGTCTTTTGGGATCGATGTTGACAGCTACTTGGTGGACCAAGACAGCACCTCGATCAGCCGCGACACCGTGATCAGCCCGAATGCCACGATGGCCCTGCGCTGGCCGCTGATGAAAACCGCCGCCGATGGCAGCTTGCAAACCTTGGAACCTGTGGCCGCCTTGAACTTGGTCGGGGGCAGCACACCGAATGTGCCCAACGAAGAAAGCACGCTTGTCGAATTTGACGAGGGCAATTTATTGGCGCTGTCGCGCTTTCCCGCCCGCGACCGGGTAGAGCGTGACGCCACGCTGGCCTATGGCGTGGCATGGCGGCGGGTGGCGCCGGGCGGCTGGGATACGGTGCTGACCTTGGGCCAAGTGGCGCGGCGCCAAAACAACACAGATTTTTCCAACAGCTCGGGCCTGCAGGGGCAATGGTCGGATGTGCTGGCGGCGTGGCAGCTGCGCAAAGACGGGTTTAGCTTTACCGGGCGCACCCTGTGGGATGGCGTCGATCTGACCAAAGCCGAGGCGCGGCTGGGCTGGGCCACGCCCAAGCTGGAAGTGGCCGCAAGCTATCTATGGCTGATGGAAGACCCGGCCGAGGCCCGCACCAAGGCCATTTCCGAGGTTTTGCTGGCCAGCAGCTACCAAGTTGCGCGCCACTGGAAAACCGACGCCAACTGGCGCTATGATTTATTCGACGATCGCACCGCCGAGGCTGGTGTCGGGCTGGAATACCGCAATGAATGCTTGCGCTTGAACCTTTCCCTCTCGCGGCGCTATACCTCGTCATCTATCATTGAACCATCCACCGAGATTGGCCTAACCATCGGGATCGAGGGGTTTTCAGCCCGCACAGAAACCGAAAACTTCGCCAGAACTTGCAGGAACTGACAGACATGACCTTTACACTTCGCCGCTTTGCCCTTGCCGCAGCCATGGCGTTGTTTGCCGGGGCGCCCGCCATGCTGGCCCCCATGCCCGCACAGGCGCAGGGCTTGTTTGCCCCCGCAATCAAGGTCAATGACAAGGTCATCACCAAATTCGAACTGGACCAGCGCAGCCTGATGCTGCAATTGCTGCGCGCCCCGGGCGATGTGCGCAATTTGGCCCGCGAACAGTTGATCGACGAGCGCCTGCAAACCCAAGCGGCCACTGCCGCCGGGTTCGAAATTGACGAGGTCGAAATTGAAACCGGCATGGAAGAATTTGCAGGCCGCTCTGGCATTGCGGCCCAAGATCTTATCGATGTTTTTGCCAGCGCTGGCGTGGCCGAGCAGACATTTCGTGATTTCGTGCAGGCCGGTCTTTTGTGGCGGCGCTACGTGTCGCAGGCTTTTGGCCCGCGCGTGAAAATCACCGAGGCCGAAATCGACCGGGCCATCAGCGCCATCACCGCAGGCAGCGATGTGCGGGTGTTGATTTCTGAAATTGTCATCCCGCTGACGCCAGAAAATGCCCAAGCCGCCACCGAGATTGCCGAACAAATCAGCAAGCTGACCACGACCCAGGCCTTTTCGCAGGCCGCAGCGCAGGTCTCGGCCGCCCCCAGCGCGCAAAATGGTGGCCGGCTGGATTGGACATCGCTGACCCAACTGCCCCCCCAGCTGCGCCCGGTTCTTTTGGCGCTGGCCCCCGGCGAGGTAAGCGAACCCTTGCCGCTGAACGGGGCCATCGCGCTGTTCCAGCTGCGCGACATCCAAGAAACCGGCGTCACCCAGCCCAGCTATGCCGCGATCGATTACGCCACCTACCGCCTGCCCGGTGGGCGCAGCGCCGAAACCTTGGCCAAAGCCGCCCAAATTGCCACGCAAGTGGCCACATGCGACGATCTGTTTGCCGTGGGCCGCACCACCCCGCCCGAATGGCTAAGCCGCCAAAGCGCGGCACCGGGCGAGATTGCCAGCGATATCGCGCTGGAATTGGCCAAGCTGGATGCGGGCGAATTGTCCTACAGCCTGACGCGCAACAATGGCCAAGATCTGTTGTTGGTTATGCTATGTGGCCGCACCCCGGCCGTTGATATCGAAACCGACCGGCAGGCTGTGCTGTCTTCGCTGCGCAACCAGCGCTTGGCCAGCTATGCAAAAAGCTATCTGGCCCAAATGCGTGCCGATGCGGTGATCGTGTCGCAATGACCCAGCCCTTGGTGTTAACCTGTGGGGAGCCTGCAGGGATCGGCCCAGAATTGGCACCATTGGCATGGCAGGCCCTAAAAAACGAGCTGGCGTTTTTCTGGCTGGGCGATCCGCGCCATCTGCCGGCAACTGCCCCGGTTGTCCTGATCGACACCCCCGCCCAAGCGGCAGATGCCATGGCCGATGGGCTGCCTGTGCTGGCCCATGATTTTGGCCCAGCCGCCACACCGGGGCAGGCCAACCCGGCCCATGCCGCCCACGTGATTGCCGTGATCGAACAGGCTGTGGGGTTCGTGCAAAACGCTCAAGCCAGCGCGCTATGCACAGCGCCCATTCACAAAAAGGCGCTGCAAGATGGCGCAGGCTTTGCCTTTCCCGGCCATACCGAATTTTTGGCGCATTTGGCCGGTCAAAAAGAGGTTGTGATGATGCTGGCCTGCGCGGCCTTGCGGGTTGTGCCCGCCACCATTCACATCCCTCTGGCTGCGGTGCCGCAGGCCTTGACCCCGGATTTGCTGCGCCAAACCATCACCTTAACCCACCACGCCATGCAGCGCGATTTTGGCATAGCCGCGCCGCGCATTGCGGTGGCCGGGCTAAACCCCCATGCCGGCGAGGGCGGCGCCATGGGCCAAGAAGAGCTGCGCTGGATCGCCCCCCTATTGGCGCAGATGCGTGCGGGCGGCATCGATATCATCGGCCCCCTGCCCGCCGACACGATGTTTCACGCCCGCGCGCGGGCAGGCTATGACGTGGCCATTTGCATGTATCACGACCAAGCGTTGATCCCCATCAAAACCATCGACTTTGATCATGGGGTCAATATCAGCCTTGGGCTGCCTTTCGTGCGCACCTCGCCCGATCATGGCACCGCTTTCGACATTGCCGGGCGTGGGCAGGCCAACCCTAGCAGCTTGATTGCTGCGCTGCGCATGGGTGCAGAGATGGCCAAAGCCCGCCAAAACGCCCAGCACAGCCAATCCTAGGCGCCATCTGCGCTTGCCAAAGCCAGAAATTTCAGTGATGCAACAGCCATGAGCGCGATAGACACCCTTCCCCCGCTGCGCGAGGTCATTACCACCCATGGGCTGGTGGCGAAAAAGGCATTGGGGCAAAATTTCCTTTTGGATCTTAACCTGACCGCCAAAATCGCGCGGCAAGCCGGTGACTTGGCAGACAGCGATATTTTGGAAATCGGGCCCGGCCCCGGTGGGCTGACGCGGGGCCTGTTGGCCGAAGGCGCGCGCCGGGTGTTGGCCATAGAAAAAGACCAGCGCTGCATGCCCGCACTGGACCAAATTGCGCAGGCCTACCCAGGGCGGTTACAGGTTATCAATGGCGACGCGCTAGAGATTAACCCGCTTGATCATCTGACGCCGCCGGTGCGGGTGGTGGCAAACCTGCCCTATAACGTTGGCACAGAATTGCTGGTGCGCTGGCTGACACCGGCGGTTTGGCCCCCGGTTTGGACCAGCCTAACGCTGATGTTCCAACGCGAGGTGGCCGAGCGGATCGTGGCGCAGCCCGGCAGCAAGGCCTATGGGCGTTTGGCGCTGCTGGCACAGTGGCGCAGCAATGCCCGAATTGTATTGAACCTGCCGCCCGAGGCGTTTTCGCCGCCCCCAAAGGTCAGCAGCGCCGTGGTGCATATCGAGGCCTTGGCCGCGCCACGCTACCCCTGTGATGCCAAGGTTTTGGAACGTATCGTGGCACAGGCCTTTAACCAGCGGCGCAAGATGCTGCGCGCGGCACTAAAAGGCGCGGCCCCCGATATTGAAGACAGGCTGTTGGCGGCGGGCATCAAGCCCACCGACCGCGCAGAAACCATCGATTTAGAACGATTTTGCGCCCTAGCCCGGCTGATGGCCCAGCCCTAGGGGCTGCGCCAAGGCCTGATAAGCCCGCCGCACCGCACCCATAAAAGGGGGTGTGCGGGCGGTTCAGGCGCAGTGGTTCAGGCGGTGCGGTTTAGGCCCGGGAATGGGCAGGGGCGTTATTCCGCCGCCTGCGATTTTTCGCCAGCTTGGTCTGCGGCAGCCTCTTTCGGGGCATCGGCGGCCTTGCGCGGGGCGCGTGGTTTGCGCGGGCGC
>RFQY01000320.1 GCA_009924775.1 Paracoccaceae bacterium | reverse complement strand
TGTTCCAGACCTGTTCCAGACCTGTTCCAGACCCCTGTTCCAGACCTGATAGCAGGTTTGCGGCTGGTTGTTCCAGGCTCGACATGTCCGCACACACTGGGGGTACAGATACCCCTACCCCCTCTTTCAGTATAGATCAGTCTGGAACACTGGAACAAGTACAGAAGGAGGCGGGTTATTCGTGTTCCAGACCCCTGGAACAGCCTGGAACGTCTGGAACAGGCCACCGCGCCCCCCAGTGTGCGGTCTGCGGCGGCAGCGGACTCGACATCTACAAGCCCCTCCCCTGCGGCGGCTACGAGGCCTGCACCCACTGTCTGATCCCAGATGGCCAGCCCCCCGGCGTGCATCCGGGCTGGAACCGCCACCTGCCAGTCGGAGACGCTCACAGAAGCCCGTCAACGCCCCGCCATGCCTCTCCAACGGCAAAGGTGCGCCCACACCACCACCAGCCACAGAACGCGCGTGGCAAGGCTCCTACGGCCTCTGGCGCGCGTCGGGGGGCGGCATGAGCCGCAACGTCATCCTCACCCTCGTCTGTGACGCCTGCGGACACACCGAGGTCAAGCACGCCCCCATCGTGAACGGCCTGTGCGAGCTGTTTGCCACTCGCGTACCGCCCTGGCAGCGGTATGGCGGCCTCGACATCTGCGTCAGTTGCGAGATGGCCTACAGCGCCCACCGCGCCGCCGAACGAGCGGCGGGCAGGGTTCCAAGCATGCGCCAGTGGATCGAAGAACGAAAGCGAGGAGCCAACCCATGATCGCCATCACCACTACCGATCTCAACCTCCGTGCCGGTCCTGGCACGTCCTACACCCTCCTCGCCGTCCTCGCCGCCGGCGCCCGCCTGGAGGTGGCCGCGATCACCCCCGGCTGGACGCAGGTGCCGGGGATGGGCTGGGTGTCCTCGGCCTACTTGCGTGCCGCGCTGGACGGCGCCGCGCTGCCAGTGTCCGACCTGTTCAGCAGCGCCGCCCGCCTCGACAGCACCGAGAGCCGCCACGCCCGCCTCAGCCTGGAGGCCGTTGGGGAGGGGGCGGAGCGGGCGCATCGGATCGTCCAGCTCCTCGATGTCGAGCGCAGCGCCCGGTATCTGCCTGCGGTGGGCAAGACCTACTGCAACATCTACGCCACCGACTTCGCGCACGCTTGGGGGGCGTTCCTCCCGAGGACGTGGTGGACGCCGGATGCGCTGCGGCGGCTCCAGGCCGGGGAGGCAGTCAAGCCCGTCTACGCCGAGACGGTCACCGAGCTGAACGCCAACGCCCTCTACGACTGGTTGGCGGCGGGTCGCTCGGCCTGGGGCTGGACCCGCCACGACACCGCCGACGCGCTCCAGCAGGCAGTCAATGGGGGCCGGATCGGGGTGATCTGCGCTGCCCGCACGGACGCGAGCCGATCGGGCCACATCACCGTCTGCGTCCCCGAGGACGCCACCCACAAGGCCGCGCGGAAGGTGGACGGTGGGCCGGTCGTCTCACCGCTCCAATCGCAGGCGGGGACGCGGAACCTCGCCTACCACGTCACAGCTTGGTGGGGCGGGGCGCAGTTTCGGGGCTTTGGGTTCTGGAGCCACGCTTGATGCTTGAACACCCCAGCGGCAGACTGATCGCCACGCTCACCCTCGATCTCTACCGAGACGAGGCGGGGCGCGTGGCCTACCAGCCGGACATCACCGTCCGAGGTGACGACCCGCACGCCGAGGATGCCAACCTGCGCGTCGCGCTGCTCGCCCTGGTGGAGCAGCTCGGTCGCCGCGAGGTCGCCGTGCCGGTCGCTGGCGATCCCGGCGCCATCCCCCGCTGCCCCGACTGCGGCCAGCCAATGCAGCTCGCCCGCCCGCTGCATGCGCCCGCGAGTGCTGCGGTCGATCCCGGCCTGCGGTGGTGCTGCCATCCGCGCGGGGGGTGCCGGGATGGGCGGCTGGTCTATGGCGATGGGCTGGGCGTGGTCGCGCTGTGGGTGGAGTCGTCCGATCAGATCTGGACGAGCCATTGGGTAAATGTACCCC
>RFQY01000319.1 GCA_009924775.1 Paracoccaceae bacterium | reverse complement strand
CCGACAGCCCCGATGATGGCGGCACGGCCTTGCTGGCGGCTGTGGCAGCCGCCATGGCCGAAGCGCCGCGCAACCGCATTGCTGGCATAATCGCCCTATCGGATGGTCAGGTGCATGACAGCGACTTGGGCCTCGATCTGCCCGCCCCTTTCCATCTGCTGCACAGCGGCCTGCCGGGCGACTGGGACCGCCGCTTGGTGGTGGAAAACGCCCCCGCCTTTGCGATTATGGGCGAACCTGTCACGCTGTCGCTGCGCATCGAGGATTTTGGCGCGGCCCCTGCCGGCGATGGCCGTGCCCAGCTGGAAATTTCTGTCGATGGCGCGCCCCCTCAGCAGTTTCAGGTGCCGCTGGGCCAAACCCTGCAATTGCCCATCGAATTGCCCCACGCCGGGCGCAATGTTATTCAATTTTCGGTGCCCCCAGCCCAAGGCGAACTGACCGAGCGTAACAACACCGCATTGGTTCAAATCAACGGCGTGCGCGACCGTTTGCGCGTGCTGCTGGTCTCGGGCGAGCCGCATGCCGGTGGGCGCACATGGCGCAACCTGCTAAAATCTGACGCCTCGGTTGATTTGGTGCATTTCACCATTTTGCGCCCCCCCGACAAGCAAGATGGCGTGCCCGTGACCGAGCTAAGCTTGATTGCCTTTCCAACGCGCGAATTGTTCATGGAAAAGATCGATGATTTCGATCTGATCATCTTTGACCGTTACAAAAGGCGCGGCATTCTGCCGGGTGTTTATTTGGATAACGTGCGCCGCTATATCGAAGAGGGGGGTGCGCTGCTGGTGGCGGCAGGCCCCGATTTTGCCAGCGCAGATTCCATCTATCGTTCGCCCTTGGCCGCGGCCCTACCGGCCGAGCCAACCGCGCGTGTGATCGAACAGGGCTTTACCCCCGCCATCACCGATCTTGGCCAGCGCCACCCGGTGACAGCCGGTTTGGCCCCCCCGGGCTTGCCGGGCGATTGGGGGCGCTGGATGCGGCAGGTCGAATTAACGCCGCAGCGCGGGCATGTGGTGATGTCGGGCGCCGATGACAAGCCGCTTTTGGTGCTTGATCGCGTGGGCGAGGGGCGCGTGGCGCTGCTGGCCTCGGATCAGGCATGGCTGTGGGATCGCGGTTTTGAAGGGGGGGGGCCGCAGCTGGAATTGCTGCGCCGCTTGGCCCATTGGATGATGAAAGAACCCGATCTGGAAGAAGAGGCGATTTGGGCCGAAACCACGGGCCAATCTATGCGGATCATCCGCCGCAGCCTTGAACAGGGCTTAGGGGCTGTGCAGGTTGAAACCCCCTCGGGGGCGGTGGTGGATTTGCCCTTGGTCGAAACCCGCCCGGGCCAATTCGAGGCGCGCTTTGACGGGCCAGAGATTGGGCTTTACCGGCTAACCCAAGGCACGGCCAGCGCGGTGGTGGGGCTGGGCCCGGCAGCGCCGCGCGAATTTGTGGAAACCTTAGCCTCGGATCAGCCGCTGGCGGCGGTGTTGGCCGCCGGGCGCGGTGGCTATGTGGCGCTGGCCGATGGCGTGCCGCAATTGCGCGATGTGCGCCCGGTGCGCCCGGCTGTGGGGCGCGGGTGGATTGGCCTAACCCCGCGCGAGGCCTATGAAACCCTTAGCCTGCGACAGGTGCCGCTGTTGCCTGCTTGGCTGGTGCTGTTGCTTGCCACTGCGTTGATCACAGCCGCGTGGCTGCGCGAGGGGCGCAGGTCATAACGCGCCTGCGCCTGTTCGCGTCTAGCCCACTTGCTGGCCATGGCTCCATACGCCGCGAATGCAGGGGTGGCCATCCAGCCGCCGCACCCGCACCAGATCGGCATGCAGCCCAACCTGCAGATGCCCGCGATCTGCCAGACCGGCAGCCGCGGCTGGCGTGGCGCTGACGGTTGCAATGGCGCGCGGCAGATCCCCCCATAAATCGGCCAACAAAAACGCCGACGAAATCAACGATGCTGGCACATAATCCGACGAAATAATGTCCAACAACCCCGCTTCGGCCAGCGCATGCGCGGCCACATTGCCCGAATGCGACCCACCC
>RFQY01000318.1 GCA_009924775.1 Paracoccaceae bacterium | reverse complement strand
TTCAGCAAAGATGAGGTGCTGATCACCATGGCCACAACGCGCGGCACAGGTCAGGCGATCCTGAGCATGGCGGACATTCTGCCTGGCGCCTTTGTGAAATCGGCGATGGAATAGGGCAGATCATGGCTGATCCGCGCAGCATCTTGGCAAAATTGCGAGAGGGGCAAACTCTGACCGAATTTGATATGTTTGCCTTTGCCGAAGGGTTGGCGGATGGCACTGTCAGCGATGCGCAGGCGGGGGCCTTTGCGATGGCCGTATGTTTGCGCGGTCTCAGCCTTGAGAACCGCACCCATCTGACCCATGGGATGCTGGAAAGCGGCACGGTTTTGGGGTGGTCACTGGATGGCCCTGTGATCGACAAACATTCCACAGGCGGGGTGGGCGATTGTGTGTCGCTGATCCTTGCCCCTGCCTTAGCGGCGTGCGGGGCCTATGTGCCGATGATTTCAGGGCGCGGCTTGGGGCATACGGGCGGCACGCTTGACAAGCTCGAGGCGATACCGGGGTTTCAAACCGGCCTCTCCGAGAGCCGCTTGCGCGCCGTGGTGGCCGAGGCGGGCTGCGCCATTGTGGCCGCCAGCGACCGGGTGGCCCCTGCTGATCGCCGCCTTTACGCGGTGCGCGATGTTACATCGACCGTGGCCAGCATTGATCTGATCACCGCCTCGATTTTGTCAAAAAAACTGGCAGCAGGGCTGCAGGGGCTGGTGCTGGATGTGAAAATTGGCAGTGGCGCCTTTATGCAAACCCTGCCCCAAGCGCGCGAATTGGCGCAGGCCTTGGTGCAAACCGCCACTATGGCGGGCTGCCCCACCGCCGCGCTGATCACCGACATGAGCCAGCCTTTGGCCCCTGATCTGGGCAACGCGCTAGAGGTGGCTGCGGCCATGCGGGTTTTGTGCGGCACCGAGCGCGGCCGCCTTTATACGCTGTGCTGCCATTTGGGGGCCATTGCGCTGGACCAAGCCGGGCTGGCGCAAGGCCCCGAGGCTGGGCAGACCATGCTGGCGCGCGCCATCGATAGCGGTGCCGCGGTGGAACATTTTGCCCGCATGGTGGCCGCCCAAGGCGGGCCGCGTGGCTTTGCCGAAACCTGGGCGCGCCACCTGCCCGAAGCCCCGGTGATCACCGAGGTGCCCAGCCCCGAAACCGGCTATGTGCAGGCCATCGATGGCCGCGCGCTGGGCGCATGTGTGGTGGGTTTAGGCGGCGGGCGTTCGGTGGAAAGCGATCTTGTCGATCCGGCGGTCGGCCTCGGCACGGTGGTGTCTTTGGGTCAATGGGTCGAGCGGGGCCAGCCCCTGCTGAGGGTGCATGCCGCGCGCCTTGGCGCTGCCGAACAGGCCGTGGCAGATCTGCCCGGCGCCTTTCACATCGGCCACACCCCCCCCGAACAGCCGCCTTTGGTGCATGAAAGGGTGGGCTAACTATGGCGCGCGCCTTTTTGGTGGTCATCGACAGCGTGGGCATTGGCGGCGCCCCGGATGCGGGGCGGTTTTTTAATGGCGCACGCCCCGATACGGGCGCCAATACATTGGGCCATATTGCACAGGCGTGTGCTGCGGGTCAGGCCAATGCTGGCCGGCAGGGGCCTTTGGCTGTGCCGGTGATGGCCGGGCTTGGGCTGGGGCAGGCGCTGCATCTGGCCTCGGGGATGCCCGCCGAATTGCTGGGCGGGCCGCGTGACCCGCAGGGGCTTTGGGGGGCGGCAACCCAGGCCTCGGGCGGCAAAGATACCCCCACGGGGCATTGGGAATTGGCCGGCGTGCCCGTGCCTTGGGCATGGCACCATTTTCCAAATACCCAGCCCGCCTTTCCACCAGAGATTTGCGATTTGGTGGCGCAGGCGGCGGGCACGGCGGGAATTTTGGGCAATTGCCACGCCAGCGGCACCCAGATCATCGCGCGCTTGGGGGGGCGGCATCTGCAAACGGGCTGGCCGATTTGCTACACCTCTGCCGACAGCGTGTTTCAGATTGCCGCCCACGAGGGCGTATTTGGGCTGCAGCGCTTGTTGGATCTGTGTGCCGCCGTGGCG
>RFQY01000317.1 GCA_009924775.1 Paracoccaceae bacterium | reverse complement strand
CCCCAGGGAGCTAAAGGAAACATTGGTGCTCAAGGTCCTGCTGGACCGACTGGTCCTATTGGTCCTATTGGGCCTACTGGTCCTACTGGACCTCAGGGTCAAAAAGGTGCAACTGGAGCTCAAGGACCTATCGGTCCAACTGGACCAACCGGGCCAACTGGACCTCAAGGCGCAAAAGGTAATACTGGTGCCCAGGGTGCAACTGGACCTACTGGTCCCACTGGTCCTCAAGGTGCTCAAGGAGCAAAAGGAAACACTGGAGCTCAAGGCCCAGCTGGACCTACTGGCCCCGTAGGACCTCTTGGACCTACTGGTCCTACTGGACCTACCGGTCCTCAAGGACGCAAAGGTGAGCCTGGGGCTACTGGTCCAACTGGACCTCAGGGTCCAACTGGAGCTACCGGACCCCAGGGAGCTAAAGGAAACACCGGTGCTCAAGGTGCCACTGGTCCTACTGGTCCTACCGGCCCATTGGGCCCGCAGGGTCCTACTGGCGCCACTGGACCTCAGGGAGCTAAAGGAAATACTGGGGCTCAAGGTCCTGCTGGTCCCACTGGACCCACTGGTCCAGTTGGCCCGCTAGGTCCTCAGGGTCCTACTGGGGCTACTGGTCCGCAGGGTGCCAAGGGTAATACTGGGGCTACTGGCCCCACTGGACCCACTGGTCCTCAAGGTCCTACTGGAGCGCAAGGTGCACAGGGTCGCAAGGGTGAACCTGGGGCTAAGGGTGACATGGGTAACACCGGTCCACAAGGTCCTGCCGGACCCACTGGACCAACTGGACCTCTAGGACCTCAGGGTCCCGCAGGTCCTACTGGACCCCAAGGAGCAAAGGGTAACACTGGAGCTCAAGGTCCTGCTGGTCCTACCGGTCCTACCGGTCCTACTGGTCCACAAGGAGCTCAAGGTCCAACCGGAGCCACCGGCCCTACTGGTTCACAGGGACCAAAAGGTCAGAAGGGTGAAACTGGGGCGCCTGTATATAACTCTTCTGGTGAGCTTTGTGGTAGCTGTGGATTTGAAGGGCCTGTCCCAACTGACTCTGGAAAGACTGCTTCTGGATGGATTAGATTCAGCATATCTGGAACTAACTACTACGTGCCAGCCTGGACGTAATCCGAAAACAAGGGCGCCCCAAAAAGGCGCCCTGTTTGTTTTCTATAATCTAATTGACTACATTTGAGCATCAAATTGAATTCAGATGATGCTAAATGCCTTTATTGTAGACGGATTCTACAACAATCCAGATGAAGTCCGTGCATTTGCTCTTGCTCAGGATTTCAACGTAAAGGGAAACTTTCCTGGTGCTCGCACCAAAAGCTTCAACAACGATAGTGTGTTCAGCGTACTCCAATCAATAGTTGGTCCTCACGCTGGAAAAATCAACTATTTTCCAGAAGACTACAATGGGGCGTACCAAATAACAACAGCCAGTGACCGCTCTTGGATACACGCAGACAACGGAACAAAGTGGGCTGGAGTAGTCTACCTTACTCCAAACGCACCGTTATCTAGTGGAACTGGATTCTTTAAGCACAAGGCTTCTGGACTCACTTGGTCTGCCGATGGAAAGGGAGACTGGAATAATGATTCTCAGGACATGACCAAGTGGGAACTTACTTCATCTGTTGGCAATATGTACAACCGATTGATACTATACCGAGGTAAGCAGTTTCACTCATCCCTCGACTACTTCGGCAACAGCTTAGAAAACGGCAGACTGTTCCAAACCTTTTTCTTCTCTACTGAGCAGTGAACATAGTATTTCACGTAGGTTACTTTTCAAAACCATGGAACGCAAAGACAGGCGGTCCAGGCGGTACTGAGCAGTGCGTGATTAGTCTTTCTGATGAACTCGCAAAACTTGGGCACGATGTGTATGTGTTTGGAGAAGTTAAGCCAATGCACACGGACTACCCTACTGGAAGTGTAACATATTGCTCGTTCGAGAACAAGTCAAATATCCCACAGGAGATAGACTTTCTGGTAGGAGTTGGATACCTGCACTACTTGAAGCCATTTGATGGCTTCAGCGTAGACAAAAAGCTGTTCTGGCTTCATAAC
>RFQY01000316.1 GCA_009924775.1 Paracoccaceae bacterium | reverse complement strand
TTTTCATCTTGCCCAAAATACTCCGGGGGACGCGCCCCCAAGGGGCGCGGGGGGCAGCGCCCCCTGCCACGTTGCAAGCCTATAGCGCCGCCGGGGCGCGTTTTACCAAGCCCAGCTTTTCGCGCACTTGCTGCGGGCCGATAACCCGGGCGCCCAGGTTTTCGGTGATCGTCACCGCCCGCTCGACCAGCTGCGCATTGGTGGCCAGCACGCCTTTGTCCAGCCACAGGTTGTCTTCCAACCCAACCCGCACATTGCCGCCCGCCAAAACGCTGGCTGCAACATAGGCCATCTGGTTGCGCCCCAGCGAAAAGGCGCTGAATGTCCAATCATCGGGCACGTTGTTGACCATCGCCATGAAGGTGTTCAAATCGTCAGGCGCGCCCCATGGCACGCCCATGCACAATTGCACCAAGGCCGGGCTGTCCAGCACGCCGTCTTTGACCAGCTGTTTTGCATACCACAAATGGCCGGTGTCAAAGGCCTCGATCTCGGGTTTTACCCCCAGATGCGTCATCATCCGGCCCATGGCCTGCAGCATGCCGGGCGTATTGGTCATCACGTAATCGGCCTCGGCGAAATTCATCGTGCCACAATCCAGCGTGCAGATTTCGGGCAAGCATTGTTTCACATGCTCGACACGCTCGGCCGCGCCCACCATATCGGTGCCGGCCTCTTTCAGCGGCAAGGGGCGCTCGGGGCTGCCAAAAACCATATCCCCCCCCATGCCGGCGGTCAGGTTCAGCACCACGTCAACCTCCGAATCGCGGATGCGCTCTGTCACCTCGCGATACAGATCCAACCGGCGCGAGGGGGCGCCGGTGTCGGGGTCGCGCACATGGCAATGCACCACCGCCGCGCCGGCGCGGGCGGCATCAATGGCGCTTGCGGCAATCTCTGCGGGGCTGCGCGGCACATGCGGGCTGCGGTCTTGGGTGCTGCCCGAGCCGGTGACGGCGCAGGTGATAAAGACTTCGCGGTTCATTTCTAATGGCATTGGTCCCTCCTGTTCCGGGCGCACCCGGCACATCAATCGCCCCCATCATTGCCAGATTGCATCGGTGCATTTTACATTATACGAGGTATTTATGTCATTATCCGCTGAAAATCTGTGGCACACCGCCCCCGGCCCATTGGATGTGGCGGTTTTGGTTCTGCCCGATAGCAACCTTCTAAGCCTTGCCGCCGCGGTCGATCCAATGCGCGCGGCCAACCGCCGGGCGGGGCGGGCGCTGTTTCGCTGGGCCTATTACAGCCTAGACAGCAGCGGCGCCGAGTTAACCGCAGGGTTTACCCTGCCCGCCCAGCCAGTTGCCGATCTTGACCGCACGCAGTTGCTGATGGTGATCGCGGGTTTCAACCTGCACCGTCATGCCAGCCCCACGTTGCTGGCCAGCCTGCGCCGCTTGGCGCCACGCTGCTTGGCCGTGGCGGGGGTGGACGGCGGCAGCCAAGTGATGGCCATGGCGGGGCTGCTCGATGGGCATATGGCCACTACCCATTGGGAAGACCGCGATCAGTTCGCCGCCACGTTCGACCGCGTCAGCCTGCGCCCCGACCGGTTTGTTGTTTCGGGTAACCGATTAACGGCCGGCGGTGCGGCCCCCACGATTGATATGATGTTGCACCTGATTGCCCTGCGCCACGGCGCAGACCTATCGGCGCGCGTCGCGGGCGCCTTGATCTACGACCCCGGCCCCGCCGGCACCGCGCCCCAGGCCCTGACCGCCACCGCCCGGCTGGCCCGGCGCCACCCGGTTGTGGCGCGCGCTGTGGCGCTGATGGAGGCGCATCTGGACGAACCATTGCGCGTGGCCACGCTGGCCCAGCGCCTGCGCCTGTCGCTGCGGCATTTAGAAACCCTGTTTCAGCGCGCCTTGGGCCAAAGCCCCAAACAATTTTATCTGGCGCTGCGCCTGTCCGAGGCGCGCCGGATGGCCCAAGACAGCCCCCTGTCCGTGGCAGAAATTGCCCAAGCCACCGGGTTTTCGGGGCAATCCGCCTTTAGCCGCGCCTTTGCCCGCCATTTTGGCATCTCCGTGCGCGACCTGCGCGCCCAGTCCCAG
>RFQY01000315.1 GCA_009924775.1 Paracoccaceae bacterium | reverse complement strand
GATCACCGGGAAAAAGCCACAGGCATAAGCCGGCGCTGAAATGCGTTTGACATGCGGCCAAGCGGCTGCCTTACATGGGGCAATCGCAACTTAGGTGCGGCCCCATGCAACAGCATGCCATTTCCTCTTACACACGGCCCAATTTCGCCGCGCTGTTTACGCCAAAACTTGTCACCGTATTGCGCGAAGGCTACGGCGCGGCCGAATTGCACCGCGATGCCATTGCAGGGCTTACCGTGGCTATCGTGGCGCTGCCCTTATCGATGGCGATTGCCATTGCCTCGGGCGCAACGCCCGCGCAGGGCCTTTATACCGCCATTGTCGGGGGATTTTTGGTTTCTGCGCTGGGGGGATCGCGGTTTCAGATTGGTGGGCCAGCGGGTGCCTTTATTGTGTTGGTCGCGGCCGCCGCCGCACAGCATGGCATGTCTGGCGTGATACTGGCCACATTCCTTTCGGGGCTGATGCTGGCGGCACTTGGGATGCTGCGGCTGGGCAGTTTCATCAAATTCATTCCCTTTCCGGTGACTGTGGGCTTTACCGCAGGCATCGCGGTGATCATCTTTGCCAGCCAGATAAAGCCGCTTTTGGGCCTGAATTTACCGCACGAGCCGGGACCATTGCTGCAAAAGCTGTTGGCGCTATGGGGTGTGCGGGGCACGGTTTCGCCCAGTGCGGCAGCGGTGGCGGCAGGCACAATTCTGGCCATTGTTGCACTGCGGCGGTGGCAGCCCCGCTGGCCGGCAATGCTAGTGGCGGTGGCGCTGGCATCTGTGGCCTGCGCGGTGTTCAATTTGCCGATTGCCACCATTTCCAGCCAGTTCGGCGGCATTCCTTCGGGGCTGCCAATGCCTCATTTGCCTGCGTTTTCATTGGAGAAACTGCAACAGGTTTTCCCGGCGGCGGTGTCATTCACGCTGCTGGGCGCGATTGAATCGCTGCTGTCTGCGGTGGTTGCCGATGGCATGACAGGCCGCCAGCACCGCTCGAATTGTGAGTTGGTGGCGCAGGGCGTTGCCAATATGGGGGCGGCGGTTTTTGGCGGCTTTTGTGTTACCGGCACCATCGCACGCACCGCCACAAACGTGCGGGCGGGGGCGCATGGGCCAGTGGCGGGCATGCTGCATGCGCTGTTTATCTTGGTGTTCATGGTGTTTGCTGCGCCCTTGGCCGGCTACATACCGCTGGCAGCACTAGCCGGTGTATTGGCGGTGGTGGCGTGGAATATGATTGAAACCCACGCCATTGGGTTGTTGCTGCGTTCGG
The DNA here is from genome assembly GCA_009924775.1 of Paracoccaceae bacterium. Classification (GTDB taxonomy): domain Bacteria; phylum Pseudomonadota; class Alphaproteobacteria; order Rhodobacterales; family Rhodobacteraceae; genus CAJXSO01. The sequence goes on along the minus strand of RFQY01000315.1, from coordinate 804 downwards.
GCTGGGGCGAGAGCGTGGTGCTGGCGGCCACGTTTATCCTGACCATTTTCCGCGATTTGACCGAGGCCATCGTGGTAGGGCTGGCGCTGGGGTCGGTGTTGTTTATCCACCGCATGAGCCGCGCCACTGCAGTGGCAAAGCTGGCCCCGCCCTTGGCCAACAACACAGATCACAACACCCCAATCCTAGACCCCAGCGACAACGATATCGTGGTATACCGCATCAACGGGGCGTTATTTTTCGGCGCCAGCGCCACCATTGGCTGCGTGCTGGACAATATCCACGACACCCACCGCGCGCTGGTGATTGATTTCAGCGCCGTGCCGTTTCTAGATGCTTCAGGCGCCCATATGATCGCCGGTTTGGCGCAAAAGGCCCAGCGCCGCGGCACGCAGCTGTGGTTGGCCGGAACCAGCGCAGAGATACGCAACACGCTGCACACCCATGGGCTGCGCCCACCCTTGGCCCAACATGCCCCGACAATAGAGGCGGCGCTGCAGCATATTCACCAAAGCGCCGCCTAAAGGCCGGGGGCCCAATTTTGCCCTAGTCTTTGAACATATTGTCAAGGTCGCTATCGGTCATGGTGTTGGCTTCGAATTCTTTTTCACCAACCTCGGCCATATAATCCATATAGGCCGACAGCAGCAGGCCGCTTTCCACCGACAGGTTATACCCCGAACGGAAGCGCCCCTTGTTTTCCTGCAGGCGCGCGGCGGTGCTGCCATCTTCGTAAAGCATAAAGATCACTTCGGCGGAATTATTGCCCGCCTCGGTTTTTCCACACATCTCTTGGGGAAAACA
>RFQY01000314.1 GCA_009924775.1 Paracoccaceae bacterium | reverse complement strand
CTGAGGATGGTGAGGATGGCGTCTGCCGTCGAGGTGTTGACCTGCCCGGTGAGCCGAGCGAGCAGATCCCGCGCGAGGCCATCCGCCGCGCTGCGGTCGAGGACGGCGCCCACCTCGCGGGCCGCCCGCCCCCACGCCACCCGAACCGCGCGCTCCAGGGCGTTCTTTGCGATCTCGCCGAGGATGGTGCGGACGCTGTCGGGGAAGATGGCTGCCAGTACTACGTCCAGCACCCCGCGCTGTACGCCCTTGGCCTCCAGGTCGCCCAGCCGCTTCGCCACCTGGGCCGCCTGCTGCCGCAGCGCCCGCCGCAGCGAGATCGCCAGCTCGCGCTCGGCGGGGGCGTGAACCTCATCGAGCCAGCCGCGCCAGCGTGCAGCTCGGGCCGCCTCTTCGTCGGCGGGGAGGGACTCGGCCTGGTCGACCGTGTCTTTGAGCTGCTCGATCAGCTCGCGCATGCGCGCCCAACCGAGTTGCCCGACCAGCCCCCACTTCAGCCACGCGACGACGCCGCCGATGTTCGAGAGCGTCGGCGCTGCCGGGTCGTCGCCGACGAAGGCGTCGCCGTCCTCGAAGTGCCGCGCCCCCCAAGCCTCGCGCTCGACTACCCAGGCCAGCACACCCTCAGAGCGGTCGCCATCGAGGTACTTGCCCCAGTACTCGAACGCCTCCGGGCCGCGCTCGTTGCCGCCCGCCGACCAGATGTCCGGGTATTCCGCCTGGAGCCGCTCGCAGTAGTCGCGCGGGGGCTGGTCGTAGGCGCTGTCTTCGAGGCGGGGGGCATCGGGGTCGATCTCTCGGCGCGTCGCCCCCGCAAGCCACGCGACCGCCGAGCGCGGGGTGGAAGAATTACCACCGACAGCGCGCAGCGGCAGCACCCGCCCCCCGACCGATGCGGCCTGCGCCTGCGCCTCGGTGGCCGTCGTGTTGCTCACCGGGGCGTCGTCGAAGCCTTCGTAAGCGGCAGCCTCGGCAGTGTCGGCGCCGAGCAGCACCCAGGTAGACACGCGATCGAGGCGGGCGGTGCGGGCTTCCTGGAGCGCATCGACGGCGGAGAAGTCGTGCCGCACCGAGTAGGCCGGGTCGAACCGCTTGGCGACGGCGGTCAGCCCCGCATCGAGCAGGCGGGCCAGCCCGATCAGCCGGTGCCAGTAGATGCTGGACTGCTCGCGGGCGGTCGCGTAGTTGGCGCTCGGCAGGCCGACACGGGTCGGGGGGACGCCGAACGCTGCCAGCACCGTCTCACGCGTGAGGCTACGCGCCTCCGAGTACTCCATGTCGCGCGGCGTAAAGGCAGGAAACTCGACATTGGTGCCGTTGCTCAGCACCATCGCGGGGCGCTGCTCCTCGACGATGCGGGCGTAGGCCTTGGCGATGGCCTCGCGGGCCTCTGGCGACCACTGATCGCCCTCGGCAGACGGCGAGAACACCGCCGAGGGACGGCCTTGGCGCGCGGTGCGGGCAGCGAGGCGGGCGGCGTTGAGGTCGGCGTTGAGGTCGGCCTGGAGCGCCCGAATCAGCCCCTCACCGAGCAGGCCCTGCGGCCCTTGCTCCCAAGCGGTCAGCCGGTAGTGCGTGACGATCTCCGGGCTGTAGACGCGCTCTCCGCCGCCCTGGTCGGTGTAGATGTAGCCATCCGGTCCGCCGAACGGGCCAGGGATGACGCGTACCCGCTCCGGGTGGAGCAGCGGCGTCGAGGTCGGCTTGCCGATCCCGACATGGAGGCTGTAGGCGTTGCCGCACAGCAGCAGGTGTACCAGAAGCGTGGCCTCCCACTCCGCCCGCGTCTGCCAGCTCGTTGGCCGCGCCAGCAGCAGCGACAGCGCCGGATCGGTCACCACCTCGGCGTCGGCGCCCTCCCCGCGCACAAGCACCAGCGGCAGGCCAGAGAGGTCGGTGCTGATGGCATCGAGGCAGGCCCGCACCCAGGGGAATTGGACGAACGCTGTCAGGCTGGCGTGTACGTCGTACCCCGGCGAGACCGGCGTCGAGGTCGCCGCGCCGCCCACGGGCGGGGGTGTCGGCGTCTCCGACATCCCGACGTAGCGCAGCATCGTAGACAACCAGCCC
>RFQY01000313.1 GCA_009924775.1 Paracoccaceae bacterium | reverse complement strand
TCCGCATTGATTGCCACCAATGCCTATCACAAGGCGGGATTTTCTAGCTACAGCCCCAGCTTCATCCCCGTGTATTACAGCCAATTTGCGACAACACCCCTGCCGCAGAGTTTGCGCGCCGAAATTCTAGCGGGCGGTGAAGGAGCGTGGGACACGGCAATGGTCATGAGTTCCTTTCGCATGGATGCGGCAGGGGTGTTGTGGCAAATTGGCTATAACACACGGGGATGAAGCTGGGCCTGTAACTGGAAAATCCGGTCATGTGATAGGCATTGGTGGCAATCAATGCGGACTGTGCGGTGATCTCGCGCCCTGCGGCGCGCGCCACCCAAGCGCGGCCCTGATAGGTTAAATCTTCAACTATGAAGGGGGCAAAGATCTGTGCCCCTGCCGCTTGGGCAGCGCGGGCAAGCCCGCGTGCGTAAGTCAGAGGTTGAATCGTGCCGGCACGCGGATCAAACAGCGCGCCCGCAAAGTTAGGGCTGCCTGTACGTGCGGCGGTTTCCTCGGCATCAAGCAGTTGCAAGGGCGCGCCATATTGGTTGCCTTGGCGATGGCGGGTTTTCAGATCATTCAACCCCGCCGCGTTATGGGCAAGGTGCAAGGTGCCGTTCCGCGTGGCTTCGCAGGCGATATTCTCGCGCGCGATCAGGTCAAAGACGCGGGCAGGGGCCGCGCCAAGCGTATCAATCAGCGCTTCACCCGTTTTGAGGCCGAGGGTTTTGATGATCTCCTGCGGCGGCAACCACAGGCCTGCGTTCACAAGGCCCACATTGCGCCCCGATCCGCCGTGGCCGATCTCTTGCGCCTCAAGAAGCGCGACCTTGGCACCCATGCGTGCGGCCTCTAATGCCGCAGAAAGGCCAGTGAAGCCGCCCCCGATGATCAATAGATCAACCGCGCTTGGTAAAGCGTCAGCGCTGTCGGCTGTCACCTGCTCGCGCGCGGTGCTGTGCCACAGATTGCCCTTTGATCCAAAAGCCCCAGACGCCTGCATCGGCGCGCCCCTTTGTGATTAGAAAAACGCCTGAAGCCCTGTTTGCGCGCGCCCCAAAATCAGGGCATGCACGTCATGTGTGCCTTCGTAGGTGTTGACCGTCTCAAGGTTTTGCGCGTGCCGCATCACATGATACTCGGCCATGATCCCATTGCCGCCATGCATATCCCGTGCATCGCGCGCTACGGCCAAGGCTTTGCCGCAATTGTTGCGTTTGATCAGGCTGATCAATTCGGGCGCACAGCTGCCCTCATCCATCATGCGACCTGCACGCAAAGCCCCTTGCAGGCCAAGCGCGATTTCCGTCTGCATATCGGCCAGCTTTTTCTGAAACAGCTGTGTTTGCGCAAGGGGGCGGTCGAATTGGCGGCGGTCGAGCCCATATTGGCGGGCGCGATGCCAGCAATCTTCGGCGGCACCCATCACCCCCCACGCAATGCCATAGCGCGCGCGGTTGAGGCAGCCAAACGGCCCTTTCAGCCCCTCGACATTTGGCAAAAGCGCATCTTCTGGCACGGCAACCTGATCCATCACGATTTCGCCCGTGACCGAAGCCCGCAAGGAAAGTTTGCCCTCAATCTTGGGCGCAGACAGGCCCTTCATTCCTTTCTCAAGGATAAAGCCACGAATCTTGCCGCCATGAGCCTCCGATTTTGCCCAAACGATAAAGACATCCGCAATCGGCGCGTTGGAAATCCACATCTTTGCGCCGTTCAACACATAGCCATCTGCGGTTTTCGTGGCCGTGGTTTTCATCCCTGCGGGGTCAGAGCCCGCTTCGGGTTCGGTCAAACCAAAGCAGCCAATAAGCGCGCCGCTGATCAGTTTGGGCAAATATTTTTGTTTTTGTGCCTCTGACCCGTAAGCATGGATCGGGTAGATCACGAGGCTTGATTGCACGGACATCATCGAACGATATCCAGAATCGACCCGCTCGACAGCGCGGGCGATTAAGCCATAGCTGACATAGCTTGCGCCAATGCCGCCATAGGTTTCGGGCACAGTCACGCCCAAAAGGCCCATTTCTCCCATCATGGGAAACAGTTCGGGCGCAGTGGTTTCATTCAGATAAGCTTCGGTGACACGGGTGGCGAG
>RFQY01000312.1 GCA_009924775.1 Paracoccaceae bacterium | reverse complement strand
CTGGAAAATTTACCACTCGCGTCGACGGCCTCGTCGCCCGCCCGGTCGAGCGCATCCGCAGCATCCCGCGCGCTCGCCGAGACGTTGCCCAGCGGGGCTGATGCTGCGTCGCGTACCCGTAGGATCGCCTCGGCGACAGCCATCAGGCACCCCCGAGGTCATAGACCGCCATCGGCTTCACCCGCCGAAGCTGCTCCGCCTGGTGCTGATCCCAGGCATCGAGACAGACCAGACACTCGCCGAACTCCTCCGGCGAGAGGGCGAGCAGCTCACAGGGCAGCCTACCCCACATCCGGCCCATCCGAGCGAGCAGCAGGGGGAGTCGGCTGTCGGCGAAATCGCGCCAGTCTCGACTGCGCCGCCTCCCCGCCAAAAGAGGCCGTGCGGATGATGCCCGCGAGGGTGCGGATCGCGCCGGGGGGCAGGTCGGAGGTGTGTAGGCGGTTGGCGCCGAGGTCGCGCTCGGACTCCTTGACGGTGACGGTGATCACCTCCCAGGCTCCGTCCGCCCCCTCGCGGGCGTGGGTCACCGCCGCGCAGACGCACGCGCAGGCATGCGCCCACGCTTGGGCCTGGAGATCCGGATCAGCGGCCCGCTGGCGCAGCTCGCGCCCGTAGCTTGCGAGGATCTCCTGCCGCTCCGCCTCGGGCGCCTCCTCGGCAGCGGCGAGGGTGAGCCGATCGGCCTCGCTCGGCGGGATGACCGCCGCGAGCAGCGCGACGTGGGCGCTGAGCAGGTCGCCCGCCACCAGCGGCCGCAGACGCCACCAGAGGCCGGAGCCTGCGGGGGCCTCGACCTCCAGGGTGGCGCGGGCGGCGATGCGGCTGGCGAGGCCCATTTCAGCCCCCGACCACGGTGCTGACACCGTTGGTGAGGACGATCCCAAGTCCGTGCTTGGTGCCGTCCCCGAACCCGCGCCACTTGATCCGCTGGGTGATGAAGCCGGGTCCGTTGATCGGATCGTCGTACTCCATGATCACGCCGTTGTGCAGCGTCACCGCGAGGCTGCGGGTTCCGTCCGAGAACGTCACCGTCACATCCCCCTGCGTACCCGCGAGGTGGGCCGCGTAGGGCGCGTCGGAGCGGGCGACTAACTCACACTCCAGCTCGACCGCCTGCATCGCCGAGCGGTTGACCTCGGTGGCGGTCAGGCTGCCGAGTTCGCGGATCGCTTCGAGGTTGTTATTGATCATCAGCCGGAACGACCGCAGCGCGTAGCTGGCGCTGTTGAAGCCCAGGCTACCCGCGTGGTTGTGCTTGATGTAGTAGGGCGTCGTCAGCGCCGGGGGGCTGTCGCTGCCGCGCGCCCCGCAGTCCATCCCGATCAGGGTGGCGCGGGCCTGCATGACCTGGCCGACCTGACAGGACAGCTCCAGGCTGGCGATCTTGTTCCCGTAGAACTCTTGGTCGCCCAGGCCGCCGGCGCCTCGCTCGACGGCGATCGACAGGCCAGCCGGAAGCGCGCCGGAGAGCGTGAGGGTGTGGGCGTAGGTCGGCCCCCCGCCACCACCCTCAGAGATCGCCCCCATCGCGTGCTTCAGCAGCATCCCCAGGGCATTGCCCTGGTAGCAGGCGGGCATGACGATCTCACCGCCGATGTCCTTGCTCACGTCGAACTGATCCATCACATTGGCGACGCTGCCGCCGCTGCCGTAGAGGTGGGCGACGACATCCCGCGTCACCTTGCCCTGGACGGTCGTCGAGTTGATCCGCGCTGAGATCGTGCGCGCCTCCTCGGTTCCCGCCGTCGTCTCCTCGCCGAAGGAGACCCGCGCCTGCATCCCCAGTTGTGCGTGACGGCGTAGGTGATGTCGCTGATCTCCTCAAACTGCGTCTGGTTGTCGCCGGAGCCGAGCAGCGGCTGTAGCGCGTCCCCAAAGTCGAACGTGAGCCAGATCACCTCATCGACCGCCTTGGTCCGGCTCTCGCGCGGCGTGGTGTCGGCGGGCCGTTGCGGCGCCCAGCGGATCGGCGGGGGTGAGGTCAGCGGAGCGCCCATGTAGACCTGGGCCGCCTTCGACGCCGAGTAGACGAACGAGCCTGCCCCCGACGATACCCCGTCCATCCCGTAGTAGAGCCAGAGCTGACGCACCCCGGCG
>RFQY01000311.1 GCA_009924775.1 Paracoccaceae bacterium | reverse complement strand
GGGGCGCAGCCGATGGAATTAGCCGATCTTATTCGCGCCCACGCCGCGCGGGGCTATCCTGTTGCAGTTGAGCTTGTTCGCAGCGCAGACGGATATCGCGTGACAGCGCAGACCACGCAGACTGTGCCAATGTTGGTGCAGCTGATCCGCTATACCCCGCGTGCTGAGGTGGACATCACCCGTGGCGAGAATGTGGGGCGCGATGCACATTACAGCAATGTGGTGCGGGGTTTGGAAATCTTGGGCGATTGGGATGGCCGCGCTCCGTTTGTGCGCACGATCACGGCAGAGGCAGAGATGGATTTGGCCGTGGTGGTGCAGGCCCGCCTTGGCGCTGGTGCGCTTGGCCCTGTGATGGGGGCTGCACGGGCGCCTCAATAAACGGGGCGCTATAAATCGCGGCGCAGCGCTTCTTCCTCTTCGGCATCCAGATCAAAATAACGCAATTGGCGTTCAGGCTTCCAACGGCGATGCACCCAAAGCCATTGTTCGGGTGTTTCGCGGATGCGCCGTGATATTGCATCTGAAATCGCCTGCGTCATAGCCTCGGCTGTGCCATGCGAGATGGGCGTATCAACCAGAATGTCGAAATCCAGGCCATTTTCACGGCGGCGCGCAAAAATTGGCACAACCATCGCATCATGGCGCAGCGCGATTTCTGCTCCTGTAAGTGCTGTTGGCGCAGGCTTGCCCAAGAAATCAATGCGCACCCCATCCGCGAAATATTGATCCAACAAGATGGCGCATTGCCCGCCACCTTTGATATGCCGCACAAATTGTGCCACCCCCCGCCGCCCACGAGGAAAGGCGGGGCCGCCGAATGCGCGCATCGTTTCTTCGTAATGGGCATTCACATAGCCATTATTCATCGGACGATACAGCCCGCCCATATTGTACCCGCGTTGGTTCATGGCGCTGCGAAAGGCCTGGTAATTGCCAAAATGGCCTGAGACAAACAGGATCGGGCGCCTCGCCTTTCGCGCGGCCTCAGCCGCATGCCACCCCTCGCCATGGGGCTGCCAATTTGCTGCGCGGGCGATCAGGTCAGGTGCGGAATATTGCTCAATCACCGAACGGCCCAGATTGTCTAAACTTGCCTCGGCAATTTCTGCGCGCCGTTTTTTGGGCAGATCAGGCCAGATATAGGCCAGATGCGCCATCGTGCGGCGACGAAACCCAGTGAGCGGCCCCAAAACGCACCGCGTCAGCCATCCGATCAAGGCCAAGCGCCGCGCATAGGGCAGGGCGTGTGCAGCCGCCAGAACCGCTTGGAATAGTGCGTTTACGACCCAATCAACAGGGGTGCGGCGATCTCGGTCATAGGCGGCCATCGTGGCTGTATCTTTCCCTTAGCCATCCGCGCGGGCGGATGCCACATGGTCAATCTGCGGGCCAAGATGGGGCATTGGATAGCCTGCATTGGCAATTGCGTCCAAAATTTCATCTCGCGCCATGCTGCCTGCAAGGGCAAAGGCAGATAAAACCGCCGAGCGTGTACCAGAGGCGCAATATGCCAAAATCTTTCCGCCGCTGCCCTCAATCGCATCGGCCTGTTCGTCAATCATGTCCATGCTTAACCCCGCAGCCCCCATCGGGTTGTAGACAAATTCCAAACCCACCGCTTCGGCCGAGGCCTCGAATGCCGCTGCTTGGAGGGGTTCCGGGTTCTCGGCATCGGGACGGTTGCAGATGAGGGCAGTGAACCCTTCTGCTTTTAGGGTGGCCAAATCTTCGGGCGCGACTTGCGGTGAGACAAAGATTTTGTTGGTGATTTGGCGCAGTTCCATTTCGGGACATCCTCTGTAGTGGTGGGTTTCTGCCTGCACGGTCCTTGTTACCCAATCTAGGCAGGCTTGGGGCTGAGGGCAATTGTAGAAGTTGACACTTGTTAAAGCGGCGGCTGGTCCCCCATAGCTCAAAAATGCGCGCGTCTTAGGTAAGAAAAATCCCGATCACCACAGACATCAGCCCCAGAGCTGAGACTAACAGCGCGCCCATATTGATTACCACGATCCGTTGCAATTTTGTGCGCAACTCAGCCTCGAGCTGGCCCGCGCGTTTGGCGACAATGGCCGCGAAAATGCAATAGGCCAAAAGGCCAAGACCGATCAGTGTCAGCCCCGTGCCGA
>RFQY01000032.1 GCA_009924775.1 Paracoccaceae bacterium | reverse complement strand
CATATTGCTGCCTGCCGCGCGCACATCAAAGGGGTGGCCCGGAACGGCCAGCACCTCGCGGCCCTGATCCAGCGCCATGCGGGCGGTCAGCAAGCTGCCCGAGCGCGCCGCCGCCTCCACCACAACAACAGCTTGCGCCAGCCCCGAAATCAGCCGGTTGCGACGGGGGAAATGCCTGGCCTGCGGGGTCAGCCCCATGGGTTGTTCCGACACTAACAGCCCTTCTGCGGCAATCTGCTGGGCCAGTTTTTGGTGTTCGGGCGGGTAGGTCACATCTAGGCCACCGGCCATCACGGCAATCGTGCCATGGGGCAAGGCGGCGCTGTGGGCTGCGGCATCAATGCCGCGTGCCAGCCCCGAGACCACCACAAAACCGGCCGCACCGCAGCCCTGGGCCAAAACGCGGCTCATCCTGGTGCCCAAGGACGAGGCATTGCGCGCCCCCACCAAGGCAATCGCCGGGCGGTGCAGCAGCGCCAATTGCCCGCGCGCCCACAGCATCGGCGGTGGGTCGGGCAGATCATAAAGCGCGGCAGGATAGGCGGCTTGGCCCACGCAGATCAATTCCGCGCCAAAGCCACGGGCGGCGCGCAATTCGGCCTGCACCACGCCGGGCGGGCATGGGGCATAATCTGCCACGCCCGCAGCCTGCGCCACCTGCGGTAGCGCGGCCAAGGCGGCCTGGGCTGTGCCATGTTCGGCCAGCAGCCGGTAAAACGTGCCCGGGCCAACGCGGCGCGAGCGCAAGAGGCGAAGCCACGCTACCCGGTCATCTTCCGTGGTGGGTGGGAGTGAGGGGTGAGTGGAAGGATGAGTTTCTCCAGACATTGCAGCCTCGCCAACTTGCAGAATCATCTGTAGCGCACGGCTGGTTAATCTGGAGTAAACTGCCGCTTGGCCCTTTCCTTGGCGCCATGGTTTAGGCGCGCGAAGACCCGCCCACAGTCAACCCACCAATCAGCGTGGTGGGCTGGCCCACCCCCACGGGCACCCATTGCCCCGCCTTGCCGCAATTGCCCATGCCCGGGTCCAGCGCCATGTCGTTGCCCAAGGCGCGGATATGTTGCAACGCGGTGGCGCCATCGCCAATCAGCGTAGCCCCTTTTAACGCCGCCCCGCGTTTGCCGTTTTTCACCCGGTAGGCCTCGGTGCAGGAAAAGACGAATTTGCCGTTGGTAATATCAACCTGCCCGCCCCCAAAGCCCACGGCCAAGATGCCATCTTTCAGATCTGCCACAATATCATCGGGGTTGGCCGTGCCCCCCAGCATATAGGTGTTGGTCATGCGCGGCATTGGGGCATGCGCATAAGATTCGCGCCGCCCATTGCCGGTGGGCGCCACGCCCATCAGCCGGGCGTTTTGCCGGTCTTGCATGAAGCCCACCAAAATACCGTCTTCGATCAGCACATTTCGGGCGCTGGGCGTGCCTTCGTCGTCGATGGTGATGCTGCCGCGCCGGTCGGGCAGGGTGCCATCATCCAGCACAGTCACGCCCGGTGCGGCCACGCGTTGGCCCATCAGCCCGGCAAAAGCCGAGCTGCCCTTGCGGTTGAAATCGCCCTCTAGCCCGTGGCCAATGGCCTCGTGCAGCAAAATACCGGGCCAGCCGGGGCCCAAGACCACATCCATAACCCCAGCAGGGGCGTCAATGGCGCCAAGGTTGACCAGCGCGATGCGCAGCGCTTCTTGGGCTTTGGGGTGCCAATCGCCCGGGGCCACCAGCCCCTGCAGCCCATAGCGCCCGCCGCCACCGCTGCTGCCTTGTTCGCGGCGGCCATTTTCCTCGACGATGACGGTGATATTCACCCGGCTCATTGGGCGCACATCGCGCATGCGGGTGCCATCGGGGCGCAGGATTTCGATTTCTTGCAGCGCGGCAGAGATGGTGGCGCTGACCTGCACAACCCTTGGGTCCAGCGCGCGGGTATAGGCATCGATCTCGCGCAGCGTGTCCAGCTTGGCGGCAAAGCTGACGCCTGCAATGGGGTCTTCGTCGGTATAAAGGCGCCTGTTGGTGGGTGCGGGCCCAATGGCCAAGCTGCCCCCACCATCCCCCACCGCCAGTTGTGCGGTTGCCACCGCGCGGCGCAGGGCGGGTTCGGATATTTCGCTGGAATGGGCATAACCCGTCACCGCGCCGCACACCGCGCGCAGGCCAAAGCCTTCGCTGGCATCATAACTGGCGGTGCTGACGCGGCCATCATCGAACACCAGCGCCTCGGCGCGGCGGCGTTCCAAGAATAATTCGCCATCATCGGCACCCGAGACGGCATTTTGCAGCAGTTTCAATGCCAACCCCTCGTCCAGCATGGTGTCGAATGGGCGAAAAGAGATATCTGGCATTTGGCTTTTTCCTGTCTTGCGGGTGTTGCGCGAATTGATCTATGTCAAAAAAGCGTCCGTTTGCCGCAACTGGTTTTGTTGTCCTAGGCTTCAGAATATGGTTTTTAGCGGCGACAAAACAACGGCCTTCGTTCTGCGCGCAAGAGTGGGCCAAAGGCAACAACGAACGATAGTTCAACCGATCAGGGTGACTTATGCGACTTATTTCAAGCTTCATGGCAGCACTGGCCGCCATTACCGCAATGCCTGCTTTTGCCCAAGAGACCCTTGTTGGCAAGCCTGTAGACGGCAAATTGGGCTTTCAGCCCGCCGCAACCGAACTGGCCCGCGACCTTCAGTGGCTGGACGGCATGATCAATTACATCATCGGCGCAATCGTGATCTTGGTTTGCGTGTTGCTGGCCATCGTGATTTTGCGCTTTAACCGCCGCGCAAACCCAACGCCGGCAAGCTTTACCCACAACACACCGCTGGAAATTGCATGGACGGTGGGGCCGATTCTGATTCTGGTGTTTATCGGTGCCTTCTCGCTGCCGGTGCTGTTTAAGCAGCAAGAAATCCCCGCAGGCGACATTCACATCAAGGTGACCGGTTACCAGTGGTACTGGGGCTACGAATATACCGACCACGAGTTTGGCTTTGAATCCTTCATGCTGGCCCGTGAAGATCTGGAATCGTATGGCTACAACCCAGATGAATACCTGCTGGCCACCGACACCCAAGTGGTTGTTCCCGTGGGCAAGGTTGTGGTGATGGACGTAACCGGCGCGGATGTGATCCACAGCTGGACCATTCCCGCCTTTGGCGTCAAGCAAGACGCGGTGCCCGGCCGTATCGCACAGCTGTGGTTTAAGGCCGAAAAAGAAGGCATCTATTTTGGCCAATGTTCGGAACTGTGCGGCAAAGACCACGCCTATATGCCCATCACGGTCAAAGTGGTGTCCGAGGCCGAATACGACGATTGGCTGAAAGGCGCGATCGAAGAATATGCCGGCAAGCCGGCATCTGTTCAGGTGGCAATGGCCGACTGATCACCCCCCATCCGGCCTGCACGTTTCACCCGCGTGCAGGCCGCCTTTATCCGTAACCCGCCGCACAGCGCCCAATTTTCAGGACAGCCATGAGCGACGCCACCTTAAACACCCGCGAAGCCACGCCCGAGGCAGGGTTTGGCGATTACGTCGCGCTGCTAAAGCCGCGTGTTATGTCGCTGGTTGTGTTCACGGCGCTGGTGGGGCTGTTGGCCGCGCCGGGTTATGTGCACCCGTTTATCGCGTTTTGCGCGATTTTGTTCATTGCGGTCGGGGCTGGGGCCTCGGGTGCGCTGAACATGTGGTGGGACGCCGATATTGATAAGCTGATGCGGCGCACCGCAAAGCGCCCCGTGCCCGCTGGCAAGGTTATGGCAGACGAGGCTTTGGCCATCGGGCTGACGCTGTCTGCGATGTCTGTGGTGTTTTTGTGGTTGGCAACCAATTGGTTGGCCGCAGCATTGCTGGCATTCACCATCTTTTTCTATGCCGTCATTTACACGATGTGGCTAAAGCGCTGGACGCCGCAAAACATCGTTATCGGTGGCGCGGCTGGGGCCTTTCCCCCGATGATCGGTTGGGCGGCGGTCACCGGCGATGTGACGCTAGAATCAGCCCTGATGTTTGCGCTGATCTTCATGTGGACCCCGCCGCATTTCTGGGCCTTGGCGCTGTTTATCAATTCGGATTACGAAAACGCCAGCGTGCCGATGCTGACCGTCACCCATGGCAAGCGCGTGACCCGGCGCCATATTCTGGCCTACACGTTGTTGCTGGCGCCTTTGGCTGTTGGCACCGCCTTTACCGCAATTGGCGGCTGGATTTACCTGACTGTGGCCGTTGTTTTGAACGCGGCTTTCCTGTGGGGCGCCGTGCGCATCTGGCTGCGCGACGAGGCCACAGCCGAGGCTGATAATTACAAGACCGAAAAGCAGGTGTTCAAACTGTCACTGCTCTATCTGTTTGCCCATTTTGGCGCAATTTTGGCCGAGGCGGCATTGGCGCCTTGGGGCATGGGGGGCTGGTGATGAGTTTTCGTGAACCACATGAACTGCATACACGGCGCAAGGGACGCAACATTGGCGTTGGGCTGACATTGGCGGTGTTTATTTTCATCGTCTTCGGCCTGACTGTGGTCAAGGTTACGCGCGGCGATTTCGAACCGCCCCGCGGCACCCAGACCGAAGGGAGTTGATGCATGGCGATGGACCCTAAAACAAAGACAGTGGCACAAACCGTGGGCGTTGTGGTGCTGATGGGCGGTTTGGCTTGGGCCTCGGTGCCGTTTTACGATTGGTTTTGCCGGGTCACAGGCTTTGGCGGTGTTACCGGCGTGGCCGCCACTGGCAGCGATGTGATTTTGGATAAGACCATCAAAATCCGTTTTGACGCCTCGAAAGAGCGCGACATGCCGTGGGAATTTAAGCCCATGCAGCGCGAGATGGAGCTGCGGATCGGCGAAACCGGCCTTGCCTTTTACGAGGCCTATAACCCAACCGATCGTGTGGTGGCCGGCAGCGCCAGCTACAACGTGGCCCCCTACGAGGCGGGCGGCTTTTTCAGCAAGATCGATTGCTTCTGCTTTGAAGAGCAGGTGTTGCAGCCCGGCGAGCGGGTGCAAATGCCCGTTACCTTTTTTGTAGACCCAGAAATCGTCGATGACCGCGACGCCAAGTTTGTTCCGGTGATCACTTTGGGCTATACATTTCACGAAATCGAGCTGCCCGAGGCCCATGCGGCACTGGGCAGCCCCGACCCGAAACCTGTAAACTAAAAAGAACTGCCAACGAGGGAAACGCGATGGCGCATGCAAAAAATCACGATTATCACATTCTACCCCCTTCGCTGTGGCCGCTTCTTGGGTCGCTGGCAGGGTTTGTCATGCTGTTTGGCGCCGTAAAATGGATGCACGACAGTGGCCCTTGGGTGTTTCTGATTGGCTTTGTTGGCGTGCTATACGTCATGTTCGGCTGGTGGGCCGATGTTGTGGCCGAAAGCCAAGTGGGTGATCACACCCCCGTTGTCCGAATCGGCCTGCGCTATGGCTTTATCTTGTTCATCATGTCCGAGGTGATGTTCTTCGCGGCTTGGTTTTGGTCGTTCTTCAAACACGCCATGTATCCGATGGGCCTGCAAAGCCCCGCAATCGACGGCGTTTGGCCCCCTGCAGGCATCGAAACATTCGATCCCTGGCACCTGCCGCTGATCAACACGCTGATCTTGCTATGCTCGGGCGCTGCGGCCACATGGGCCCACCACGCGCTGGTGCACGAGAACAACCGCCAAGACATGAAATGGGGCCTGATTCTGGCCATTGCGCTGGGGGCAATCTTCACCGGCTTCCAAGCCTATGAATATTCGCACGCCTCGTTCGGCTTTTCTGGCAACATCTATGGCGCCAACTTCTTCATGGCCACGGGCTTTCATGGGTTCCACGTGATCGTTGGCACCATCTTCTTGTTCGTGTGCTTGCTGCGCCTGACGCGCGGGCATTTCACCCCAGAAAAGCACGTGGGTTTCGAGGCTGCCGCTTGGTATTGGCACTTTGTGGATGTGGTGTGGCTGTTCTTGTTCGCGGCCGTTTACATCTGGGGCGCATAAGCGCGCCGCTGCGGCTTTGCGGTTGAACTTTCCCGCATAACCCCTAACAAAGCGGGGCGCGCCATGTGGGCGCGCCCTTTGCCGTTACACTGATTGGCCCGCTGAATGTTGCGCATCCTTGCCCCCCTTAGTTTTGGCATCGCTGGCATTGCCGTGCTGCTATGGCTTGGCACGTGGCAGCTGGAGCGTTTGCAATGGAAACAGGCGATTCTGGCCGATATTGACGCGCGCATTGCCGCCGCCCCACTGCCGGTGCCCACCACCCCTGACCCGGTGAAAGACCGCTATCAGCCGGTTGCGTTGCAGGGCCAGTTCGCGGGGCAAACACTGCGCGTGCTGGTCAGCCAAAAGCAGATCGGCGCCGGCTATCGCCTGATTACTGCGCTAGACACCGAAATTGGCCCGGTGCTGGTGGATCGCGGCTTTGTGCAAGTTGCCGCCCCCATGCCCGCCTTGCCCGTGGGGCAGGTGCAGGTGGCGGGCAATCTGCATTGGCCCGATGATCGCAACAGCGCCACCCCGGAAAACGATGTGGCGGGCAACACGTGGTTTGCGCGCGATGTGGCGCAAATGGCGGCGCAATTGCAGACCCGCCCGCTGCTGGTTGTGGCGCGCCAAATCAGCCCGGCCGAGGCGGGCGTGACCCCCTTGCCGGTGGATAGCAGCGCCATTCCAAACGATCACTTGAATTACGCGATTACGTGGTATTCGCTGGCCGTCGTATGGGCGGCCATGACCCTTTATTTTCTGTGGCGAAACCGCCGCCCAAAGACAAAGGCCTGACGCCGATGCGCTATATCTCTACCCGTGGCCAAGCGCCCGTTCTTAGCTTTGAAGAGGCCATGTTGACGGGCCTTGCCCGCGATGGTGGGCTGTATTTGCCCGAAACCATCCCCACCCTGACTGCGGCAGAGATTGCCGCCATGGCGGGCCAGTCTTACGAAGAGGTGGCCTTTCGTGTGATGTGGCCCTTTATCGGCGACACGTTCACGGAAGCCGAATTTCGGGGTATCATCGCGCGTGCCTACCAAGGCTTTGGCCATGCCGCGCGCGCGCCCTTGGTGCAGCTTGATCAAGGGCATTTCCTGCTCGAGCTGTTTCACGGCCCGACCTTGGCCTTCAAAGATTTCGCCATGCAGCTGATTGGCCAGCTGTTTCAGGCGGCTTTGGCACGCTCGGGCAAGCGGGTGACCATTGTGGGCGCCACCAGTGGCGATACCGGATCGGCCGCGATCGAGGCGTTTCGTGGTTTGGACGCGGTGGATGTGTTCATTCTGTATCCCCATGGCCGCGTGTCGGATGTGCAACGCCGCCAAATGACCACCCCAAGCGAGGCCAATGTTCATGCCTTGGCCATCGATGGGCATTTCGACGATGCCCAAGCGCGGGTAAAAGATATGTTCAACGATTTTGCCTTTCGCGATGGCGTGCGATTGGCGGGGGTGAACTCGATCAACTGGGCGCGGGTGCTGGCGCAGGTGGTGTATTACTTTACCTCGGCCGTGGCCTTGGGCGCGCCGCATCGCAAGGTTAGCTTCACGGTGCCTACCGGCAATTTTGGCGATGTTTTCGCAGGCTTCATCGCCAAGAAAATGGGCTTGCCGATTGATCGTTTGGTGGTGGCCACCAACCAAAACGACATTTTGCACCGCTGCTTGCAATCGGCCCAATACGTGCCCGATGGGGTGATCCCCTCGATCAGCCCGTCGATGGATATTCAGGTATCGTCGAATTTCGAGCGCGCGCTTTATTACGCCTATGATTGCGATGGCGGCGCTGTGGCGCAGCTGATGGACGACCTGAAGGGCGGCGGTTTTTCTGTCAGCCAAGGCGCGCTGCAAGCGCTGCGTGAAAGCTTTGATTCGGGCCGCTGCGACGAGGCGGACACACAGGCCACCATCACCCGGCTGCGCGCCAGCACGGGCGAGGTGCTATGCCCGCACACGGCGGTGGGTGTGAAAGTGGCCGAAGAGCATCTGCAACCGGGCGTGCCGATGATCACCTTGGCCACGGCGCATCCGGCAAAATTCCCCCAAGCGGTCGAGGCCGCCACCGGCCTGCACCCCGCATTGCCACCGCGCATGGCCGATCTTTTTGATCGGCCCGAACGCGTAACCCCCGTGGCCAACGATCTGGCCGCCATCGAAACTTTGATTTCCGGGCGTATCACAGCGTGACAGTTCAAACCCACACCCTTGCCAATGGCTTTCGCATCGTCACCGAACACATGCCGGGGCTGCAATCTGCAGCTGTGGGCATTTGGGTTTTGGCCGGTGCGCGCAACGAACGTGTCGAGCAAAATGGCATCGCCCATTTTCTGGAACATATGGCCTTCAAGGGCACCCAGCGGCGCAGTGCATTAGAGATTGCCGAAGCCATCGAAGATGTGGGCGGCTACATCAACGCCTATACCTCGCGCGAGGCCACGGCCTATTACGCGCGCGTGCTGGGGGCAGATGTGCCGCTGGCCTTGGATGTGATTTCTGACATCGTTTTGAACCCGGTTTTTGACCCGCGCGAAATTGAAATCGAGCGGGGCGTTATTTTGCAAGAGATCGGGCAGGCCTTGGACACACCCGATGATGTGATCTTTGACTGGCTGCAAGAACAGGCCTACCCCGACCAGCCCATCGGGCGCACCATTTTGGGCCCGGTCGAACGCGTGCGCGCCTTTGGCAAGGCAGATTTTCAGGCCTTTGTGGCGCAGCATTATGCGCCGGGGCAAATGGTGCTGTCGGCCTCGGGGGCTGTAGACCACGATGCAATTGTGCGCATGGCCGAAGATATTTTTGGCGCCTTGGCGCCGGTGGCGCCCACCAGCTTTGCGCCCGCCCGCTTTCAGGGTGGGGAAATGCGGGTGGAAAAGGCGCTAGAGCAGGCGCATTTTGCGCTGGCCTTCGAAGGGCCCGGGGTGACGGATGGCGCGATCTATACCGCGCAAATTCTGGGCAGCGCGTTGGGGGGCGGCATGTCGAGCCGTTTGTTCCAAGAAATTCGCGAAAAGCGCGGGCTGTGCTACACGATTTTTGCGCAGGCGGGCGCCTATTCTGACACGGGTATGATGACGATCTATGCCGGCACCTCGGCCGAGGATCTGGGGGAATTGGCGCTGTTGACGCTGGACGAGATAAAGCGCGCAGCCGATACCCTGTCCGAGGCTGAAATCGCACGCGCGCGGGCGCAGATGAAAGCTGGTATGTTGATGGGGCTTGAAAGCCCCTCGTCGCGGGCCGAGCGCATGGCGCGTATGCTGCAAATCTGGGGGCGCGTGCCCGATCTGGACGAGGTGGTCGCGCGGGTTGATGCCATTACCTTGGCGGATGTGCGGGCGATGGCGGCCCAAATGGCCTGTGCAGCCCCCATGGCTTTGGCACTTTATGGCCCGGTCAGCGGGGCGCCTGATTGGGACGCGCTGAAGGCGCGGCGCGCTGCCTGATGCTGCTGGGGCGCCGTAAGGTCCGCATCGAGACCGAGCGTTTGACACTGCGTGCCCCGCAGCATGGTGATTTTCGTGACTGGGCAACGCTGCGCCGCGAAAGCGCCGATTTCCTAACCCCATGGGAACCCACCTGGGCCGACGACCACCTGACGCGCAAAGGCTTTACCAACCGGGTGTATTGGGCGCAGCGCTCTATTGCCAATGGCTCTGCGGTTCCGTTGTTTTTGATCCGGCGCGAAGATCAGGCGCTGCTTGGCGCCATCACCTTGGACAATATCCGCCGTGGCCCGGCGCAGGCGGGCACCTTGGGCTATTGGGTGGGGCAGCCCTATGCGCGGGCAGGCTACATGCGCGAAACCTTGGCCGCGATGGCCCATTATGCCTTTCAGCAGCTGGGGCTTTCGCGGCTGGAAGCGGCCTGCTTGCCAGAAAACGCCGCCTCGCGCGGGGTGCTGGAAAAATGCGGCTTCAAATACGAAGGCGTGGCGCAAAGCTATTTGCAGATCAACGGGCGGTGGCGCACCCATGTGCTTTACGCCATGCTGCGCGCTGATCGGCGCGGGCGCACCGATGTGGGCTAAGGGCAGATCACGCGGCTGTTAGTTTGGTTGGCGGCGAATTGCGCTATCGTTTGTTCAGGAGGTGCCCGCCATGCTGATCAAACCCATCGCTTTGACCGCCCTGCTGCTGGGGGTCTGGGCCACGTTGCTGCCCCCCCCGCCGGCCGAGGCCCAAACCCGCCGTGCCAGCCATTGCATTGCCATCGCCGACAGCGCACCGGGCTTGCAATACCTGCACAAGGCCAGCTACGCCGCGCCCGTGCCTGCCGATAGTTTGCGCATCAGTTACGTGGGCCACGCGCAGTTTTTGCTGCAAACCGCCGGTGGGCTGAACATGGTGACCGATTACACGGGATTTATCGGCAATGTTGATCTGATCCCCGATGTGGTCACCATGAACCACGCCCACACCACCCACTGGACCCCCAGCCCAGACCCGGCCATCGCCCATGTGCTGCGCGGCTGGGGCGATGGCTATGGTGACGCGGCCAAGCACTGGCTGGATCTGGGCGAAGTTTTGGTGCGCAATGTGCCCACCGATATCCGCAGCCCCTTTGGCGATGGGCCCGAACCCAATGGCAACTCGATCTTTATATTCGAGGTGGGGGGCCTGTGCGTGGGGCATTTGGGCCATCTGCACCACGAACCGGACCCCGAAGATTACGCAGCCCTTGGGCGGCTTGATGTGGTGATGGCGGCGGTGGATGGCGGTATGACGCTGGATTTGCCCACCATGCTAAAGGTGATCGAACGCTTGCGCAGCTCGGTGATTATTCCGATGCATTGGTTCAGCGACTGGAGCTTGCAAGAGTTTCTAGAGGAGGTGCCCGAAGGGTTTGATATTGTCGATCGGGGCGAAAACGCCCTGACCGTGTCACTGCGCACCCTGCCAAGCCGCCCTACCGTTGTGGTGTTGCGGCCCAGCTATTTGGGGTTTGATTAGGCGGCGCTGCTTTGCCCATCGGTGAATTGCAGCCGCGCAAGCCGGGCATATAGCCCGCCCTCGACCACCAGCGCGTCGTGGGTGCCTTGGGCCACGATGCGGCCTTGGTCCATGACCACGATGCGGTCGGCCTTTTTCACCGTTGCCAAACGGTGCGCCACGATCAACGTGGTACGCCCGCGCGCCAGCACATCCACCGCACGCTGCACTGCCAATTCGCTTTCGGCATCCAGCGCGCTGGTGGCCTCGTCCAGCAGCAGCACGGGGGCATCGCGCAAAATGGCGCGCGCGATGGCGATACGCTGCTTTTGCCCGCCCGACAGCATCACCCCGCGTTCGCCCACTTGGCTGTCATAGCCATCGGGAAGGGCCTTTATGAAATCATGCGCGGCGGCGGCAATGGCTGCATCTTCCACTTCGGCATCGCTGGCATCGGGGCGGCCAAAGCGGATGTTTTCGCGCGCGGTGCTGGCAAAAATGACCGGGTCTTGGGGCACCAGCGCGATATGGCGGCGGAAATCTTCGCGCGCCATGGCGTTCAGGGCGACACCATCCAGCAAAATTTGCCCGGCTTGCGGATCGTAAAAGCGTTGGATCATCTGAATGATGGTGGTTTTGCCCGCCCCAGAGGGGCCTACAAAGGCCACGGTTTCCCCCGGCTCGATCACCAGATTGATCCCATCCAGCGCCGATTGCTGGGGGCGCGCCGGATATTGAAAGCTGACGCCCTCAAATGTGATTTGCCCGCGCACTGGGTTTGGCACTTGTGCGGGCTGCGCGGGGTCTTGCACCGCGTCTTCGGTATCGAGCAATTCCACCAGCCGTTCCGTGGCGCCGGCGGCGCGTTGCAATTCGCCCCAGATTTCCGACAGCGCGGCCACGGCCCCTGCAACCATCACCGAATAGATGACGAATTGCACCAAGGCGCCCGCGCTCATGCTGCCTTGGCGCACGTCATTGGCGCCAATCCACAGCACACCCACCACGCCTGAAAAGACCAAAAAGATCACGATCACGGTCATCACCGCGCGGGTTGTGATGCGGCGGCGTGCAGCATCAAAGCTTTTTTCCGTGACAACGGCAAATGTATCGCGGGTTTCTTTTTCATGGGTAAAGGCCTGCACCGCCTGCACCGACAGCAGTGCCTCGGATGCGCTGCCAGACGAGGCGGCGATCCAGTCTTGGTTTTCCCGGCTTAGCCCGCGCAATTTGCGCCCCAAGGTCAGAATGGGCACAATCACCGCTGGCACGATCAGCAGCACAAGCCCGGTTAATTTGGCCGATGTCAGCAGCATAAGCGCCAGACCGCCAAAGAAAATCAGCACATTGCGCAGCGCCACCGAAATGGACGAGCCGATGACAGATAAAATCAGCGTGGTGTCGGTGGTGATGCGGCTTAGCACCTCGCCCGTCATGATACGTTCGAAAAAGGCCGGGCTCATGCCGATAATGCGGTCAAACACGGCCATGCGGATATCGGCCACAACCCGCTCGCCCAGCCGCGTGACCAGCGCATAGCGCAGGCCCGTGCCCACAGCCAAAAGCCCCGCCAGCCCCATGGCTGCGCCAAAATAAAGGTTCAACAGCGCGGCATCGGCGGTGCCAAAGTTATCGACCACGCGGCGAACGGCCATGGGCAAGATCAACGAAACACAGGCGGTCAGCACCAGCGCCAGTGCGGCCCCGCCCACCAACGTGCGATAGGGGTTAAGAAACGGCCATAGCCTGCTTAACGCGCCTACGCGCTTCGACTTTTCGCGCTCGGCGGCGGCGGATGCGTCGTTTCTGGCCATGTGATTTCCTTCCTGTCTCGCGGGCGTTGGTTTAAGCGCTTCGGCCGCTTCGGGCAAGCGGCCTGCATGTCGCGGCTTGATTTTATTGACCCGGTAGTCAAACATTGCCCCAAAAGGGATAAAGGGAGGATATCAAATGACCCAATTTTCGCGGCGTCACGCCATGGGCCTGTTGGCAGGGGCGGCTACATTGCCCGTGCTGGGCACGCCTGCCTTGGCCGCCAATTCCAAGATTACGGTGGGTGCCTTGGCATTTACCAGCCACGCGGCCAGTTTCGTGGCCTTCGAGCGGGGCTATTTTGCCGAGGCGGGGCTGGATGTAGAATTCAAGTTCTTCCAAGCCGCCCAGCCCATGGCCGTGGCGATTGCCAGCGGCGACGCCGATTATGCCGTTACCGCCATTTCCGGGGGGTTGATCAGCCTTGCCGAAAAGGGCGCAACCAAGGTCATTGGCGGGGCCCTGTCCGAGGAAAAGGGCATTGATGGGCAGAAAATTCTGGTGTCTGACGCAGCGTTCAAGGCCGGCGTGACCACGCCAAAGGCGCTGGATGGCAAGGCATGGGGCGTGACGCAGGCGGGCTCGTCTTTCCATTATATGGGGGCGAAAATTGCCGCGGCCGAAGGGATCTCGCTGAAATATACACCGCTGCAAAAAACCGGTGCGGTGATTGGTGCGCTGAAATCTGGGCAGATCGATGGCTGGTCGATCGTGCCCCATATCGCGAAACCCTTGGCCAAATCGGGGGCGGTGCATATCATCGGGGATGTGGCCGATTACATCCCCAATTATCAGGTTACCACGGTTTTCACCTCGGCGGCCAATGCCGCCAACGAGCGCGCGAAAACCCAGGCTTTCTTGGCCGCCTTTGCCAAGGGCGCGGATGATTTCAATGCCGCATTGGTGGATAAAACCACCTCGGCCGACGAGGCCGAAGAGATGGTGAAGCTGATTCATAAATACGTCTATACAGACCGCGAATATGAAAAGGCCAAGCCCGGCATCGTGAATGGCGCTATGCGTATCAACAAAGATGGCGCGCTGAACATGAGCTCGATCAGCGACCAGCTGGGGTGGTTCAAATCCGAAGGGTTGGTAAAAGACACCATCAGCATGGATATGCTGGTAGACAGCTCTTACGTCAGCACCATCTAGATCAGCCTTTTGCGGCTGAACGTTTTGTGGCGGAACTTGGGGTGTGCCTTGGGCGCACCCCGCGATATTGGGCGGTGCCATGGATCTTATCATAGAGCGGTTAAGCCACAGCTACGATACGGTAAACGTGCTGTCGGATATCACGCTGCAGGTGCCATCTGGGCAAATCATGTGCGTGGTCGGCCCCTCGGGGTGTGGAAAATCTACGCTGCTGCGCATGATCGGTGGGCTAGAACGCCCCAGCGCGGGCCATGTGCTGCAAGGTGGCGATGTGCCCCCCGATTGCCTGAACCCGCTGACATTTGTGTTTCAAGATTTTGCCTTGCTGCCGTGGCGCAGCGTGGCGGGAAATATCGGGCTGGTGTTGGAAGATCACCCGCTGGATGCCGCGGCCCGTGCGGCGCGGGTTGCCGATGTTTTGGCCCGCACCGGACTCAGCGATTTTGCCAAGGCCCTGCCGCGGCAATTGTCGGGCGGTATGAAACAGCGCGTGGCCATCGCGCGCGCCTTGGCGGTGAACCCGGCGGTGATGTTGATGGACGAGCCGCTATCGGCGCTTGATGCGCAAACCCGCGAGCTATTGATCGACGATCTGGTGGGTCTGTGGATGCGTGCGCCGTTCACTGCCGTTTATGTGACGCATAATTTGGCCGAAGCGGTGCGCTTGGGCCATCAAATCGTGGTGCTGTCGCGCCGCCCGGGCCGGGTGCGCGAGGTGATGCATCTGCGCATCCCGCTGGATCAGCGCACCTTGGCCGACCCGGTGCTGCAGGCCGCGCAAGAGCGTCTGTGGGCCTTGATGCGCGACGAGGCCTTGGCCGCCGATCAAGAGCTGGCCGATGCATAACCCGCCGCCCGCCCCCGTGCCCTTTCGTGGTGGCGGCTTTCGCCCCCAGCGCCTGCGCGGTGTGGGGGTGGCGGTGTTTGTCGTGCTGATTTTGGTCATCGAATGGGGCACGCGCGCGGGCTGGATTTCTAATTTGACCCTGCCGCGCCCAAGCGATGTGGTGGCCACCTTGGTGCAGCTGTGGAAATCTGGGTTGTTTTTGCAGCATGTCGTGCCCTCGTTGACGCGGCTTGCGGTGGGCAGTGCCATGGGGGTGCTGGCGGGTGTGGCCGTGGGGGTGATGATTGGCCTGTTTAGCCTTGCGCGCGCGGGGCTGGTGCCCTTGGTGGCGGCGCTGTTTCCCATTCCCAAAATCGCGCTTTTGCCGCTGTTTGTGATTTGGTTTGGCATCGACGAAGGCTCGAAATACGCATTGATCGCCTTGGGCACATTTACCCCCACGGTGGTGGCCACCTTTGGGGCGGTGGATAATGTGGATCGCACCTTGGTGCGCATGGGGCAAAGTTTTGGGCTGAAATGGTGGTCGATCGTGCGCAAAATCGTGCTTCCGGGCGCCTTGCCGGGCATCTTGTCGGGGCTGCGCATTTCTTTGTCTATTGGTATCATCTTGCTGGTGGCGGCTGAAATGCTGGGCGCACAATACGGCATTGGCGCCTATATTTTAGAGGCCGGCTCGCTTTACGACCTAGAGCGGCTGTTTGCCGGGGTGGTGATTTTATCCAGCCTTGGCGTGGTGGTCAGCTGGCTGATTGCGCTATTGGAAAAACGCTTGTTGGTCTGGCGCAGCTAGGGGGCTGGGGGCTGGGCTTTTCCCCCTTGTGATGGCTGCCAACTTAGGCAACCTTGTAGCCTGTGTGATGTGTAACGAGGGAGGCCGAAATGGGGCTGTTTAATTTTCTAAAACGTGCAGGCAAAAGCCTGGGGCTGGGCGCAGACGAGGCGCCAACGCCAGAAATGCTGCAAAAAGAAGTGGCCGATCTTGGGCTGGATGCCAAAGGTGCGGAAATCACCGTTGACGGCGACAAAGTGACCGTCTCGGGCGGCAGCCTCAGCGCGGAGGAACGCGAAAAACTGATTTTGGCAGTGGGCAATGTGGAAGGTGTGGCCACGGTCGAGGCCGCCGAGGCCGACACGGCCGTGTTTCATACGGTTGAAAAAGGCGATACCCTGTCGGCGATTGCCAAAAAGACCTTGGGCAACGCCAATCGCTACCCCGAGATATTCGAGGCCAACCGCCCCATGCTCAGCCATCCGGACAAAATTTACCCCGGTCAGGTGCTGCGTATCCCGACGGATGCGGGCAAATAACCCAAAATTGTATGAATGATGCGTAAAAGGGGCGCTTCTGCGCCCCTTTTGGCAAGCTGACGTGGCTTCCCCGATCTTGCGCTGCAGGGGGTTACAGGCCAAAGTAAACGTGGGATTATGGTGGGCGCGCCCGCCGTTTCAGGGGAGGAACGACATGGGCTTTGCATCTATCGCAGATACGGTTGCCATTGAAAACGAAATGCCGTGGTCAGCCCGCGAGGTGCCTGTCACGCTGCATCAAATGTTGGCGGGCACGGCGCAAAAGCATGGGGGCCGCAATGCGATCAGCTTTCAGCTGCTCTCTGGCCCCACCGACAAGGCCGAAACCCTAACTTGGGCCGAGCTTTACGCGCGCAGCTGCCAAGCGGCAAACCTGTTTCGCAGCCTTGGCGTGGGCGAGGGCGATGTGGTGGCCATGGTTATGCCCAACTGCAACGAAACCGCGCTGACGCTGCTGGGCGGGGCGATTGCGGGCATCGTAAACCCCATCAACCCGCTGCTAGAGCCGGAACAAATCGCGGCGATTTTGCGCGAAACAAAGGCCAAGGTGGTGGTGACGCTAAAGGCCTTTCCCAAAACCGACGTGGGCCAAAAAACCAAAGAGGCCGTGCGCCACGCCCCCGGTGTGACCCATGTGTTAGAGGTGGATTTAAACCGCTATCTGACGCCGCCAAAATCGTGGATCGTGCCCTTGGTGCGCCCCAAAAACGACGGCACGGCCCATGCCACCTATCTGGATTTCAACAAAGAACTGCGCCGCCAACCCACCAGCCTAAACTTTGCCGACAGCACCGAAGACCGGGTGGCCGCCTATTTCCACACCGGTGGCACCACGGGCATGCCGAAGGTGGCCCAACACCGCTATTCGGGCATTATCTATAATGGCTGGTTGGGCGGCACGCTGCTTTATACCCCCGAAGACAACGTCATTTGCCCGCTGCCGCTGTTTCATGTGTTTGCCTGCCATGTGATCTTGATGGCGTGCATCTATTCGGGCGCGCATGTGGTGTTTCCAACGCCTGCGGGCTACCGCGGCGAGGGGGTGTTTGACAATTTTTGGAAGCTGGTCGAACGCTGGAAAGTCAGCTTTATCATCACCGTGCCCACCGCCATTTCGGCGCTGATGCAGCGCCCGGTTGATGCCGATGTCTCGACCGTGAAAACCTCGTTTTCTGGGTCGGCGCCGCTGCCTTTGGAATTGTTCAAGCGCTTTGAAAGCGCCACAGATGTCACCATCGTCGAGGGCTATGGCCTGACCGAAGCCACTTGCCTTGTTAC
Organism: Paracoccaceae bacterium; assembly: GCA_009924775.1. Classification (GTDB taxonomy): domain Bacteria; phylum Pseudomonadota; class Alphaproteobacteria; order Rhodobacterales; family Rhodobacteraceae; genus CAJXSO01. The sequence continues at coordinate 2,942 of RFQY01000032.1, read as the reverse complement.
CGTGAACCCGGTCGAGGGGCAGAAAAAAGTAGGCTCGGTTGGCATTCGCTTCCCCTATACAGATGTACGTGTTTTCAAAGAGGTAGATGGCGCGCCGGTGGAATGTGGCACCGACGAGATTGGCGAAATCTGCATCTCCAGCCCCGGTGTGTTCGCCGGCAATACCTATACCGAGGCCGATAAAAACGCCAAACTGTATCACCACGGGAAATATCTGCGCACCGGCGATCTGGGCCGTATCGATGCCGATCAATACCTGTGGATCACGGGGCGGGCCAAAGACCTGATCATTCGGGGTGGCCATAATATTGACCCCGCCGAGATTGAAGAAGCGTTGTTGATGCACCCCGATGTGGCCTTTGCAGGCGCCATCGGCCAGCCAGATGCCCATGCTGGCGAAATTCCGTGCGCCTATGTCGAACTGGTGGCGGGCGGCACCGTCACCGCCGCCGAGCTAGAAGCGCATTGCCGCACCAATGTGCACGAACGCGCAGCGCAGCCGAAATATATCGAAGTGCTGGGCGAACTGCCCAAAACCGCCGTTGGCAAAGTGTTCAAACCCGATCTGCGCAAACGTGCCATCACGCGCGTTTACAACGCCGCGCTGGCCGAGGCGGGGCTGAATGCGCAGGTGGTCTCGGTGATCGATGACAAAAAGCGCGGGCTGGTGGCCCAAATTGGCCGCACCGGCGTGTTGCATGACGACGAGGTGGGCCATGTGCTGGGCGCCTTTACCCGCCCGTGGGACTGGGCCGAATAGGCCCTGCCATTCTAGGCGGCAGATGACAGGCCAAAGAAACTGGCATGGTCGATAAACCCGGCCAAGCCAGCCGCGGTCATCATCGCCAAATCCTGTGGCTTTGTGCCGATCAAAACCACCGCGGCGCCGGGCAGGCGCTGCGGGGTTAGCGCGGCGCGCACGGCCTGTGCCTTGGCCTGCCACGGCGCGTCATCGGCGGGCATTTGGCCCGCTGCGGCAAAGGGCAGGGCGGTTTCGTCGCGCAGTTCTTCCAAAAATGCGGCGCTATCCTCGCCGCAGGGGGCCAGCGCCAGCAAGGCGCACCCACGCAGCGGCGCCAAATAGCGGCGCAGGCTGTCTGGCAGTTCTAGCCGTCGCTTCAGCCGCAGCCCCAGCCCATCGGGGGTAAAGATCAGCCCGGCCGGGTCGCGCCCAGCGATACGGTGCAGGGCGGCATAGGTGGCATAGCCCATCCCCAATTCGCCCGCCCGCGCTATATGGTATCGCACCATCTGCGCCGATGGCTGGCGCCCCGCCTGCCGTTTGGCTTGGCGCCACGCATAGCTGCGCCACGCCATATCTGGCGCGGTTTGGCTATTGTGGCCAATACCAAAATTGGGGCCAAATTCGGGGGTGGCGGGCATGGGGCGTCCTTGTGTCTCTATCCCCAAGAACGCCGCGCTTTGGGCTGCAAGGCAAGCATTTTCTTGCAGCCCAAGGGGGGCGTTAGCCCATCATGAATTGGTAGCTTGCAGGCACATAGTGAAAGCCTGTGCCGCGGGTTTGCACAAACCCAATACCGGGGAAGGGCATGTGGTAGCCGATGAAGGGTATTTTATCGGCGGCCATCATATCCAACAGGCGGCGGCGGGTGGCCGCGGCCTGTGCCTTGTCGCGGTCGAATTTCACCTCCCAGTCGGGATAGGCCAAAGACCAGACATAGTGGTTGGCAAAATCGGCGCCCAAAACCAGCTGTTGGCCATCGCTTTCGATCATATAGGTCATGTGGCCGGGGGTGTGGCCGGCGGCCAACATCGCGGTCACGCCGCTGGCCACGCTGGCGTTGTCATTCAGCATTTGCATCCGCTCTGCCAAGGGGCGCACGTTTTTCTCGAACCCTTCGTTGCCGGACATATCCCATGTGTCAAATTCGATCGCGCCGGTGGCATAGCTGGCATTGGCAAATGTGGGGGTGCCATCGCTCATCAGCCCGCCGATGTGATCGCCATGCATATGGGTCAGCACCACGGTATCGATTTGGTCGGGGCTGTAGCCTGCGGCCTGCAGGGCCGCGCTGGTGCCTGCACCGCTTAGGCCGGTATCAAACAAAATCAGCTGACTGCCGGTATTCACCACGGTGGGTGTAAAGAAAAACTGCGCCCGGTCGGTGGGGATCATGGCGCTGTCCGAGGCATTGGCAAATTCTTCGGCGCTGACATTCATGCCAAAAATGGTTTGCGGGTCTGGCACCGTGCGGGTGCCTGCCAGCAGTGTGGTCACTTCGAAACTGCCCAGTTTGATGCGGTTAAAGGGGGCGGTTTTGGCGCCCATCATATCGGCTGCGGCGCTGGCAGGGCCGGCCAGGGCGGCGCCCAGGGGCAGGCTGGCGGCACCTGCCAACAGGCTGCGGCGGTTCAGGGTGGGGTTCGTCATGCGTGCTCTCCGTGTTGGGCGGCGCGAAACGACAGCGCCACAAGTGTGTGGTAGGGTGAAATTGCAACCTGTCCACGAAGTTTTTTTTTCCTTCTCACGCGCAGTTGATGACCCCGCGCTTTCTGGACAAATCCCCGCCCATGTGACACATGGCGCTGGACCAAGGAGCATCCTATGACCACCACCCGTTTCGCCCCGTCGCCTACTGGCTATATCCATGTGGGCAACCTGCGCACCGCGCTGATGAATTATCTGATTGCCCGCAAAGCGGGCGGCACGTTTATTCTGCGCATTGATGACACCGACCAAGAGCGCTCGAAACAGGAATATATCGACCAGATCCAACGCGATCTGGAATGGTTGGGCCTGACGTGGGACCGCATTGAATACCAGTCCAAACGCCTAGATCGCTACGCCGATGCGGCGCAGAAACTGCGCCAGATGGGCCGGTTTTACGAGGCGTTTGAAACCCCGACCGAGCTGGATTTGAAGCGCAAGAAACAGTTGAACATGGGCAAACCCCCGGTCTATGACCGGGCGGCGCTGGCGC
>RFQY01000310.1 GCA_009924775.1 Paracoccaceae bacterium | reverse complement strand
TTGGGTGGTCAGTCAACGTAGCGGGCGAGGATGGAGCGCGCCCACCGCGCCCCGGCGTCCCCGCCCCATCCTTGCCACGCTTGCCAGCCCTTGCCCTTCTCGGCCCAGGTGGCGCCCTGCTTGTCAGAGGCGTGGCGAGTGAAGTAGCTGTTCATCCGCTTGATCGTCTCCAGGGAGACGGGGCGGCGGTTCTGGAGGTCGCGGGCGCGGGCGAGTCCTACCGGGGTCATGCCGCGATTGGACGGGGCGGCCTCGGCGCGCACATCCAGGGCGGCGCGGGCGGCGGCGGCGACAGCGGCGGGCGGGGTGAAGGTGCGCTCGACGTACCCGGCAGCGCGGGCGGCCTGCCCTTGCCGAGTCGCAGCCGCAAAGGCGCGGGCGCGGGATGTGCGGGAGCCGGGGGTGTACGTGTACACCTTCCCCTCCTTCCCCCATCGGTAGCCCGGTCGCCCGTTGGCGGTTGCGCGCTCAACTGGCATTGTCAGATCCGGGGGGCATGTCCTCAACGTCGGCGGCAGGCTCGGCGCTCGGGGCGGGGGCGGCGCCGGGCACTTCCTCGGCGGCGTCCTCCTCGACATCGGCGCCGAGGATGTCCAGGGCTTCGCGGGTGAGGGTGCGCGCCTCGACGGGATCGGCGGTCAGGGCGCGGGTGAGCAGGTCAGTCAGCACCGCGTCATCCTCGGGCATGTCCTCGCCGTCGTCGGCCTCGACCTCGTCGATCTCCTGGATCAGCGCGTCAATCTGCGCCTCGGTCATCGACGGGTTGCGGGTGCGGATCGCGGCGCGGCGCGAGGTGAGCTTCAGCGCGAGATCCTCTTTGATCACCTGCTGCTCTTTCAGGATCTCCTCGGGGCTGACCCCGATCATCCCATAGGTGACTGACCACGCCGCCGGATCGACGGGCAGGGCGGGATCCTGGAGCAGCGCGGCGGCCTTTGCCAGAAGCACCTGATCGCCGCTGCGAGAGGGCGGGATCAACTTCTTCTGCATGTCCCGCTTTCCCTTCTGCGACACTACCAGCGCGTAGCCGGAGCCGTTCGACGTACCACGGTACACATCGGCGGGGGACAATCCCGCGCTGACGGCCAGCCCCGCCTCGTAGCCCTCAATCGAGGTCGCCAGCGACGCCGGATCGGCGGCGGGCTGCCACTGTCCAGCGTTCGGGCTGGTGTACTCCTCCCCGCGCCGGATGCCGTGGATCGGCAGGATGAACTGCGGCGAGGCGCGGATCGCGTCGGTGCCGAGCTTGCTGACCCCGGCGGAAGTGTTCGCGCTCGCGGGGACATGCCCGTCCATGATGTAGCGTTGGGGGTGGCTACCGTCCCGAACGGCGCTCATCCAGAATGTCCAGAGCGCGGACGCGTCGAGGGTGCCGTTGACCAGCTCCGCCCCGGTCAGCGGGTCGAGGAGCCGGTCTGATACCCGGCGATGATAGAGGACGTAGGGCAGGACGGGGCGCCCCTCGGCGTCGCGATACTGCGCGGGCCATCCAGCCTCCCCGGCATAGTGCGCGGTCGCGTCGGCCCATCCGTCCTGTTCCTTTCCGTCCGCTCCGGTCGTCTTGGCAGGGACGAAGATGCTGAACAGCGGCGCCTCCGGATCTGACACATCCCAGACCTCCCATGTCCAGACCATCCCCTGACCGGATGGGGAGAGGCGCAGGCGGCACTCCTCGACGCGGGCGGGCTGGTGGCGGCACGGGTTGAAGGGGGCGCGGTTCGCCGGGTACTTGCCGTAGCCACGCAGCACGACGGTATCGACGGGGACGGCGCGATACCCGATCCCCTCGCTCTCCTCGGTGTCGATACGGATCAGGCACTCGTTGGCGGCGACTTGCAGGAGGTGAGCCTGTTGCCGCATCGGCCAGAGGTCGGGGGTGATCACGCCGCCGAGGTCGGGGTTCCCGGCGACCTCGACGGTCGGGGCGTCGTCGTAGAGGGTGGCGATCTGCGACCACACGTTGAGGGCGGCGTTCCGGCTCGTCACCGGGGCGGGGAGGTATTCGCGTACCTCGGCAGAGAAGAAGTCCGCCTGACGCATCCCGGCGTCTGCGATCCAGGCGCCCTCGGTCATGCGGCGGCGCAGGGCGGCGGCCTCACGACAGGCGGTGTCGGCCTCGGTGTGCCACGG
>RFQY01000309.1 GCA_009924775.1 Paracoccaceae bacterium | reverse complement strand
AGCGCGGCGCGCAATCAGATTGACCTGCGCGGTGGCGGTGCTAAACCCGGCGCGAACGAAAGGATGGGTGCAATGAACCTTTTCACCGAAATGCGCGGGCTGGTGATTGACAGCCTGAACCAGATGGTTGCTGCGGGCGATCTGCCCGCAGATCTTGATTTTGCAGCAGTCGCGGTGGAACCACCGCGCGATGCAGCGCATGGTGATATGGCCACGAATGCGGCCATGGTATTGGCCAAACCCGCAGGGAAAAAGCCCCGCGATATCGCCCAAACACTGGCCGCGCATCTGCAGAGCGATGCCCGCATTGACAGCGTTGATGTGGCGGGGCCGGGGTTTTTGAACCTGCGCCTCTCTGCCAGCCTGTGGCAAGGGGTCGTGGCCAATGTGCTGGCGCAAGGCACGGGCTTTGGCCGCTCGACCATGGGGGCGGGGCAGCGTGTGAATGTCGAATATGTCAGCGCCAACCCCACCGGCCCCTTGCACGTGGGCCACACCCGCGGCGCGGTGTTTGGCGATGCGCTGGCCAGCCTGCTGGATTTCGCAGGTTTCGAGGTGACGCGCGAATATTACATCAACGATGGCGGCGCGCAGGTCGATGTTTTGGCCCGCTCGGTCTATCTGCGCTACCTCGAGGCGCATGGCCGCAGCGTGGAATTTGCCGATGGCACCTATCCGGGCGATTATCTTGTGCCGGTTGGCCAAGCCTTGAAGGAAAAGGTGGGTGAGGCCTATTTGGACCAGCCCGAAGAGGTGTGGCTGGTTGAGATCCGCGATTTCTCGACCGATGCGATGATGGCGCTGATCCGCGCCGATCTAAAGGCGCTGGGCGTCGAGATGGACCGTTTCTTTAGCGAGAAATCGCTTTATGGCACTGGCCTGATCGAAGCCGCAATCGAAACTTTGCGCGACAAGGGCCTGATTTATCGCGGTGTGCTAGAGCCACCAAAGGGCAAAACCCCCGAGGATTGGGAACCGCGCGAACAAACCTTGTTCAAATCCACCGAACATGGCGATGATGTCGATCGCCCGATCCAGAAATCGGATGGGGCATGGACCTATTTTGCCCCAGATATCGCCTATCACTATGACAAGGTCGAGCGCGGCTATGACCTGTTGATCGATATTTTCGGCGCCGATCATGGCGGCTATGTCAAGCGGATGAAGGCGGCTGTTTCGGCCCTGTCCGGGGGGCGGGTGCCGCTGGATATCAAGCTGACGCAATTGGTGAAGCTTTGGAAAAACGGCGAGCCGTTCAAAATGTCAAAGCGGGCGGGCAATTTTGTGACCCTGCGCGATGTTGTCGATCAGGTTGGTCCGGGCGTGACGCGGTTTCATATGCTGACGCGCAAAAACGATGCGCCTTTGGATTTTGATTTCGACAAGGTTTTGGAACAATCCAAGGAAAACCCGGTTTTCTATGTGCAATATGCCCATGCCCGGGTGCAATCGGTGCTGCGCAAGGCCGCAGATGCCGGGATTGCCACCGACGATGCCACGTTGAAGGCCGCAGATCTGTCCTTGCTGGCGCATGAGGCCGAACAGGCCGTGATGCGCAAATTGGCCGAATGGCCGCGTCTGGTGGAAATTGCGGCCCGCGGAAACGAACCGCACCGTATCGCCTTTTACCTGTATGATCTGGCATCAGATTTCCACGCGCTTTGGAACCGTGGCAACGACGATGCCAGCCTGCGCTTCTTGCAAGAGGGCGATGTGGCCACAAGCCAAGCGAAAATTGCACTGGCACGCGCCGTAGCCGTTGTTATTTCCGCAGGTCTTGGTATTCTTGGTGTCACCCCGGCGGAAGAAATGCGCTAAAATAAGCGCCTCGCTGGGCGAGCAGTGGCATCAAGTGACCGCAGTGGCAAAGTATCACACGCGGCAGCGAGGCAGAAATGGCAGATTACTACGCCGATGGGGGCTACCCCACGCAGAATTACGGCTATGCGCAGGCAACGCCGCGGTTTTCCTTTAGCTATGTTGTGGGCGCCTCGCTTTCGCTGGCGCTGACGTTGGGCATTGGCGCTTGGGGGTATAAGCTGATGGTGCGCGATGTCAGCGGTGTGCCTGTGGTGCGCGCGCTCGAGGGGCCGATGCGGGTGCAACCGGCCGATCCCGGGGGGCGCTTGG
>RFQY01000308.1 GCA_009924775.1 Paracoccaceae bacterium | reverse complement strand
GCCTGAGGCGGGGTCAAACCGCGCGCGCCTTGCACGGCCACTGTCGATGACCACGGATATATCCGCAATGGTCAGTGAGGTTTCTGCAATAGATGTGGCAAGCACCAATTTTCGCGCACCGTCTGCCTCGGGCGTGATGGCCGCGCGCTGTGCGGCCAAAGGCATTGCGCCATAAAGTTGATGCAGGCGAATAGCGCGGGGCAAATCAAGCAGGGCTGCGGTGCGGGCAATCTCGCCCTGTCCGGGCAAAAAGGCCAAGATACCCCCATCGGTTTCGTGCAAGGCATGCAGGATCAGATCGGCCATAGCGCGCTCAAGCCGTGTCTCCTTGGGCAGGGGGGCGGGCAGATAATGGGTCACCACCTCAAAGGCTTTACCCGCTGACGTGATGAGGGGCGCGTTATCAAGGAGCGCCGCCAAAGGGGCCGCGTCCAATGTGGCGGACATCATCAAGATCTGTAAATCTGGCCTGAGTGCGCCGCGCAATTCCCAACTCAAGGCAAGACCAAGATCAGCATTGAGCGACCGCTCGTGGAATTCATCAAAGATGATTGCGCCAATTTCGGGTAGGTCGGGCGCCTCTTGGATCATGCGGGTGAGAATGCCTTCGGTCACAACCTCAATCCGCGTGGTTGGGCTTGTCTTGCTATCGCCCCGCATGCGGTAGCCGATGGTCTGCCCCACCGCCTCGCCCAAGGTTTGCGCCATGCGTTCGGCAGCAGCACGCGCGGCCAAACGGCGGGGTTCAAGCATGAGGATACGACCCTGAACCGCCTCCGCTTCAAGCAGGGCCAGTGGCACACGCGTGGTTTTCCCTGCGCCGGGCGGGGCCTGCAAAACGGCACGGCCCGCATGCGCAAGGGCGCCAAGCAGTTCGGGCAGGATATCATCAATCGGCAGGCGCATGGGACGGCAAAAGTCTTTCGGGGTGGACGTAGCTTGGCCGAACAGGCAGAAAAGCCCTTGTAAGGTCAAGGAGTAATCAGTCCCGATGACGGCAGAATTGGACATTCTCGATCTCAAGGATCGGATTTTGGCAGGTGAACGCCGTGCGCTTGCCCGTGCCGTGACCTTGGTCGAAAGCAGCCGCGCCGATCATCGTGCGCAGGCGGCCACACTTTTGGACGCGATGCGTGGGCATGGGCGTGAGGCGCTACGCATCGGCCTCTCGGGCACGCCCGGTGTTGGGAAATCCACCTTTATCGAGGCCTTCGGGATGATGCTGACCGATGCAGGGCTGCGCGTGGCGGTTTTGGCGGTTGATCCAAGCTCTGCGCGCTCAGGCGGGTCAATCTTGGGCGATAAGACACGGATGGAACAGCTCTCGCGCGTTCCGTCTGCCTTTATCCGCCCCTCACCCAGTCAGGCAAGCCTCGGCGGCGTGGCACGCCGCACCCGTGCGGCGGTGTCGCTCTGCGAGGCGGCAGGGTTTGATGTGGTCTTGATCGAGACAGTGGGCGTGGGTCAATCCGAAACGATGGTGGCCGAGATGTGCGATCTTTTCGTGCTACTTTTGGCTCCTGCGGGCGGGGATGAATTGCAAGGGGTCAAGCGCGGGATCATGGAGATCGCCGATCTGATCTTGGTGAATAAGGCCGATGGTGATTTGCGCGCCACCGCCACCCGCACCGTGGCCGATTACGCAGGCGCGCTGCGGTTGTTGCGCAAGCGCCCGCAAGACCCCGAAGGTTTCCCCAAGGCGCTGCCTGTTTCTGCCGTTGAAGGGGCAGGGATTGAGACAGCATGGGCCGAGATGCAGAATTTGGCGCAGTGGCGGCAGGCGGCTGGCATCTGGGAAGAAACCCGCGCCACGCAAGCGGCGCATTGGTTCGAGACAGAATTGCGCGAGGGTTTATTGGCGCGGTTGCGCGAGGATCAGACGATCCGCGCCGCCATTGAGGCCCGCGCGCGTGATGTGGCAGAGGGCAAAATCAGCCCCGATGCGGCGGCGGCGGAGATTTTGGGCAAAATGGCCCCTTAAGCCGATTTTCGTAGCAATAGCGCCTTGGCGATAAACAAAAGCCAAGGCAGGCCATGCATCACTGATCTAAGAAACTCCGCAGCTTCCTGCTCCGTGAAGGATGCTTCAATTTGCGCAGGGCTTTCGCCTCGATCTGGCGGATGCGTTCG
>RFQY01000307.1 GCA_009924775.1 Paracoccaceae bacterium | reverse complement strand
GTGCGGTTGCGCGCGCGGCAGATGAGGCCGACACGACCCCTGCGCTGATCCGTGCGGCACTGCGCCTCTTGGCCCCGAAGGATTGATATGAGCACGCCTGATCCAACATTGCGCCCTGATCCGCACCCGCAGGATGATCTGCGCGAAGATCGCGCTTTGCGTCCCGAACTTCTGACCGAGTTTATCGGTCAGGCCGAGGCGCGGGCGAATTTGCGGGTTTTCATCGAAAGCGCCCGCAAGCGCGGTGAGGCGATGGACCATGTGCTGTTTCATGGCCCCCCCGGCTTGGGCAAGACTACCTTGGCACAAATTATGGCGCGCGAATTGGGGGTGAATTTTCGCATGACCTCTGGTCCCGTTTTGGCAAAGGCGGGAGATTTGGCCGCGATCCTCACCAATCTTGAGCCGCGTGATGTTTTGTTTATTGACGAGATCCACCGCCTGAACCCCGCAGTCGAAGAGGTGCTGTATCCCGCGATGGAGGATTTTGCACTGGATCTGGTCATCGGTGAGGGGCCTGCCGCGCGATCTGTGCGCATCGAATTGCAGCCCTTTACTTTGATCGGGGCCACCACGCGCTTGGGCCTGTTGACTACACCCTTGCGAGATCGGTTCGGCATCCCCACGCGTCTGGTCTATTATGACACGCCTGAGTTGGAGCAGATTGTGACCCGTGGCGCGCGCCTGATGGGCGCCCCTGCCGATGAGGAAGGCGCGCGTGAGATTGCCAAGCGCGCCCGCGGCACCCCGCGCATTGCGGGCAGGCTATTGCGCCGCGTGGTCGATTTCGCTGTGGTTGAGGGGGATGGCCGCGTAACGGCGGCGATTGCAGATCGCGCCCTAACACGGCTTGGGGTCGATAAGCTCGGGCTTGATGGGGCAGATCGGCGGTATTTGCGCCTGATTGCGGAGTCTTACGGCGGCGGCCCTGTCGGGATTGAAACGCTCGCAGCCGCCCTTTCCGAAAGCCGCGATGCGCTCGAAGAGGTGGTTGAACCCTATCTCTTGCAACAAGGCCTGATCGCGCGCAGCCCGCGGGGGCGGATGCTGACGCAATCGGCCTTTGCGCATCTGGGGTTGCCCGTTCCTACCCCGCCTGCGCAGACGGGGCTTTTTGAGTGATCAGCCAAATTTCTCGGCCCATGTGGGCAGGAGATCATGCGCAGCAGGGGTGGCCTCATAGACCGCGCGGGCAATCGCGCGGCTGAGGCAAAGCGCCGCCGCGTTCCCCAAATGCAGCGTATCCATGAGCGGATCGCGAAGGGGTTGCGCGCCCGTTGCAGCAGCAAACACCAGATCCCCATCCATCGGCGTATGCGCGGGGTAAATCGCGCGCGCCATGCCATCATGCGCGGCGGTGGCCATGCGGGTGGCTTGCGCTTGGGTCAGGGCGGCGTCTGTTGCCACAATCGCGATGGTGGTGGCCCCGTCCCGATGCCCCTTGACCAAGGGTCGTGCGGATGGATCGAATGCCCCTGTCCCAAGCCCCCCAAATTCTAGGCCCATTTCAAACGGGGCTGCCCAAAATTGCGGGCCATCGCCCATTGTCACGCGGCCCAATGCGTTGACAGCGACCAGAGCGCCCACCGTGATCCCGTCAAAGGTGGCCGAGGCTGAGCCAAGCCCACCTTTGAGTTTAGCGGTCAGCGTCCCTGTTCCTGCGCCTACTGTCCCAAGTGCGAAATCAGGGGATGCCGCCTCAAACGCCACACGTCCCAAGCTGGCATAGGGGTTTTGACCCCATGCTTTGTCGCCGCCATTGATCAGATCAAAAAGAATTGCGGCGGGCACGATTGGCACAAGCTGATCGCCAACTGCAAAGCCGCGCCCTGCGGCCCGTAAGCCATCCATCACGCCTGAGGCTGCATCAAGGCCAAAGGCAGACCCGCCAGAGAGAACCAGCGCATCCACCTCCTGCACCAATCGATCGGGGGCCAGCAGGTCTGTCTCCCGTGTGCCAGGCGCACCGCCCATGATATGCACCCCTGCCGTAAAGGGGCGCTCGGCAGTCAAAACAGTGACTCCTGTTTTGATCACGTCATCCTGAGCGTGGCCGACATACAGGCCCGCGACATCGGTAATTAAGTTTTTTGCGCCTTTCTCAAACATCACCATTCCCCTAGATGCAGCG
>RFQY01000306.1 GCA_009924775.1 Paracoccaceae bacterium | reverse complement strand
TTTGGGGAATTTGACAGTTGAACCTTCGACTCCACGACGCTGGCGAACCGCCGGGACAAGCATTGCTTTGCCTTGGTAGGCTTGCTTGACCTCTGCATCGAACAGAGTCACAAAGGCGTTAGAAAGTGAAACGCTCATTTGGATACCTCATTCGGTTGTTGGACTGGGTTCTCGCGCCGGTGAGCCTGAAAATCAGGGCCGATTGCTTGCTGGTTGCGCCAGCCACTCGTCAGCATCCGCTGCGGTAAGGGTCGGTTACCCGGTGGGCCTTGGGCGCATTGTATGGCTTTTTTACAACAGCGCAACCCCCCGATTGGGCAATGGACAAAAAAAGACCCGGCACCTGGCCGGGTCAAATGGCAACTGCCTTTTGGGCAGACCTTGGATTATTGGACAAATTGCTGGAACATGCGCTCAACCTTTTGCCGATAGCCTGCGTCGGTTTTGTATTTCGGATCATTGACCATTTGGTAGAGCTCCTCTTTGGACGGTGCCCCCTCAATGGGCGCTGATTCAATGGGCACCCGACCTTCGTAAGCCTCGCGGATCTTGAGCAAAGCACGCATGCCCTTGGCCGTGCCGCCCATGATCTTGAACTCTTCAAAGTCATCTTTGCCCCACACGCCCTTGTTGACCAGGCCGCGAGCCCAGTCAACCATGCCGTTGATCACTGCCTGGCCATTTGGCCCAAGTGCCTTGATCTCAGCCTTGGTGTCAATGGCTGGGCCTGCCGATTCCTCGGCGATGGCCATGGTGCGCTGCGCGAGCTCATCAAACGCGGCTTGTGGCAAACCCCACTTGGCGGCGAACTCTGTGAGCGCCCCGGCCACTGGGCCATCCCCCAGCGTTGCGGTATCGTATTTGCCGCCCTCTGGTGCCTTGTGCTTGCCCTGGCTGATCATCTTGCGAAGATCGCCCCAAGACTTGGCAATGCCCTCCAGATCGGGCTCATTGGAGTCCTTCTTCCAGAAGTTTTCTGGCCAAAAATCTGGCCGCTCTAAAGGCTCATCAGGTTCGGCTGCGCCTGCTGGTGTGGCCTTGTGGTCAATCTCGACCTTTTGTGAATTGTCTGCTGGCTTGGTGTCGTCGGTCACTTGCACGTTGTCAAGTAGGCCGGTTTCACCGGGCTCGACTGTTGCTGTATCGCTCATAGTTTCCTTGCTTGGTTGATCCGCGCCTCGATGTCCCTGATGACGTTGCGTTGCCCTTCGGCAAAGAACGCATGCGAGGGATCTGTGCCCGGCACGGCGATGGGCACATTCACATACATGTCACGCATCCAGGCCAGCAGCTTCTGGCCATCCTCGTCGCCAAACACGCGAAGCATCAAGCGCGAGAGATCCTCTCGCTTTTGCTCGACATCGCGGATGTCAGTGTTTTGGCCAATGGCATCGAGCTCGTCCCAGCTCATGCTGGTGCCCCGGCAGGCGCTGGCAAGGCAGCGGCACCGCCTTGCATTTGCTGCATTTGCATTTGTGCAGCCATGGCCTGGGCTTGCTGGGCCTGGCGCTCTTCAAGCAAGAATGCACGCTCGGCAGCGTCATTGCGCAGGGCTGCCGGCACGCCAAGCTTGTCGCCCAGGTAGTCGATCATGTCACCAAATTTGACGGCCACAGTGCCCTCTGGCCCCATCTGCTGGGTCAATTGAGCGAACTGCATCACTGCGTTGATCTCGTCCATGGCCTGTGCATTGGCCAGCGGTGCCACCGGGGTGACCTTGACCTCCAGGCCATTGACACGCAGGGGCAGATCAATCAGGCCGCGCTCGTCCATCACCTCCAGGATCTTTGCCACCAGCGGGATCATGGTTTCATTGATCAACCGGCCAAAGGCTGAACCCAGGTTCTGCGAGAGCTCCTTCATGCGCTCGACAATCTCGGTGGCCGACCGGGCGCTCATGTTGTCAGGTGGCAGCGATTCATCCAGCAGAATGCGCTTGACGTTGGAGCGCAAGTCATTGATCACAAGCTGGGTGACATTGAAGTCGCCAGAGCGGGGCAGGGCTTGCAAAGCCGGGCCTTGGGGGCCGCCATTTCTGGCCACAGGGATGATGGCACCCGGCACAAGCTTGACCGTGTTGGGGTTGAGCACGCCGTCATCAGCTGCCGTGTAAACACCAGACACCGCCAGGCTGGCGTT